>NZ_JAGHWV010000008.1:0-347726 GCF_017746095.1 Xanthomonas sp. D-109
TCGTCCATCCCGTCGGTCTGCCGTTGCCGCGCCGGCGCCGATTCCCGCTGCGCCCGTGGCGGCTGCGCCCACCGCCGCAGCGGCCCCGCTGGATCCGCCCTGGGATCCGCCAGCAGCACGCCAGGCGCCGTCCGCGCCCGTCGCGACGCCGGCGCCAGCGGTGGTCCCGGTCGCCGCCGCCGAACCGGAAATGGCGATGGTGCCGCCGCTGGCACCGCCGCCACGTACCCACGCCCCTGTGTCCGACACGCCGCGTGCGCTGCACAGTGCCGAGGACTGGCTGGAGCTGGTCGCCGATTGCGGCCTGAACGGCCCGTCGCGGCAGCTCGCCGCCAATGCCGCCTTCGTCAGCCATGCCGAGGGCGTGCTGCGGCTGTCGCTGTCGCCGGGCTTCGAATACCTGCAGTCCGAGCGCTCGCTCGGCGAACTGGCCGCGGCCCTGGCCGATGCGCTGGGCCAGCGGCCGAAGATCGTCATCGAAAGCGGCATCGCGGTCGATGCGGAAACCCTGCATGAGCGCTCGCACCGGCAACGCGGCGAGCGTCAGAACGCGGCCGAGGCCGCGTTCATGAACGACCCGGCGGTGCAGACGCTGATCCAGCAGCAAGGCGCGCGGGTCGTCCCCGATTCCATCCGTCCCTACGATGAGTGAACCACGATGCGCGGCAATATCGCCCAACTGATGCAACAGGCGCAGAAGATGCAGGAAAACCTGCAGCGCGCCCAGGAAGAACTGGCCAAGCTGGAAGTCACCGGCAGCGCCGGCGGCGGCATGGTCAACGTGACCCTGACCGGCGCCAAGGAGTGCCGCAAGGTGCGGATCGATCCGAGCATCCTCGCCGACCAGGAAATGGCCGAGGACCTGATCGCCGCCGCCTTCAACGATGCGTCCAACAAGATCGATGCCGAGTCCAAGGCGCGCATGGGCGCGGCCACCGCCGGCATGCCGATCCCCCCGGGCATGAAGCTGCCGTTCTGAGGGGCCGGGATTCGGGATTGGGGATTCGCGGTTTTTCGCGAGTGCGCTGCCTCTCCTGCTTCGGTGAATTCCTCCGCGTAGGAGCGGCTTCAGCCGCGAGGGGCATTATCGGTAACGCCCCTCGCGGCTGAAGCCGCTCCTACAAGAACATCGCGTGGCAGCGATGTCTCTTTTACGAATCCCCAATCCCCACTCCCGAATCCCCAACCACAATGAGCTCGCCGCTGCTCGAACAACTGATCGATGCGTTCCGCGTGTTGCCTGGCGTCGGCCAGAAGACCGCGCAGCGCATGGCCTACCACGTGCTCGAGCGCGAGCGCGAAGGCGGGCAGCGCCTGGCCGAGCGGTTGCACGAGGCGATCGAGCGCATCGGCCATTGCGCGCAGTGCCGTGATTTCAGCGAAACCGAGGTCTGCGCGATCTGCGCCAGTCCCGCCCGCGACCGCCAGCAGCTGTGTGCGGTGGAATCGCCGGCCGACCGCCTGGCGATCGAGCACGCCACCGGCTACCGCGGGCTGTACTTCATCCTGCAGGGCCGGCTGTCGCCGCTGGACGGCATCGGCCCGCGCGAACTGGGCCTGGACCGGCTGGGCGCGCGGCTGGCGCAGGGCGAGGTGGCCGAGTTGATCATCGCCACCAACTCCACGGTCGAGGGCGAGGCCACCGCGCATTACCTGGCGCAGTTGGCGCGCCAGCACGGCGTGCGGCCGAGCCGGCTGGCGCAGGGCCTGCCGCTCGGCGGCGAGCTGGAGTACGTGGATCGCGGCACGCTGTCGCACGCCTTCGGCAGCCGCAGCGAAGTGCCGCGCGCCGGCGCCGGCGAGTAAGCGCCGCACGCGGCTGCGGCGCGACGCCGAATTGGGCTATAACGGCGGCCCCTTCTTTCGTTCCGGGCGCGCTTCATGGACACCATCTTCGGCAAGATCATCCGTCGCGAAATTCCGGCCAGCATCGTCTACGAGGACGATGCCGTGCTCGGCTTCAAGGACATCGCGCCGCAGGCGCCGGTGCATGTGCTCTTCATCCCCAAGCAGGTGGAGATTCCGACCCTGGACGACCTGGCGCCGGAGCAGGCGACCCTGGTCGGCCGGCTGGTGCTGGCTGCGGCCAGCTATGCGCGCGAACAGGGCCTGGCCCAGGACGGCTACCGGGTGGTGATCAACTGCCGCGAGCACGCCGGGCAGACCGTGTTCCATCTGCACCTGCATCTGCTCGCCGGTGCGCCGCTGGGACGCTTCGGCACGCCCTGAGTCGCGCGGCCGGCGCCAACCGGCAGGTATAAAAAAACGCCGCTGGGATCAGCGGCGTCTTTCGTTGCGGCAGAAACGCAGGGCTTACCACCAGCCCCAGCGCGGGCCCCACGGACCCCACGGGCCGCCCCAGGGGCCGTACGGGTAGGCGGGCACCACTTCGACCTGGCGCACCACCGGCCACAGGTAGACCACGTCCGCGTCCATCTTCGGCAGGCGGTAGTCGTAGTCGCCGATGCGGGTGTTGTCGTAGCCGGACACGTGGCCGATGAAGGTCACCTCGCGGCCGGGCTCGAACACCGCCGGATCGTAGAAGCCGGCGCGGCAGGCGATGAAGCGGCCATCGCTGGCGTCGGCGGCATCGCTGTCCGGGCGGCCGCTGGCATTGAGCGGACGCGACAGCATCTGGAAGCAGGTCTGGCCCTGGCCGGGCGTGGTCTTGATGATCTTGCCGCCCCAGCGCACCGGTGCGCCGGCCTGCTGGCCGGCGACCGAGTCGCGCGGGCTGACGGGCGCGAACTGGCCCTGCAGCGGCTTGGGGGCGGTGGCGCAGGCGCCGAGCGCCAACGCAGCGATCACGGGGAACAGCAGGCGAATCTTCATCGGGATGCTCCAGTGGGCGGACGGTGCCTGCGCAGGTCGCGCAACAATGAAGCGCTGTCCGAATCAGCGCCAGCGTAGCGCGCATCGGCGAAACGCCGGCTGAGCGGAATCAGGCTCGCATCGCCGGTTTCCCGCTCTACGCGCGCTGCCCAGGCCAGTGCCGGTTCGTGCGGGTCGCGGCCCAGCCCGCGCCGGGCGTAGCGTCGGCCCAGCGCCCGCCAGGCCCGTAGCAGCGGATCGCGTACGCGCTCGCCGCGGGCCAGCCACCAGGCCATCGCACCCAGCAGCACCGCGGCGATTCCGGCGAACAGCGCCACCAGTTGCCCGGGTTCCAGGCGGGCGATGCCGAACTGGCTGAGCAGACGCTGCTGGCGGCTGGCATCGAACGACAGCACCAGGTCGTTCCAGCCGCGCCGCGCCCAGTCGGCGAGGTCGCGCCAGCGCCAGTCGCCGGCGCCGCCCTGCGCGCCGGCGCCGCCATCGAGCCGGTCCTCCAGGGTGTCGTAGATGCGCTCCGGCGCCACCGCCGCGGTCGGGTCCACCCGCACCCAGCCGCGTTGCGGCAGCCACACCTCGGCCCAGGCGTGCGCATCCATGCGCCGCACCACCCAGTAGTCGCCGAAGGTGTTGCGGGTGCCGCCGGCATAGCCGGTGACCACGCGCGCGGGAATGCCGGCGCCGCGCATCAGCACCACGAACGCCGAACTGAAGTGCTGGCAGAACCCGGCCTTCTGCTGGAACAGGAACTCGTCCACGCCGTCGCGGCCGGGTGGCGGCGTCTCCAGGGTGTAGGCGAAGTCGCGGCGGATCCATTGCAGGGCGCGGGCGACGATCGCCGCATCGTCGGCACCGGCCTGCTGCCGCCACTGCCGGGCCAGCGCCAGGGTGCGCGGGTTGTAGCCCGGCGGCAGCGCCAGCGCGCGCTGCCGTTGCGCCGGCGCGAGATCGGGCTCGACCCGCTGCGGCAGTGCCGACCGCAGCCGCCAGCGGGTCAGGGCGCTGAGCGGGCGCTCGGTCTGCAGCACGGCGTCGGCCGTCAGCCGAGTGCCGGGCGGCGCCTGCCGCGGCAGGTCCAGGGCGACCAGTTGCCGGCGGTCGGTCGGTTCCACCTCGAGCTGGTAGTCCCAGCCGCCGGGTGCGAGCTGGATCGTCGGTGCCGGCGCGAAGGCGTTGTCGCGCGGCGCACGCCAGGTCTGGCCATCGAAATCCCACAGCACCGGGCCGCGCCAGTAGCGCTGCGCCGGCGCCGGCACCGGGCCGAAGAACTGCACGCGCAACGCCGGGGTGTCGTCGGCCAACAGGTCCAGCCACTGCCCCGGACTCATCGTGTCCGACAGGCCGGGCCGGCCCAGCGCACGTTCCGGCACGCCCCACAGCGGCGAACCCAGGCGCGGGAACAGCCAGAACGCGGCCAGCGCCAGCGGCAGGCCCAGCGCCAGCAGGCGGCCGACGCCGCGCAGTTGCCCGCGCAACGGACGACGCGCGCTGTGCCCTTCCTGGTCGGCCAGGCGCTGCATGCACAGCAACGCCGCGATCGCCGCGGCCAGCCCCAGCGCCATCGTCACCGGCCCCTGGTCGAGCAGGAAGGCGGCGAACGGCGCGAACAGGGCGAAGCCGAGCAGGCTGCGCGCATCGCGCAGGCTCTTCAGTTCCGAGGGCTTGATCGCCAGCATCGCCGCCAGCAACGCGCAGCCGGTATCGCGGCCGAAGCGCAGGCCGACCTGCCAGTACAGCGCTGCGAGCATGACGGCGACCAGGACCAGGCGCAGCAGCGCCGGCAGCGGCCGCCATGCCGAACTGGCGCCGATCAGCAGGGCGGACAGCGCGATCAGCCCGGCCAGGGTGCCGGGCAACTGCAGCAGCAGCGGCAGCAAGGCCAGCAGCGCCGCGCCCAGTGCCCAGGCGCGGCTGGCGGCATGCAGCGTCGGCGAGCGCGGCTCAGCCATGCGGCAGCAGCGCCAGCGCGCGCAGGCACAGATGCCGGTGCTGCGGCCCGCGGCCCGGCCCCAGCGCCGGCTGCCCCGGTAGCAGCAGGCGGTAGCGACGGCCGTCGCGCTCGGCTTCCTCGACCCAGCGCGCCAGCCGCGCGATGCGGCGTTCGTGCGGCAACGCCGGCAGCGTGCGCCAGTCCAGCACCACGTCCACGCCGATCGGGCGTTCGTACTCGCGCACCAGCAGGGTGTCGCGGCGCGCCGAGTGCTTCCAGGCGATCGCCCGCGGCGCGTCGCCGGCCCGGTAGGGACGCAGTTGGTGCAGTTCCTCGCCGAGCGCGTGCAGGCGGGTCTGGGTCGGTGTGCCGGCGCCGGCCGGCAGCGGCGGGCCGTCGGCTTCCGGTTGCGGGTAGACCAGTAGCGGGGTGTCCGGCCAGAACCAGGCCCAGGCGCGCAGCAGGCCCAGCGGTTGGGTGGTGGAGACCTGGATGCGTTGCAGGTCGAGCCAGCCGCGGCGCTCGGTGGGCACCTCCAGGTCGGCCTCGTTGCGATCGTCGCGGTGCAGGTCGAGGTAGGTGTGCGCGGCGCCGTGGCGCACGCGCAGGCCGCGGCGGCGGCGGCCGTCGGCGGTGGCCAATGCCAGCCGCAGGCGCAGCGGTTGCCCGGCCGCGACTGGCTCGGCCGACAGCGCCTCCAGGCGCAGTCCGGACAACTGCAGATGGGCGACGATGGCGCTGGCCATCGCCGCCGCGCCGAGCAGCATCGCCAGCAGCAGCGCGGGATTGTTGTTGTAGTTCAGCGCGCCGAGCAGCATCGCCGCCAGCAGCAGCGCCAGGAAGCCGCCGAACGGCGTGGGCAGGATGTAGATGCGGCGCCGGTCCAGATGCACCGGCAGCGCTTCCGGCGCGCGCGGCGCGGCCAACTGCGCCAGTCGCTGCCGCCAGTCGCGCCGCCCGCCCGGCATCGGTGTCAGTCCACCGCGACGCTGTGCAGGATCGCCTTGGCCAGGGCCTGGCCGGACGCCGATTCCTGCTCGGCCACCAGGCGGTGCTCGGCCACGGCTACGAACAGCGCCTGCACGTCCTCGGGCAGCACATGGCCACGGCCGAGCAGCAGCGCATGCGCCTTGGCCGCGCGCAGCAGCGCGATGCCGGCGCGCGGCGACAGGCCCACGCGTACGCCCGGATGCTGGCGGCTGCGCGCCAGCAGCGCCTGCACGTAGCCGACCAGCGCCTCGCTGGCATGGATCTGCTCCACGCCCTGCCGCAGCGTGGCCATGTCGGCCTCGCCGAGCAGCGGCTGCGCCTGCGCGATCAGGTCGCGGCGGTCGCTGCCGCTGAGCAGCGCGCGTTCGGCCTCGGCGTTGGGATAGCCCAGGGCCAGCCGCAGCAGGAAGCGGTCCAGTTGCGAGTCGGGCAGCGGGAAGGTGCCCGACAGGTCCACCGGGTTCTGGGTGGCGATCACGAAGAACGGCGAGGGCAGCGGATGGGTGGTGCCGTCGAGGGTGACCTGCTGTTCGGCCATCGCTTCCAGCAGCGCGCTCTGCGTGCGCGGCGGCGCGCGATTGATCTCGTCGGCGAGCAGCACGTGGGTGAACACCGGGCCGGGATGGAACTGGAACTGGCGCGACTGCGCGTCGTACACCGACACGCCGAGCACATCGGCCGGCAGCAGATCGGAGGTGAACTGCACGCGCTGGAAGCCCAGCCCCAGGCTCGCGGCCAGCGCATGCGCCAGCGTGGTCTTGCCCAGGCCGGGCAGGTCCTCGATCAACAGATGTCCGCCGGACAGCAGGGCGACAAACGCCATGCGCACCTGTTGCGGCTTGCCCAGGACCAGCGCGTTGACCTGCTGCTGGGCGCGCGTGAGCGCCTCGCGCAACGTATCGGTTAGCATTTCCGGCAAGCGGGGCGGACTAGGCATCGCATTCTCGCAACGGTTTCAGGGAGTTTACGGGCAATGCAAGGGGAACAACGTGCACGCAGCGTCTTCATCGTGCTGTGGACGCTCGTCACTGCCGCCAAACTGCTGGTCGCCGCGCGCCTGCCGTTGTTCGTGGACGAGGCATTCTATTGGCAGGAAGGCCAGCACCTGGCGCTGGCCTACTCTGACCTGCCGGGGCTGACCGCGTGGCTGGCGCGGCTGGGCGTGGCGCTCGGCGGCGACCACCTGCTGGCGCTGCGCGCGCCGTTCCTGCTGCTGGGTGCGGCCGTGCCGTGGCTGATCGCACGCATCGCCACGCGCTGGTTCGGCGCAGTGGCGGGCTGGCGCGCCGGCAGCCTGGCCTTGCTGATGCCGCTGTCCGGCACCCTGGGCATCCTGGCGCTGCCTGACGTGCCGATGGCGCTGGCGACGATCCTGTGCATCGACGCCACCGCGCGGCTGCTGCGCCAGACCGAGGCGCTGAGCGCGGTGGAGCTGGCGCTGGGCCTGGTCATCGGCGCGCTGAGCCATTACCGCTTCGTCGGCGTGATCGGCGTCGGCGCGATCGCGCTGCTGCTGATCCCGCAGGGCCGGCGCATGCTGCGCGATCCGCAGGTATGGGTCGCGCTGGCGCTGGGCATGGTCGCCTGGCTGCCGCTGCTGGCCTGGAACGCGGACAACGGCGAGGCCGGTCTCAAGTTCCAGTTGGTCGACCGCCATCCCTGGAGCTTCCAGCCCGCCGGCATCGCCTTCCTGCTGATCCAGTTGCTGCTGGTCACGCCGCTGCTGGCGGTGGCGATGACCAAGGTGGCGCTGATGGCCACGCGCGGCGGCAGCAGCGGCACGCGCGTGCAGTGGCGGTATTTCGGCCTGCTCGGTGGGGTATCCACGCTGGGCATCTTCCTGCTCGGGTTCTTCACCGACGCCGAGCGGGTCAGCTTCCACTGGCCGCTGCCGGGCTATCTGGCGCTGCTGATCGCCACGCCGGTCATCCTCAACGGCTGGAGCAAGCCGCTGCGCCGCGCCACCTGGCTGCTGGCCGGGCTGGGCCTGGTCGGTGCGTTCGGCTACTACCTGGCGGTGTCGGTGCCGGCGGTGCGCGAACACACCGCCGGCGACAAGTACTACCCGCGCAACTTCGCCGGCTGGCGGCCGCTGGCCGGCGCGGTGCGTCGCGAACTGGCGAGCATGCCGCCCGGCACCAAGGTGCTGGCGGACAACTTCAAGGTCGGTGCCGAACTCGGCTTCGAATTGCGCGATCCGAATATCCAGGTGCTGCCGCATCCGTTGAACGACAAGCACGGACGCAGCGCGCAACTGCAGCAGTGGGGCCTGCTCAGCGACGGCCACCGCGACGGTCCGCGGCTGCTGGTGCTCTCACCCAGCGACATGAAGTACCGGCTGCTGCTGCAGCGCTACCACGCGGTGTGCGACCTGGTCGGTCCGCTGCCGCCGCCGCGGGTGGTGTCCAGCGACCACGGCAGCCAGCGCTTCCTGCTGTTCGCGCTGCCGGCGCAGCGCGCGAGCGGGCCTTGCACCACGCCGGCGATGGCCTGGTTCAATACGCCGGACGTGGACGCCAGCGTCGGGCGCCGCTTCGACGTGTCCGGCTGGGCGTTCAAGGACGGGGTGGGAATCGACCGGATCGAGGTACTGCTCGACGGCAAGGTCGCGGCGCAGGCGCACTACGGCGACTTCTACGACGTCACGAAGTTTTGGAAGATCTCTACCGATCCCAACCATCCGAACATCGGCTTCCGCGCCACCCTCGATGCCAGCGGCCTGGCCCCGGGCACGCACTGGCTGGGCCTGCGCCTGCACGGCCGCGACGGCAGCGTCGAGGATTGGTGGGAACAGCCGATCGTGCTGCGCCCGCACTGAGCTAGGATGGCGCGCCTTTCCGCCGCCGCGCAGGACCGCACGCCGCCCATGTCCAGTTTCCCCTCCGATCGCCCCGCGGCCGCGCCGCGGATCGCGGTGCTGGTGCCGTGCCACAACGAAGCGGCCACCATCGGCCAGGTGGTGGCCGATTTCGCCACGCATCTGCCCGGCGCGCAGGTCCACGTGTTCGACAACAACTCCAGCGACGCCACCATTGCCCGGGCGCGGGCGGCCGGCGCGGTGGTGCGCGAGGTCGCGCTGCAGGGCAAGGGCAACGTGGTGCGGCGCCTGTTCGCCGACATCGAGGCCGACGTCTACGTGCTGGTCGACGGCGATGCGACCTACGATGCGGCGATGGCGCCGGCGCTGGTCGAGCGGCTGCTGCGCGACGGGCTGGACATGGTGGTGGGTGCGCGCCGCAGCGACGCGGCGGCCGCCTACCGCGCCGGCCATCGCACCGGCAACGTGCTGCTGACACGCTGCGTGGGCTTCCTGTTCGGGCGCAGCTTCGACGACATGCTGTCCGGCTACCGGGTGTTCTCGCGGCGCTACGTGAAGTCGTTTCCCGCGCATGCCGCCGGCTTCGAGACCGAGACCGAACTGGCGGTGCACGCGCTGCAACTGCGCATGCCGGTGGCGGAGGTGGACACGGCCTACGGCGCGCGTCCGGAAGGATCGCAGAGCAAGCTGCGCACCTGGCACGACGGCACCCGCATCCTCTTGACCATCCTGCGCCTGTTCAAGGCCGAGCGACCGTTGCTGTTCTTCTCGCTGGGTTTTGGCGCCTGCGTACTGCTGGCGCTGGGGCTGGCGGTGCCGTTGTTGCAGACCTACCTGCAGACCGGCCTTGTCCCGCGTTTCCCCACCGCGATCCTGTGTTCGGCGCTGGTCCTGCTCGGCGTGCTGCTGCTGGCCTGCGGGTTGATCCTGGATACGGTCACGCGCGGCCGCATCGAGGCCAAGCGCCTGGCCTACCTGGCGATCCCGGCCTGGCCGGTGGACGCGCAGGGCGCGCAGCGGAGCGACGCCGCATGAGCACGACCTTTGCTGCGGCGGCAATGCCGCGCCCGACCCGCCGCCAGCGCCTGCTGGCCGCACTGGATCGCCGCTTCGCTTTCCACAGCCGCGGCAACGTGATCGCGGCCGGCGTGGCGGTCGCGGTGCTGGGCGGCCTGCTGTCGCTGTGGCTGGGCCAGGACGCCAACTGGGACCTGCGCAACTACCACCTGTACAACGGCTACGCCGTCCTGCACGGCCGCCTCGGCATCGACCTGGCGCCGGCGCAGATGCAGAGCTACTTCAATCCGCTGCTGGACGTGCTGCATTACGCGCTGTTCGTCGGCTTGCCTGCCCCGCTGGCCGGGTTCGCGATGGGCGTGCTGCACGCGCTGGCGTTCCTGCTGCTGGCCGGCATCGTCTGGCAGGTGCTGGATCCGCGGCTGGACCGTGCGCGGCTGGTGCCGTGGCTGGCGCTGGCCGGGCTGTGCAGCGCCGCGTTCCTGTCCGAGTTCGCCGGCACCATGGGCGACAACACCAGCGCGCTGCCAGTGCTTGGCGCGCTGCTCGCCGCGCTGCACGCGCAACGCCGCCAGCAGGCCGCGGGACAGGGCGTGGCACTGGGCTGGTGGGCGCTGGCCGGCGCCCTGCTCGGGCTGGCGATGGCCTGCAAGCTGACCAATGCGCTGTTCGCGCTGGCCCTGGGCGTGGCCGCGCTGGTCGCCGGCGGGCGCCCGCGGCAGCGGATCGGCGGTGCCGCGGTGCTGACCGCGGTGACGGTGCTCAGCTTCGCACTGCTGGCCGGGCCGTGGCTGCTGCGGGTCTGGCAGACCTTCGGCAATCCGCTGTTCCCGCAATTTAACAGTCACTTCCTGGCGCCGCTGGCGCAGCCGGTGGCGGTCAGCGACACGCGCTGGTTGCCGAAGACGCTGTGGGAGTGGCTGACCTGGCCGCTGCAGTTTTCGTTGGCGCCGAACCGGGTCAGCGAGGTGCGCCTGCGGCAACTGGTGTGGCCGCTGCTGTACCTGCTGGGCCTGGTGGCGCTGCTGCGCTGGGCGCTGCGGCGTCCGCGCGCCTGCGCGCCGGCGGAGGTGGTCGCGCCGGCGTGGCGTGCGGTGCTGGTGTTCGTGGTGGTGGCCTTCCTCGCCTGGCAGGCGGCCTTCAGCATCCAGCGCTACCTGGTGGTGCCGGAGCTGCTGGCGCCGCTGCTGCTGTGGGTGGGGTTGCGGCGGCTGTTGCCGGCGCGCATCGCCGCGCCGGCGGCGCGTTGGACCCTGATCGCCTGTGCGGCCTTTGCGCTGTACGGCTGGGGCGAGTGGGGGCACGAGCGCTGGGCGCGCGAGGCGTTCCGGGTGCAGGCGCCGCCGATGCCGCAGCCGGAGCGCAGCCTGGTGCTGCTGGTCGGCGATGCGCCGGAGTCCTGGCGCATCCCGTTCCTGCCCGCGCAGGCGGCGTACGCGTCGGTCGCCTCCAATTTCCCGGAAACGCCGGCCTACGCCGCGCGGGTGCGCGAGATGCTGGCGGCGCGCGGGCAGGGCTACGCGATGTTGCCGGCGGAAGTGGATCGCAATGTCGAGCGCCTGCAGCGGCTCAATGCGGTGGCCGCGCGCCTGGGCCTGGATCGCGGCCCCGACTGCGCACTGATGCGGCGGCTGGCGCATCGCCCGGTGCGCGCGGGCGTGAACGTCGATGCCGGTCGCTGCCGCTGGGTGCTGCTGCCGGAACGGGCCGTGGATGTCGCCGCCGCGGATCGCCAGACCCAGGCGCTGGCGGCGCAGCAACTGGCGCGCTACGGCCTTGCGCTGCAGCCGGGGTCCTGCCAGCTCTATGCGTCCTGGGTCGGCCAGGCGCGCTTCCCGTACCAGTGGTGCCGGCTGCAATGAGCTAGGGCAGGGTGTAGCCGGCCTCGCGCAGCAACTCGGACAGCGCGATCAACGGCAGGCCGATCAGCGCGGTCGGATCCTGGGTCTGGATCGCGCGGAACAGGCTGATGCCCAGGCCTTCGCACTTGAAGCTGCCGGCGCAGTCCAGCGGCTGTTCGGCAGCGACGTAGCGGGCGATGGCGTCGGCCTGCAGGTCGCGGAACCGGACCTCGGTGAGGTCGCAGGCGTGCAGGGTGCGCGCGCCGCGCTGCAGGCACACTGCGGTATGGAAGCGCACGCTGCGCCCGGACATGGCCGCCAGTTGCGCCTGCGCCGCGGCCACCTCGCCGGGCTTGCCCAGCGGTTGGCCGTCCAGTTCGGCGACCTGGTCCGAGCCGATCACCCAGGCTTCCCCGGCGCTGGCCGCGACCGCCGCGGCCTTGGCCGCCGCCAGCCGCTGCGCCAGCGCCAGCGGCGCTTCGCCGGGTAGTGGGGTCTCGTCGACCTGCGGGCGGGCGCAGTCGAAGGGCAGGCGCAGCCGCTGCAGCAGTTCGCGGCGGTAGGCGGAAGTGGAAGCCAGGATCAGCGGTGGCATCGGCGGTGGGCAGGACGGCGGCGGGCCGGGGCCGGCAGTCTGCGGCGGCCGGCGCAGGCCGGCAAGGCGTCCATGTCGGGGCATGGGGCGGTTTGACAGCGGCGCCGGTAGTCCTTAACATTCTGCGGCTTATGTCCGCGAACGTGCCCGAACTGTTGGATGCCTGGCGGATGGTCGCAGCGCGCAGGGTCTTCGAAGACCGCCTGCCGCTCTCGGCGATGACCCGTCTGCAAGGCAGCCTGGCCGACACCGAAGGCGAATGCCGCTACACGCTGGAATTCGGCCGCGACGCTGTACTGCAAGTGTCCTATGTCGAACTGAAGATCGAAACCGAGCTGCCGCTGATCTGTCAGCGCAGCCTGCAGCGCTTCCTGCTGCCGGTGTCGAGCGTGCAGCGGCTGGGGCTGATCCGCAGCGAGGAAGAAGAAGCCGCGCTGCCGCCGGATCACGAGGCCTTGCTGGTGCCGGAAGACGGCATGCTGCGGCCGGCCGATCTGGTCGAGGACGAGCTGGTGCTGGCGGTGCCGCTGGTGCCGGTGGCGCCCGGAAGCGAGGCGGTCGATCGCGACTGGCCGGCGACCGAGGAAGAAACGAGCAAGGTCAACCCGTTCGCGGCGTTGGCGGCGCTGAAGAAACAGTAGCGGTCGGTCCGCCTGCCGCTGCCTGAGGTTGTTGCCGGACGCGCGCGTCCTGCGCGACGTAATGACGACAGATGTAAACGAACCGAGTTTGGAGCAATCCCATGGCTGTGCAGAAATCCCGTGTCACCCCGTCCCGCCGCGGCCAGCGCCGTTCGCATGACGCCCTCAGCGCCAAGCAGCTGTCGACCGATCCGACCAGCGGCGAGATCCACCTGCGCCACCACGTCACCGCCGACGGTTACTACCGTGGCAAGAAGGTGATCGCCACCAAGACCGCGCAGGTCGAAGAAGATTGATCCGTGCCCGTCCACCGCGCTGCGGCGGACGGAGTCACCCATCTTCACAGGCCGCGCCGCACCGGGGCGGCCTGCGTAACAGGCAACAGGAACCAGCATGAGCAAGCGGATCTATTCCAGGATCGCGGGCACCGGCAGCTATTTGCCTGAAAAAGTGTTGACCAACGACGATCTGTCGCACATGGTCGACACCAGCGACGAATGGATCCGCAGCCGTACCGGCATCCGCGAGCGGCACATCGCCGCCCCCGGCCAGACCGCCGGCGATCTGGGTTACGAGGCCGCGCTGAAGGCGATCGAGGCCGCCGGCATCGATGCCGCCGAACTCGACATGATCGTGGTCGGCACCACCACGCCGGACCTGATCTTTCCGTCCACCGCCTGCCTGATCCAGGCCCGCCTCGGCGTGGTCGGTTGCCCGGCGATGGACGTCAACGCCGCCTGTTCCGGCTTCGTCTACGCGCTCAGCGTGGCCGACAAGTTCATCCGCAGCGGCGACGCCAAGAACGTGCTGGTGATCGGCACCGAAACCCTCAGCCGCATCGTCGACTGGACCGAGCGCACCACTTGCGTGCTGTTTGGCGATGGCGCCGGCGCGGTGGTCCTGCGCGCCGACGAAGACACGGGCATCCTCAGCACCCATCTGCATGCCGACGGCAGCAAGAAGGAACTGCTGTGGAATCCGGTCGGCATCGCCACCGGGCTGGGCGACGGCACCGGCGATCCGGCCGCCGGCGGCATCCAGATGAAGGGCAGCGAGGTGTTCAAGTACGCGGTCAAGGCGCTGGACGCCGTGGTCGACGAGACTCTCGAGGCCAATGGCCTGGACAAGCACGACCTGGACTGGCTGATCCCGCACCAGGCCAACCTGCGCATCATCGAAGCCACCGCCAAGCGCCTGGAACTGCCGATGGAGCAGGTGGTGGTGACGGTGGACATCCACGGCAACACCTCCTCCGCCTCGGTGCCGATGGCGCTGGACGTGGCGGTGCGTTCGGGCCGCGTGCAGCGCGGCCAGTTGCTGCTGCTGGAAGCCTTCGGCGGCGGCTTCACCTGGGGCTCGGCGCTGCTGCGCTACTGAGCCTGTTTCCGCGCCCGGCGCCGTTGGCGGCGTCGCGGCGCGCGATCTCGATCCGATGCCGGGCGCCGTGCGTCGTCTCCACGACGCGCTGTGATGCGCTGGCCGAACCCAATTCTCATGACGCCAGCGCGTCCGGCGCGTGCATCGCGGTGCGTGGTCGCGCGCGGCCTGTGCCGCGATGCGTCCGCGCCTGCCTTCCTTTCGCAAACATCACGCCGCGCGCGAAAAGCGCGATTCGCCCAGCGTGGTCGCCTGTGGGTGCGCGCTTTTTGCGCTGTCGCCTGGGCGTCCAGCCGCGCCCATCGAACATGCCCCTCGTTCCGCCTCTCCGCGGTTGCGCGCTGCCAGCGCCCTTGCCCGCGCGCGCGATCGCAACGCCTTGCGCCCGCGTGCGCCCCGCGCTTCACGTGTGCTGTCGGCCTGACACCGGGCGCCGCCGAGCGAGGCGCGAGCGGCGGCATGCGATGGGCCTGCCGCTATTTCACATACGCCCGGGTACAGACGCCCGGCCGGTTTCGCCCGTATCATCGCCGCTCGATTTTCGCAGGGCCAACCGCGTGACCGATTCCACACTCGCCTTCGTCTTCCCCGGCCAGGGTTCGCAATCGCTGGGCATGCTGGCCGAACTGGCCGAATTGCATCCGCAACTGCGCGACAGCTTCGCCGAAGCCTCCGATGGCGCCGGCGTGGACCTGTGGGCGCTGAGCCAGGGCGGCCCGGAAGAGATGCTCAACCGCACCGAGTACACCCAGCCGGCGCTGCTGGCCGCGAGCGTGGCGCTGTGGCGGCTGTGGCTGGCCGAGGGCGGGGCGCGTCCGGCGCAACTGGCCGGGCACAGCCTGGGCGAATACAGCGCGCTGGTCGCTGCCGGCGCCCTGTCGCTGCACGACGGCGCGCACTTGGTGCGGCTGCGCGGGCAATTGATGCAGGACGCCGCGCCGGCCGGCGTGGGCGCGATGGCCGCCGTGCTCGGCGCCGAGGACGCGCTGGTCGAAGAGGTCTGCGCGCAGGCCGCCGGCAGCCAGGTGGTGGTGCCCGCCAACTACAACTCGCCGGGGCAGGTGGTGATCGGCGGCGATGCCGCGGCGGTCGACCGTGCGCTGGCGCTGCTGGCCGAGCGCGGCGTGCGCAAGGCGGTGAAGCTGGCGGTCAGCGTGCCGTCGCACACCCCGCTGATGCGCGAGGCGGCCAACCGCCTGGCCGAGGCGATGCGCGGGCTGGCCTGGCAGGCGCCGCAACTGCCGGTGGTGCAGAACGCCGATGCGCAGGTGCACGAGGGTGTCGAGGCGATCCGCCAGGCGCTGGTCGAGCAGTTGTACCTGCCGGTGCGCTGGACCGGCTGCGTGCAGGCGCTGGCCGCCGGTGGCGCCACCCGCCTGGCCGAGTGCGGCCCGGGCAAGGTGCTGACCGGGCTGGTCAAGCGCATCGACAAGTCGCTCGACGGCCGTGCCCTGGGCACGCCTGCCGAGTTCGCCGGCGCGCGCGAGGCCTGGGCCTCCTGATCGCCGGCCGCCGCGCGGTGCGTGTCGCGCACGCGCCGGCCTCCTTCTCCTTCCCCGGCGCCATGCGCCGTCCGTCTCCAAGGAAACCCAGATGAGCAAGCCATTGCAGGGCGAGATCGCGCTGGTCACCGGCGCCAGCCGCGGGATCGGCGCGGCCATCGCCGACGAATTGGCCGCACAGGGCGCCACCGTCATCGGCACCGCCACCTCCGACGCCGGCGCGCAGGCGATCGGCGCGCGCCTGGCCGCCCACGGCGGCCACGGCCGTGCGCTGGACGTCACCGACGGCGCCGCGGTCGATGCGCTGATCGAGGCGATCGCCAAGGAATTCGGCCCAGTCTCGATCCTGGTCAACAACGCCGGCATCACCCGCGACAACCTGCTGATGCGGATGAAGGATGACGACTGGCAGGCGATCATCGACACCAACCTGACCAGCGTGTTCCGCACCTCCAAGGCGGTGCTGCGCGGGATGATGAAGGCGCGCAAGGGCCGCATCGTCAACATCGCTTCGGTGGTCGGCGTGACCGGCAATCCGGGCCAGGCCAACTACGCCGCGGCCAAGGCCGGCATCATCGCCTTCTCCAAGTCGATGGCCAAGGAAATCGGCTCGCGCGGCATCACTGTCAACGTGGTCGCGCCGGGCTTCATCGATACCGACATGACCAAGGCGCTGCCGGAAGCGCAACGTACCGCGCTGCTGGAGCAGATCGCGCTCGGTCAGCTCGGCCAGCCCTTCGACATCGCCAACGCGGTGGCGTTCCTGGCCGGGCCCGGCGCCGGCTACATCACCGGCGAAACCCTGCACGTGAACGGCGGGATGTACATGCCGTGAGCCTGCGGCGCAACGGACGCGCCTAAGTGGCTGATCGGCCGGCATTTGTGCAGCGCTGCAAGGGCCAGTCGGTTTCCACTACACTATCCAACGCGGCCATCGCAGCCCGATGGCGTTTTGTGAGTCCCTCACAGGAGCACCGCACATCCGTGTGCGGGGATCCTAAAACTCGAACCACCACTACTCCATCTGGAGCGATATCCCAATGAGCACCATCGAAGAACGCGTCAAGAAAATCGTCGTCGAACAGCTCGGCGTCAAGGAAGAAGAAGTCACCAACAACGCATCGTTCGTCGATGACCTGGGTGCCGACTCGCTGGACACCGTCGAGCTGGTGATGGCCCTGGAAGAAGAGTTCGAGTGCGAGATCCCGGACGAAGAAGCGGAGAAGATCACCTCGGTGCAGCAGGCCATCGACTACGTCAAGGCGCACGTCAAGAGCTGAGGCTGCGTTCGCGATCGCCATCGGCGCCTGCGTGGGCCCGATGCGCGTGACAATCCCATGGGGCCGCGCATGCGGCCCTGTGTTTTTACAGCGTCAAGGCCGCGCATATCGCGGTGAGGAGATTTCGCAATGAGCCGTCGTGTCGTCGTAACCGGCATGGGCCTGGTGTCGCCGTTGGGCAATGACCTGGCCAGCAGTTGGGAAGGGATCGTCAACGGACGCTCCGGCATCGGCCCGATCACCCAGATCGATGCGTCTCAGTTCACCACCAAGATCGCCGGCGAGATCAAGGATTTCGATCCGACCAAGTTCATCTCGTCCAAGGACGCGCGCAAGATGGACTCGTTCATCCATTACGGCGTCGGCGCCTCGTTCATGGCGCTGGACGATTCCGGCCTGGAGATCACCGAGGCCAATGCCGAACGCATCGGCGCGATCCTCGGCTCCGGTATCGGCGGCCTGCTCGGCATCGAGGAGCAGACCATCAAATTCCACGAGGGCGGCGCGCGCAAGATCTCGCCGTTCTACGTGCCCAGCACCATCATCAACATGCTCCCCGGCCAGGTCAGCATGCTCAAGGGGTTGAAGGGACCGACCTTCTCCGCGGTGTCGGCCTGCGCCACTTCCAACCATTCCATCGGCACCGCGATGCGCATGATCCAGTACGGCGACGCCGACGTGATGCTGGCCGGCGGCGCCGAGCGTGGCTCTTCGCCGACTTCGGTGGGCGGCTTCTGCTCGATGAAGGCGATGTCCACCCGCAACGACGACCCCGCCGCCGCCTCGCGGCCGTGGGACAAGGACCGCGACGGCTTCGTGCTCGGCGACGGCGCCGGCGTGCTGGTGCTGGAAGAGTACGAACACGCCAAGGCACGCGGCGCGCGCATCTACGCCGAGCTGGTCGGTTTCGGCGCCAGCTCCGACGCCTACCACATGACCTCGCCCAGCGAGGACGGCGAAGGCGCCGCGCGCAGCATGGTGGCGGCCATGAAGGACGCCAGGCTCAACCCCGAACAGATCGACTATCTCAACGCCCACGGCACCTCCACGCCTCCGGGCGATCTGGCCGAGACCATGGCGATGAAGCGCGCGCTCGGCGAGCATGCCTACAAGCTGATGATCAGCTCGACCAAGTCGATGACCGGCCACCTGCTCGGCGCCGCCGGCGGTGCCGAGGCGATCTTCTCGGTGATGGCGATCCACGCCGGCATCATCCCGCCGACCATCAACCTGCACGAACCGGGCGAAGGCTGCGACCTGGACTACGTGCCGAACGTGGCGCGCGAGAAGAAGATCGATGTGGCGATGTCCAATGGGTTCGGCTTTGGTGGGACCAACGGGACGTTGGTGTTCAAGCGGGTCTGAGGGCCGGGATTCGGGAATAGGGAATCGGGAATCGTCACAGCCGGCGCCTCACTCCCGTCGCGCGCGTCCATCTATCGAGCGGCGCGCGTGAGGTCCGCGCGCGTTGCTGCGGTCTCGCTTGGAGCTTGTCTGGCGATGCCTTCCGTTTCCTGACGTTTCTTTCATTCTTCCAGCGGATCTTCGATGCTGCGTACCGTTCCCTTGCCGGCCGAGGTCGATCTGCTGGCGCTGCATCGCCTGGCGCCGCAGCGGTATCCGGTGTTGCTGGAATCGGCGGCGTCGGGGACGGCGCAGGGCCGCTGGGATCTGCTGCTGGTCGCCGACGGGCAGGGCCTGCGGCTGGATCGCGACGGGGTCACCCGTGCGTTGGATGGCACGGCGGTCGCCGGCGATTTCCTCGATGCGCTGGACGCGCACTGGCAGGCCGAGCGCTGCGAACGCGACGAGCCGCGCTGGCCGTTTCGTGGCGGCTGGGCGTTGCTGCTGGACTACGAACTGGCCGCGCAGGTGGAGCCGGTGCTGCAGTTGCCGCCCTCCGCCGCGGCCACGCCCGCGGCGCTGGCCTTGCGTTGCCCCGCCGCGTTGCTGCGCGATCACGTCACCGGCGACTGCGTGGCGTTGGCCGAGCCCGCGCATGCGGCGTTGCTGGAGGCCGTGCTCGCCGATCTGCAGGCGCTGCCCGCGGCCGCACCGGCGCCGGCGTGGCAGGCGCCGCTGGCGATTGAGGAAGACCCGCCGCAGCGCTTCGTCGACGGCGTGCGCCGCATCCTCGATTACCTGCGCGCCGGCGACGTGTTCCAGGTCAATCTGTCGCGGCGCTGGTCGGCGCGCTTCGCCGCGCCGCTGGCGCCGGCGGCGCTGTACGCGCAGCTGCGTCGTGCCAACCCGGCACCGTTCGCCGGCCTGTTCGTCGGCCACGGCCGCGCTGTGGTCAGTTCCTCGCCGGAACGGCTGGTGTCGGTGCGCGGCGACGTGGTCGAGACCCGGCCGATCGCCGGCACCCGCGCACGCGCGCCGGGCGACGACGAGGCCGCGCGCATCCGCGAACTGGTCGGCCACCCCAAGGAGCGCGCCGAGCACGTGATGCTGATCGACCTGGAGCGCAACGACCTGGGGCGGATCTGCGCGCCGGGCAGCGTCGAGGTCGACGAACTGATGACCGTGGAGAGCTACGCCCACGTGCACCACATCGTCAGCAACGTGCGCGGCCGGCTGCGTGCGGGCACCACGCCGGGCGAGACGATCCGCGCCACCTTCCCGGGCGGCACCATCACCGGCTGCCCCAAGGTGCGCTGCATGCAGATCATCGCCGAGCTGGAGCAGACCCCGCGCGGCGCCTACACCGGCGCGTTCGGCTGGCTCAACCGCGACGGCGACATGGACCTGAATATCCTGATCCGCACCGCCGAGGTGGACGGCGCGCAGGTGCAGTTCCGCACCGGCGCCGGCATCGTGTTCGATTCCGACCCGGAGCGCGAACTCGACGAGACCCGGGCCAAGGCGCGCGGCCTGCTGCGCGCGCTGGAGCCGTGAGCGGAGCCGCGCGATACCGGCCCATGCCGGCCGCGCGGTATCCTGCACGCCATTGAATTCGCTCCGAGGTGGTCGTGGCTTGGGCTAAACGCGGGTGTCTGACCCTGCTGGGAACATTGCTGGTGCTGGCGCTGCTGGTGGCCGCGGCCGGCGCCTGGTGGTGGCACAGCTATCGCGCCTTCGCCGAGCAACCGCTGCAGGCGAGCCAGCCCAGCGTGGAAGTGGCGCGCGGCGCCTCGCTCAACGGCGTGCTGCGCAAGCTGCGCGCCGCCGGCGTGACCCAGGGCAGCGACCTGCAATGGCAGGTACTGGCGCGCGAACTGGGCGTGGCCGGCAAGCTCAAGTTCGGCGAATACGCACTGCAGCCGGCACTGAGCCCGCGCGAACTGCTGCTGCGCATGCGCAAGGGCCAGGTGATCCAGTACCGCTTCACCATCGTCGAAGGCTGGAACGTGCGCCAGTTGCGCAGCGCCTTGAACGCGGCCACGCCGCTGGTGCACACCACCGCCGACCTCAGCGACAGCGAACTGATGGCCAAGCTCGGTCAGCCTGGCCAGCACCCGGAAGGCCGCTTCCTGCCCGAGACCTACCTCTACCAGCGCGGCGACACCGACCTGCAACTGCTGCGCCGCGCGCATGCGGCAATGGACAAGGCACTGGCCGAGGCCTGGAACGCGCGCGCCAAGGACCTGCCGCTGCAGTCGCCGGAGCAGGCGCTGATCCTGGCTTCGATCGTGGAGAAGGAAACCGGCCTGGCCGCCGAGCGCCCGCAGATCGCCGGCGTGTTCGTGCGCCGCCTGCAACTGGGCATGAAACTGCAGACCGACCCGAGCGTGATCTACGGCATCGGCAGTGCCTACGACGGCAACATCCGCAAGCGCGACCTGGAGACCGATACGCCGTACAACACCTACACCCGCACCGGCCTGACCCCGACCCCGATCGCCATGCCCGGTCGCGAGGCGCTGCGTGCCGCCACCAACCCGGCGCCGGGCGATAGCCTGTACTTCGTGGCCATCGGCGACGGCAGCGGCGCGCATGCGTTCTCCGCCAACTACGCCGAACACAACGCGGCGGTGGCGCGCTACCTGCAGCGCCTGCGCCAGGCGCGCAGCGACGCGGCGGTGTCGCCATGAGCGAGGCCGTGCTGCGTCACCATCGCTTCGTCAGCCTGGAAGGTGGCGAGGGCGCCGGCAAGACCACCGCGATCAACGCGATCCGCGATGCGTTGCAGGCGCAGGGCCACGAAGTGGTGCTGACCCGCGAACCGGGCGGCACGCCACTGGCCGAGCGCATCCGCGCGCTGCTGCTGGACAAGACGCCCGGCGAGGTCGCCGAGCCGCTGGCCGCCGAGACCGAACTGCTGCTGGTGTTCGCCGCGCGCGCGCAGCACGTGCGCGAGGTGATCCGCCCGGCGCTGCAGCGCGGCGCCTACGTGGTCAGCGACCGCTTCACCGATTCCAGCTACGCGTACCAGGGCGAAGGCCGCGGCCTGGACCGCGCCTGGATCGCCGACCTGGAACGGCGCGCAGTCGGCCTGCAGCCGGGCCTGACCCTGCTGCTGGACCTGGACGTGCAGATCGGCCGCGCCCGCACCAGCGGCCGCGACCTGTGGCCGGACCGGATCGAGAGCGAGCAGGACGATTTCTTCCAGCGCGTGCGTGCCGGCTTCCGCCAGCGCGCCGCGCAGGACCCGCAGCGCTTCCGCGTCATCGATGCCAGCCAGCCGCCGCAGGCGGTGGCGCAGGCAGTCGCCGCCGCGCTGGCGGCGTGGGTGCAGCAGCAACAGGAGCCGACGCCATGAGCGACGTGCCGTTCGCGCCGTGGCAGCAGCGCGCCTACGACCAGACCGTGGCCGCGCTCGACGCCGGCCGCCTCGGCCATGGCCTGCTGATCTGCGGGCCGGACGGCCTGGGCAAGCGCGCGGTGGCGCTGAAGCTGGCCGCGCACGTGCTGGGCCAGGGCGAACCGGCCGCGAACGTGCGCAGCGCGCAACTGATCGCCGCCGGCACCCATCCGGACCTGCACCTGATCTCGTTCATCCCCAACCGCACCGGCGACAAGCTGCGCACGGAGATCGTCATCGAGCAGGTGCGCGAGATCTCGCAGAAGCTGGCGTTGACCCCGCAGTACGGCGTGGCCCAGGTGGTGGTGGTGGACCCGGCCGACGCGATCAACCGCGCCGCCTGCAACGCCTTGCTGAAGACGTTGGAAGAGCCGCAGCCCGGCCGCTATCTGTGGCTGATCAGCGCGCAGCCGGCGCGCCTGCCGGCGACCATCCGCAGCCGCTGCCAGCGCCTGGAATTCAAGCTACCGCCGGCCGACGAGGCGATCGCCTGGTTGCTGGCGCAGGACTTTCCCGAGAAGACCGCACGCGAAGCGCTGGATGCCGCGCGTGGCCATCCCGGCCTGGCCGCGCAGTGGCTGCGCGAGGACGGATTGAAGCTGCGCCGGCAGGTGGCCACCGACCTGGAGCAGGTCGCTGCCGGCAAGCTCGGCGCGCTGGACGCCGCGCAGCGCTGGAGCGGCGACGCGCTGGCCGAGCAGCGCCTGGGCCATGCCGCCGACCTGGCGCTTGCCCAGGCCTCGCAGGCCGGCTTGACCGACCCGGCGCGATTGCACAAGCTGGCCGCGTGGTTCGACGCCGCCAATCGCACACGCGATCTGCTGCGGACCACCGTGCGCGCCGACCTGGCGATCGCGGAACTGTTGCTGGCCTGGCGCGATGGCGATCGCCCGGCCCGGAGAGGGGCACAACGATGAGCGCGATGAGCGGACGCCAGGGCATCCTGTCGCTGGCGGTGAAGGACAAGGCGGCGCTGTACAACGCCTACATGCCGTTCGTGAAGAACGGCGGCATCTTCGTGCCCACCCCCAAGCGCTACTTCCTCGGCGACGAAGTGTTCCTGCTGCTGACCCTGCCCGATTCCAGCGAGCGCCTGCCGGTGGCCGGCAAGGTGATCTGGGTGACCCCCGTTGGCGCCCAGGGCAACCGCGCCGCCGGCATCGGCGTGCAGCTGCCGGACAACAGCGAAGGCGAGACCATCCGCACCAAGATCGAGACCCAGTTGGCCGGCATCCTCAACGCCGACAAGCCCACCCAGACCATGTAGCGCCGCTGCGGCGACGTGGCGCTATGGACTTCGACGGGACCCATTGACGCCGCGCGCCACAGCCCTATAATGTGCGGCTCGCGACACGGGCGGTTAGCTCAGCGGTAGAGCATTGCCTTCACACGGCAAGGGTCGCAGGTTCGAACCCTGCACCGCCCACCACGAATTTTAGCTTCAACGAAAGCCGGCCTAGTGCCGGCTTTTTCGTATCTGCACGAGAGAAGCAACGGCCAGCACGGGCGCGATCGCCAGGCGGGTTCGCACTACCGGGCCAGCCCGGGTGTTCGCCGCGCGCGTCGGCCATTTCGTCGGCCTTATCCTCGTTTTGTCCGAAGGCACCCGCCCAGGTATTGGTCCGGCTCCATACTCGCTGCCGTTCCATCATGCCGGGGTACATCGTGCGAAACCTCTTCCGTTCCGTTACGTATCGCTTGCTTGTCGGTGTGCTTGTCTTCCTCTGCGCGGCGATGCCGCTGCGGGCGCAGTCGCAGGAGACGCCACTCGAAGACTTCATCGCGACCTATGCCGCGCAACACGGCTTCAGCGGTACTGTCCTGGTCCAGCAGGACGGCAATCGGCGATACCAGCGCAGTTTCGGTCTTTCTAGTGTCCAGTACGGCGTCGCCAACGGCGACCAGACCCGGTACTGGATCGCTTCCATCACCAAACTGTTCACCGCCACCCTGGTGCTGCAACTGCATGAAGAAGGAAAATTGGACCTGCAGGCGAACGTGGCCAGCTACCTGCCCGATTACGCCATCGCCGGTGCCGACCGTATCACTTTGCATCAGCTGCTCAACCACACTTCCGGACTGCGGAACTTCGACCAGGTGAAAAGCTTGGAGCAGGCATTGACCAGCGGCTTGCCGACCTACCAGTCGCCCTATACCAGCGATCAGTTGATAAGAAAATTCTGCAGCGGACCGCTACTGCATGCCCCGGGCACGACTTTCGACTACAACAACGGCGATTACCTGATCCTGGGCAAGGTCATCGAACGCGTCACCGGCAAAACCTACGAGCAGGTGCTGAAGGAACGGATTCTGAAGCCGCTGGGACTGAACCATACCGGCATGCTGCGCCATGAAAGCATCGTCCAAGGCTTGGCCTCCACCTACTCGTATCGCGAAGACCTCAAGTCCCTGTCCAACGACTTCCCGGTCTATCCGGAGAACTGGTACTCCGCCGGCGCGATGTACTCCACGGCCGAAGACGTGCTCAGGTTCTCGGACGCGCTGTTCGGGTCAGGCCTGTTGCGCAAGGAAAGCATCGCCCGGCTGACCACTCCCGGGCTCGACGACTACGGTTATGGCCTGTGGGTCTACGATACGCGGATAGGCGCTGCCAAGCATCGAGTCGCCAAACGTCCAGGCCGGATCATGGGCGCGCAGGCGCAGCTGTATCGTTTCCTCGACCGCGACCTGACCATCGTCATTCTCGCCAATACCGCCAACACCGACCTGGACGAATTCGTTTCGCGGATAGGCGAGGCGGCGGTCGGTTCAAAATAGTGCCTGCGATGACTGTTCGCGCGGCCCGAGCCGACCATGTTCGTGATATCTACGAAGATGATGCGGTCGAAATTTCTTGGAAAGATGCGGCTCATGTCTGCCACTCCGCGGCGGCTGTCATTAACGTATTCGGTCCCGGTCGCTGCAAACCGAGTACGCGTCGTAACTGGAGCGAGCGGCCTCGGCCCGTTGGCATTGATCATCCGATTCCAACGTGTACCCAGCGCAAACCGACTAGCCTGGCTCCCCTTCGGCTCACGAATCGCTCACGGCCGCTATCGATACTTCGGCCATGCCTGAAGGTCCTTCGATCGTTATCCTGAAAGAAGAGGCGGCCGCGTTCGCCGGGCGCAAGGTGTTGCGGGTGTCCGGCAACAGCAAGCTGGACCTGGCGCGGATGCGCAATCGCAAGATCCTGTCGCTGCGCAGTTGGGGCAAGCATTTCCTGATCGAGTTCGATGCGTTCAGTGTGCGCATCCATTTTCTGCTGTTCGGCAGCTATCGGATCAATGCTCGCAAGGACGCGTCGGCGCGTCTGAGCCTGGGCTTCGCCAAGGGCGAGGAGCTGAACTTCTACGCGTGCTCGATCAAGTTCATCGACGGTCCGCTGGATGCGGCCTACGACTGGACCGCGGACGTGATGAATCCCGACTGGGATGCGGCGCAGGCGCGGCGCAAGTTGCGTCTGCGGCCGCGGACGCTCGCCGCCGATGCCTTGCTCGATCAGGACGTGTTCGCCGGTGTCGGCAACATCATCAAGAACGAGGTGCTGCATCGGATCCGCGTGCATCCCGAGAGTGAGATCGGCGCGCTGTCGCCGCGGAAGCTGGGCGAACTGGTGACGCAGGCGCGCGAGTACAGCTTCGATTTCTATCGCTGGAAGAAAGTCTACGAACTGAAGAAGCACTATCAGGTGCACACCAAGACGGTCTGTCCGCGCGATGGCCATTTGCTCACCTATCGCAAGCAGCTCGGCAAGGCGCAACGGCGCGCGTTCTTCTGCGAGCATTGTCAGCGGCGGTACGCGCTGGATGATGGGTTGCAGACCGACATGTTCACGTAATTCCGCTGCCGTCAGCGAAGTGCTGATCGTGTTGCGGCTAAAGAGGCATGTACCTTGGCTGCAGTGTCCGCGTTGGATGAGGCGGCGGAGACCGCGTCGTCGGTGCCGGCGGCCTGCGCGCATGCGTCAGACAGGACAATGGGAGGTCGCCGTCCGCCACGCGCGTTGATCGTTCTTCGTCAGGAGGGCAGCGCCAACGCCTCGTCTTCGCACCGCCGAATGCCCAGTTCGGCAAGCAGGCCGGCCCAGCCGAGATCTGTCACGACGAACGCGCGCGAGCCGTCGACGCGGCGCAGCCAGTGTCGGGCGGAGAGTTGGTCGAGCAGGGCGGCACCCAACGCGCCGGCGAGGTGGTGGCGGCGTTCGGTCCAGTCCAGGCAGCGCCGAGCCAGAGCCCGGCGGCCTTGGGCAAGCTGTGGCAGATCCACGCCCATGCGCGCGAACCATGCCGCGCCTTCGGGAGAGACGGCGTAGCAGGTGACGTCATCGTGCGTGCTCAGCCACGCGCGTTGTTCCAGTGCCTCGGTGATCGCCACGCCGAGACGCCCGGCGAGGTGGTCGTAGCAGCAGCGTGCCAGGCGCAGCGGCTGGGCGTCGCGGTGCGTCGTGCGGCGGCGTGACGTCTGTGGTGGCGCGAGGGTGGCCAGTGTCTCGGGCACGGTGGCGACGTGCGCGTTGGCCAGGCGGTAGTAGCGATGGCGGCCCTGGACCTCGACCGCCAGCAGGCCGCCCTCAAGCAGCTTTACCAGGTGTGCGCTTGCGGTCTGCGGGGTGACGCCGCCGGCGAAGGCCAGTTCGCCGGCCGGCAGTGCGCGCCCATCGACCAGCGCCATCAGCATGGCGGCGCGCGCCGGGTCGGCGATCAGGAACGCGGTCGCTGCCAGATTGGGGTGTTCCAGATGCATCGTCACGCTCCCGATGGACGTGGTCATCATAGGACCGGCCGCGCCGCGACGTTTCGATGCGCGCCGAAACGATGTACCTGGCGGATTCCTAGACTGCGCGGATTCTCACCGGAGCCTGCCGATGCAGACGAACGAAACGCCGCCGAACCCCGCCGAACGCGATGCGCACCTCGTGTTCGAACGCTGGCACCGGCATGTGGTGGCGCGCGATCTGCCGGCGTTGATGGCGCTGTATGCGCCGGATGCGCAGTTGGAATCGCCGTTGGCCTATGTGGCGTCGGCGGCGCGGCAGGACGGGCGGCTGCAGGGCCGCGACGCCATCGCGGCCTTCTTCGCTGCGTCCTTTGCCCAGCCCGAGAACGGCCTGGGGCGCTGGTACCGCAGCGGCCACTGTCATGTCGCGGGGCGGCAGTTGGTCTGGGAGTATCCGCGTGAAACGCCGCAGGGCGACCAGGTCGATCTGGTGGAAGTGATGGACCTGGACGCCGCCGGATTGATCGCCTGCCATCGCGTGTACTGGGGCTGGAAGGGCGTGCAGACGTTGTTGGCTGCGCTGGGCAGGCAGTCCTGAACTTGCATGCTGCACTCGGCAAGTGCGCTGCACGTGCTTAGGCATCGCGTCCATCCGCGCGCCGCCGCGGCGCCGCCTCAATGAAAATCTCGGCTGCGGATATCCAGGCCGAGCAGCAGGGATGTCAGGTCTTCGAGATGGCCGGCGATCAGGTGGCGCACGCCATCGGCGGTTTCCATGCGGCCGCGTACCAGCAGCAGCCGCGATTCGAGCAGGGCCTGGCGCTGGCGGTCGGCCAGACGCCGCCACACCACCACGTTGACCAGGCCGTGCTCGTCCTCGAGGGTGACGAAGGTGACGCCGCTGGCGGTCTGCGGGCGCTGGCGCATGGTCACCAGGCCGGCCACGGCGACGGCGCTGGCATGCGGCAGCGTGCGCAGTTCACCGGAATGGCGGTAGCGGCGCGCGCGCAGTTGCGCGCGCAGCAGGGTCAACGGGTGCTTGCCCAGGGTGGTGCCGAGCGTCGCGTAGTCGGCGCGGATGTCTTCGCCCTGGCTGGGCAGCGGCAGCGCGACCTGTTGCTCGGGCGTCGCTGCGAGCGCTTCGAACAGGGGGCGCTGTGATTCGACGCCGGCCACTGCCCAGCGGGCGCGATGGCGATGGCCGGCCAGCGCTTTCAATGCGCCGGCGTCGGCGAGGGCGGCGCGGGCCTTGTCGTCGAGCGCGGCGCGGTGGCACAGGTCGGCGAGGTCGTGGAACGGGGCCTGCGCGCGCGCCTGCTGCAGGCGCAGCCCGGCGTCCTCGGCCAGGCCGCGGACAAGACGCAGGCCCAGGCGGATCGCCGGCTGCACCTGCGGATCGGGGCTGTACGCTTCCAGGCTGCAGTCCCAATCGCTGTAGCGCATGTCCACCGGCCGCACCTGCAGGCCGTGGCGGCGCGCGTCCTGCAGCAACTGGTCGGGGCTGTAGAACCCCATCGGCCAACTGTTGATCAGGGCGCAGGTGAACGCCGCCGGTTCGTGGCACTTGAGCCAGCAACTGGCGTAGGTGAGCAGGGCGAAGCTGGCGGCGTGGCTCTCGGGAAAGCCATAGCTGCCGAAGCCCTTGATCTGCTCGAAGATGCGTCCGGCGAATTCGGCGCTGTAGCCTCTTTCAAGCATGCCTTCCAGCAACTTGTCGCGATGCGGTTCCAGCCCGCCGTGGCGTTTCCAGGCCGCCATCGAGCGGCGCAATTGGTCGGCCTGGCCGGGCGTGTAGCCGGCGGCGACCACCGCCAGTTGCATCACCTGTTCCTGAAAAAGAGGCACGCCGAGCGTGCGCTTGAAGACCTCGCGTAATTCGTCGGGCAGATCGTCGGTGGCTTCCTCGCCGCTGCGCCGGCGCAGGTACGGATGCACCATGCCGCCCTGGATCGGGCCGGGGCGCACGATCGCCACCTGGATGACCAGATCGTAGAACTCTTTCGGCTGCAGCCGCGGCAGCATCGCCATCTGCGCGCGCGATTCGATCTGGAACACGCCGATGGTGTCGGCGCGCCGGATCATCGCGTAGGTCTGCGGGTCTTCGGCGGGGATGGTGGCGAGCGTGTAGTCGCGGCCGCGGTGTGCGCGCAGCAGGTCCAGGGTGCGCCGCAGCGCGCTGAGCATGCCCAGCGCGAGCACATCGACCTTCATCAGCCCGACCAGTTCCAGGTCGTCCTTGTCCCACTGGATCACTGTGCGCTCGGCCATGGTCGCGTTCTCCACCGGCACCAGGGTGTGTAGCGCATGCTCGGAGATGACGAAGCCGCCGGGATGCTGCGACAGGTGCCGTGGGAAGCCGATCAGTTGGCTGGCGAGCACCAGCAGCCGGCGCATGACCGGCGTGTCCGGGTCGAAGCCGCGTTCGCGCAGCAGCTCCTGCGCCGACTCCACCGGATCGCGCTGACCCAGCGCGGAGGACAGCGCGTCGACGGTGTCGCTGGGCAGGCCCAGTGCGCGCGCTACGTCGCGCACCGCGCTGCGCGTGTGGTAGCTGATCGCCACCGCGGCCAGTGCGGCGCGCTCGCGGCCGTAGTGGCGGAAGATGTACTGGATCACTTCCTCGCGGCGGTCGTGCTCGAAATCGATGTCGATGTCCGGCCGCTCCTTGCGCTCTTCGGAGATGAAGCGCTCGAACAACATGCCGATGCGGTCCGGGTCGATGGCGGTGATCTTTAGCGCGTAACACACTGCCGAGTTCGCCGCCGAGCCGCGGCCCTGGCACAGGATGTCCTTGGAGCGTGCGAAGCGCACCAGGTCGTAGACGGTGAGGAAGTAGGACTCGTACTTCAGCCGCTCGATCACGCCGAGTTCGTGTTCGATCAGGCGCCGCGCCTTGTCCGGCACGCCGTGCGGCCAGCGCTCGGCCGCGCCGCGTTCGGTGAGGATGCGCAGCCATTGCGTGGGCGTGTGTCCGGGCGGTACCAGTTCGTGCGGGTATTCGTACTGCAGTTGGCCGAGGTCGAACGTGCAGCGCTGGGCGATGCGCACGGTTTCGGTCAGCAGTTCCGGCGGATACAGCGTCGCCAGCGTGGCGCGCGGGCGCAGGTGGCGTTCGCCGTTGGGGTACAGGTGGGCGCCGGCTTCGTGCAGCGGCAGGCGCTGGCGGATTGCGGTCAAGGTGTCCTGCAGGGCGCGGCGGCCGCGCGCGTGCATGTGCACGTCGCCGCTGGCCACGGCGGGCAGTTGCAGTGCATGCGCCAACTGCAAGCGCGCCTGCAGCAGCGCGGCATCGTCGGGGCCGCGCAGCAGTTCCACCGCCAGCCATAGCCGCTGCGGGAAGCGCGCCTGCAGCCAGACACCGTCCGCGGCGTCGTCGCCGTCGCCGCGCGGCAGCCACAGGCACAGCAGGCCCGAACCGTCGTCCGCGCTGGCCAGATCCTCGCGCAGCGCACGGTAGTGGCCCTTGTCGGCGCGGCGCCGGGCCAGGGTGATCAGCCGGCACAGCCGCTGGTAGCCGTGCAGGGTCTCGGCCAGCAGCACCAGCTTGGGACCGTGCTCGAACTGGATCTCGCTGCCGACGATGAGGTGCAGGCCCATGTCCCGGGCCGCCTGCCAGGCGCGCACGATGCCGGCCAGGCTGCATTCGTCGGTGATCGCCAGGGCGCGGTAGCCGTGGTGCAGCGCGCGTTCGCACAGTTCCCAGGGATGCGAGGCGCCACGCTGGAAGCTGAAGTTGGACAGGCAATGCAGTTCGGCGTAGTCGGGCAGCGTTGGGTCGGCTGGCGCGGGCGGCGCGCTGGTGGCGGGCGCGCTGGTTTGCGCAGGCGCCGGCGTCGGCAGCAGCCGCAGGCGCGGCGGCATGCGTGGATGCGGCGGGGTGTGGCTCATCCGAACCAGCCGTGCAGCATCAGTGCGTCCGGCGCGTCGGCCGGGGCGAAGGCCCAGGCGCGCTGGCCCTGGCGGGTGCGCACGACGTAGTAGTCGCGGCGCACGTCGCCGTCGTCCCACCAGCCGCTCTCGATGCGTTCCGGCCCGGCCAGGCATTCGGGCGCGCGTTCGCGCAGCGGCACCGGCCGTTGCAGCAGCCAACCGGGGCGTGGCGGCGCGTTGGCGGCGGGTGTGGCTGTGCTGCGCGCCGTGCTGGATTCGGCGCGCCAGGCCAGTTCCGGGCGATGGTCGGCGTGCGCGCGCAGGCCATGCACGGCATCGTCGCCCAGGCGCGCGCGCAGGCGTTCGCGCAGTTGCTCCCACGGCAGCGCCTGTTGCGCGCGCTCGTCGAACAGTTCGCGCGCAGCCGGCACGAACGGCGGCAGTTCGTCGGCGCACAGGCGCAGCGCCTGCACCGGCGCCGGCACGCTGGCCTGCTGCAGGCGCCCACGCGCCAGCTCGAACAGCATCGCCGCATCGCGCTCGGCGGCGAGCAAGCCCACCGGCACCACGCTGGGCTCCAAGTCCTCGTGTTCCAGCAGCAGGCGGAAGCGCTGCACGCCGCCATCGCGCCCGGCCAGGAACGCGGCCAGGTCCTGGGTCAGCCGGCGCAGCGGGAACAGCAGCGCCTGGTTGGATTCGGTGGCATAGCCCAGTTCCACGCGCGCATCGAAGCGATCCGGCGGCAGGTAGTACTGCAGCGGCAGCGGCGCCTGCCCGCGCAACGCGTCCAGGTGCTGCAGCAGGGACGGCGGATAGCGCCGCGCCAGCCCGGTGCGCGGCAGCGCGAACAGCTGCTGCAGGCGGCGCAGGCCCATCCGCGCGAAGCCGTCGGCCAGCGCGGGCGGCAGCCCGGCACGGGCGATCGGCAACTGCCCCAGCGCGCGCTGCAGTGCGGCGTTGTCGAGCAAGGCGATGCCGTCGTGCGCATTGACCAGTGCGCGCGCGGCCAGCGGGTGCGGCGCGACCACGATGCGGTGGCGGAAGCCCAGCGCGGTCAGTTCCTCGCGCAGCCGCGCCTCGAAGCGCGGCCATGGCCCGAACAGGCCGAGGCTGGCTTCGATCTCCAGCAACAACGCGCCGGGGTAGTCGGTGCTGACCAGCGAACTGAAGCGGTACGCCCACGCCGCGAGGAACTGCTGGCTGCGGCGGCTTTCCTCGGCATCGTGCAGGGCGGTGGCGAAGCGGTCGCACAGCGCCTGCGCGGTGACCAGCGATTGCCCGGGGCGCAGGCCGCGGGCGCGCGCGGCGGCGTTGACCGCCTTCAGCGTGCGCCGCTGCGGCGGGCCGTCGAGCAGCGCCAGCGGTTCGTCCGGCGACGGCCAGCGGCGCAGGACGGTGTCCAGCGCCAGTTGCGGCAACAGGATGCAGGCCCAGCGCATGTGTGCGGTCTCACCCGGTCGCCAGGGCAGGCAGCGCGATCGGCTGCGCCGGCGGCAGCCCGCCGCGGCACTTGAGCACGCGCAGTTGCGCCGGCGCGGCGTCGATGGCGATGCGCAGCGCGGCCGGCGACGGATTGGCGGCGGCCTTCAGCGGCCGGTAGGCGAAGCCCAGGGTGCGCCCGGTCTCGGCGGCCACCTGCAGCCGGCGCAGGGTCTTGTCGCCGGCCAGCCCCGGCCAGCACAGCACCGCCGCGCAACTGCCGGCGCGCAGGCACTGTTCGGCGGCCCAGGCCGCGTCCGCACCGGCGCGGACGATCTGCACCTGCGCCAGCGCCACCCCGGCCTGGGCCCAGGCGGTGGGGTAGGGCAGGTACGGTGGATCGACCAGCACGATGCGGCCGCCGCCTTGCGACAGCCGCGCCAGCGTCGGCCACAGCAGCTGCAGTTCGCCGATGCCGTCGGCGGCGTGCAGCAGCTCGGTCAGCGCCATTTCCGGCCAGCCGCGCGCGGGCAGCACCGCGTCCAGCGCGGCGTGCCCGGTGGGCTGGGCGCTGGGCGGCAGCGCCGTCGGCTGGCCGCGCCAGACCCGGCGCTCGGCCAGCAGGCGGTCGAGGGCGACGACGGCGGCCATCAGCCGGGCCGGATCAGGCCGCAGTAATGCCCTTCGATGGCGAAGTCCTGCCCGGGAGCGACCACGATCGGCGCATAGGCGGGATTGCGCGGCAGCAGCGCGATGCCCTCGCCATCGGCCCGGTAGCGCTTGATGGTGAGTTCGCCGTCCAGCCGCGCCACCACGATCTGGCCGTTGCGGGCGTCGGCGGCGCGGCGCACCCCGACCAGGTCGCCGTCGAGGATGCCGTCGTCGATCATCGAATCGCCCTGCACCCGCAGCAGGTAGTCCGGGCGCAGCGCGAACACCGCGCGGTCCAGGCGCAACTGCTGGTCCAGGCCGATGTCGGCGCCGATCGGTACGCCGGCGGCGACCCGGCCCAGCACCGGCAGTTGCAGCAGTTCGCTACGCGTGCCGGCCTGCGCCGGACGCAGGCTGCGCGCCTGCTGCGGCACCTGCTCCAGCAAGCCGGCCTCGACCAGCGCCTGCACGTGCTTGCGCGCGGCATTGCGCGAGGCGAAGCCGAAGCGTTCGGCGATCTCGGCCAGGCTCGGCGGCCGCCCGTCCTGCTCGGCGCAGGCGTGGACGTAGGCAAGGATGGCGGCGCGCTGCGGGGACAGGGTGGTCATGGTGTACATTTGTACACCTAGGGCGTGGCCTTGGCGAGATGGGGGCGCTGAACGGGTTTGGCGTCTCCCGACGTGTCAGCCGCGCCCAGCGCCATCCTCCGGCATCGCCCCGGCGTAGCGGGCGCGGGGCCGGATCAGCTTGCCCAGGGCCTGCTGCTCCAGGGCATGCGCCAGCCAGCCGGCCTGGCGGGCGGCGGCGAACAGCACCAGGGCGTGCGCCGCCGGCAGGTCGTGGACGAAGCAGAGCGCGGCGAGCAGGCAGTCGATGTTCGGGCGCTGGCCGCTGCAGTCCTGGGCGGCGGCGATCACCGCTTCCACGTGCTGCATGCGCGCGCTGCCGCCGCTGCGTTCGCGCAGCAGGCGCAGCACTTCGGCCGCGCGCGGGTCGCCGTCGGGGTACAGGGCGTGGTGGAAGCCGGGCAGGTCGTCACCGCGCTGCCAGCGTTCGGCGATCAGGGCGGCGGCGCTGGGCGCGTCCTGGGCGTCGCGCAACAGGGCGTGGGCGCGCGCGGTGGCGCCGCCGTGGCGCGGGCCGGACAGCGCGGCCAGGCCGGCGCTGACGGTGGCGTGCAGCGGCGCGCCGGTGGAGGCGACCACGCGGGCGGCGAAGGCGGAAACGTTGAGTTCGTGGTCGGCGCACAGCAGCAGGGCGGCGCGCACCAGCTCGGCGAAGTCGGCGTCGCCGGGGCGCCAGTGGTCGGCGATCAGGCGATGCACCAGGCGCGCGTCCGGCGCGGTGCCGACCAGCAGCGCGGCGTTCTGCCGCAGCAGGGTGGCGGCGATTTCGCGGCGTACGCCGGGGGCGGCGTTGAGCGACTGGCGCAGGTCCAGGGCCAGCAGCGGGATGCAGGCCATGGCGCGTTCCAGCGGCGGCAGCGCGGCATGTCCGGCCAGCGGCGCCAGCACCGCCGGCCACGGCGCGACCGGGGCGCTGGCGAACGGGTCTTCGCCGTCCGGGCAGTCCCACAGCAGCCGCGCGACGTCCTCCAGGCTGGCGCCGGCACGGACCATGGCCACCGCCGAGCGTCCGCGGTAGTAGGGGCCGTCGGGGCGGATCAGCGAGATCCGCGTCTCCAGCACCGGCAGGCCGCGGTCCAGGCTCTGCGCGGCACCACGTGCGGCGCCGCGGCCGGCGCGCTTGCGCTGCGCCAGCCGCTCCACTTCGGCGCGCAGGTAGGCGCGGCTGCGATGGTCGGGACCGGCGCGCGAACTGAGCAGGCCACGGCTGACGTAGGCGTACAGGGTGGCGCTGCTGATGCCGAGCAGGGCGCAGGCCTGCGCGGCCGAGATCAGGTTGCGGTCGGGGGCGTCGGACATGAAGGGGCGATAGGTTGATTCATTGAATCAAGATTGATCCGTGCCGGCGAGAGTGCCAGATTGGCGCCCATCGCGGAACGCCCGGCGGGGCGCTGCCGCCTCTTCGTCAGGAGCCGCCCATGTCCCTCGTTTCCCCCGGCGCCGCTTTCCGCGCCGCCCTGGCCGCCGAAGCGCCGTTGCAGGTGATCGGTGCGATCAACGCCAACCATGCGCTGTTGGCGCAGCGCGCCGGCTACAAGGCCATCTACCTGTCCGGCGGTGGCGTCGCCGCCGGTTCGCTGGGCCTGCCGGACCTGGGCATCAACACCCTGGAGGACGTGCTGATCGACGTGCGCCGCATCACCGACGTGTGCCCGCTGCCGCTGCTGGTGGACATCGACACCGGTTTCGGGCCGAGCGCGTTCAACATCGAGCGCACGATCAAGTCGCTGATCAAGGCCGGCGCGGCCGCCTGCCACATCGAGGATCAGGTCGGCGCCAAGCGCTGCGGTCACCGCCCCGGCAAGGAGATCGTCAGCCAGGGCGAGATGGTGGACCGGGTCAAGGCCGCGGCCGACGCCAAGACCGATCCGGATTTCTTCCTGATCGCGCGCACCGACGCGATCCAGACCGAGGGCGTGGACGCGGCGATCGAACGCGCCATCGCCTGCGTGGAGGCCGGCGCCGACGGCATCTTCGCCGAGGCCGCGTACGACCTGGATACCTACCGCCGGTTCGTCGACGCGGTGAAGGTGCCGGTGCTGGCCAACATCACCGAATTCGGCAAGACCCCGCTGTTCACCCGCGACGAACTGGCATCGGCCGGCGTGGCGATCCAGTTGTTCCCGCTGTCGGCGTTCCGCGCCGCCAACAAGGCCGCCGAGGACGTATACACCGCGATCCGCCGCGACGGCCATCAGCAGGGAGTGCTGGAGCGCATGCAGACCCGCGAGGAACTGTACGCGCGCATCGGCTACCACGCCTTCGAGCAGCGCCTGGATGCGCTGTTCGCCGGCAAGGGCGCATGATCGGCGGCGATTTTCCTGCCCGGGCCTGCCCATGAATACCCACGCCAGCGCTGCCTCGTTCCTGCGCAGCCGCATCGACCGCCGCCAGACTGCGCGGCATCTGCTGCAGACCGAACTGGACACGCTGTCCGAGGCCGAGCGCGAGGTGGTGGAGCGCTTCATCGCCAAGCGCCACGTGGCCCGCGACATCGTCACGCAGGCCGACCGCGACCGCTCGCTGGGCGAGCGCGTGGCCGACCGCGTCGCCGCGATCGGCGGCAGTTGGACGTTCATCATCGGCTTCGGCGTGGTGCTGCTGGGCTGGATCGTGCTCAACAGCCTGGTGCTGGCCCGCGCCTTCGATCCGTATCCCTACATCCTGCTCAACCTGTGCCTGTCGTGCCTGGCCGCGATCCAGGCGCCGGTGATCATGATGAGCCAGAACCGCCAGGCGGCGGTGGACCGCCTGCATGCGCAGAACGATTACGAAGTGAACATCAAGGCCGAGCTGGAGATCCTGCAGGTGCACGAGAAGCTCAACCAGCTGCGCGAGCAGGACTGGGCGACGCTGGTGGAACTGCAGAACCGCCAGATCCTCATGCTGCAGCAACTGCTCGAGCGCGCCGGCGTCACGCCGCCGCCGCAGGCCCCCTGATCCATCGCACTCATCCGACCGCAACACCGGGAGATTCGCCATGAACGACACCGCTCCGCAGACCGCCCCCGCCTTCAAGCCGAAGAAATCGGTGGCCCTGTCCGGCACCGCCGCCGGCAACACCGCGCTGTGCACGGTGGGCCGCAGCGGCAACGACCTGCACTACCGCGGCTACGACATCCTGGACCTGGCCCGCACCAGCCAGTTCGAGGAGATCGCCTACCTGCTGGTGCACGGCAAGCTGCCCAGCAACAGCGAACTGCGCGGCTACAAGGCCAAGCTGCGCTCGCTGCGCGGCATCCCGGCCGCGGTCAAGGCCGCGCTGGAACAGTTGCCGCCGTCGGCGCATCCGATGGACGTGATGCGCACCGGCGTGTCGGTGCTGGGCTGCGTGCAGCCGGAGAAGGACGACCACAACCATCCCGGCGCGCGCGACATCGCCGACAAGCTGATGGCCAGCCTCGGCTCGATGCTGCTGTACTGGTACCACTACAGCCACAACGGCCGGCGCATCGAGGTGGAGACCGACGACGATTCGATCGGCGGGCATTTCCTGCGCCTGCTGCACGGCTTCAAGCCGCACGAGGAATGGGTGCAGGCGATGCACACCAGCCTGATCCTGTACGCCGAGCACGAGTTCAACGCCTCCACCTTCGCCTGCCGGGTCATCGCCGGCACCGGCAGCGACATGTACAGCGCCATCGCCGGCGGCATCGGCGCGCTGCGCGGGCCCAAGCACGGCGGCGCCAACGAGGTCGCCTTCGAGGTGCAGAAGCGCTACGACACGCCGGATGAGGCCGAGGCCGACATCCGCGCGCGGGTCGAGCGCAAGGAAGTGATCATCGGCTTCGGCCACCCGGTGTACACGGTGTCGGACCCGCGCAACCAGGTCATCAAGGACGTGGCGCGCGAACTGTCCGAGGCGCAGGGCAGCCGCAAGATGTACGACATCGCCGAGCGGCTGGAGACGGTGATGTGGGACATCAAGAAGATGTTCCCGAACCTGGACTGGTTCAGTGCGGTCAGCTACCACATGATGGGCGTGCCGACGGCGATGTTCACTCCGCTGTTCGTGATCGCCCGCACCGCCGGCTGGAGCGCGCACATCATCGAGCAGCGCATCGACGGCAAGATCATCCGCCCCAGCGCGCACTACGTGGGGCCGGAGGATCAGGCGTTCGTGCCGATCGATCAGCGCAGCTGATCCTCCCCTCTCCCGTCGGGAGAGGGGGCGGGGGTGAGGGTACGGGCGAAGCCTCGTGGCGTTGGGTTGCATTGAGCTTCGCCCGTACCCTCATCCGCCCTCATGAGGAGACTGAGTGCACTAGGCTTCGCCCGTACCCTCATCCGCCCCTTCGGGGCACCTTCTCCCGAAGGGAGAAGGGGTCCTGTCTTCGCTTTTTTCTACTGTAGCCAGCCATGAACAGCCACTACCGTAAATCCCTTCCGGGCACCGCGCTGGACTACTTCGACGCGCGCGCCGCGGTCGATGCGATCAGCCCGGGCGCCTATGCCGGCCTGCCCTACGTGTCGCGCGTGTTCGCCGAGAACCTGGTGCGCCGCTGCGATCCGGACCTGCTGCACGCTGCCTTGCTGCAGCTGATCGAGCGCCGTCGCGACCTGGATTTCCCGTGGTTTCCGGCGCGGGTGGTGTGCCACGACATCCTCGGCCAGACCGCGCTGGTCGACCTGGCCGGGCTGCGCGATGCCATCGCCGAGCAGGGCGGAGACCCAGCCAAGGTCAACCCGGTGGTGCCGGTGCAGTTGATCGTCGACCACTCGCTGGCGGTGGAGTGCGGCGGCGACGATCCACAGGCCTTCGCCAAGAACCGCGCGATCGAGGATCGCCGCAACGAGGACCGCTTCCACTTCATCGACTGGAGCAAGCGCGCGTTCCGCAACGTGGACGTGATCCCGCCGGGCAACGGCATCATGCACCAGATCAATCTGGAGAAGATGTCGCCGGTGATCTACGTGCACGACGGCGTCGCCTTCCCCGATACCTGCGTGGGCACCGACAGCCACACCCCGCACGTGGACGCGCTGGGCGTGATCGCGATCGGCGTCGGCGGGCTGGAAGCGGAAAGCGTGATGCTCGGCCGCGCCTCGTGGATGCGCCTGCCGGACATCGTCGGCGTGGAGCTGAGCGGCCGGCCGCAGCCCGGCATCACCGCCACCGACGTGGTGCTGGCGCTGACCGAGTTCCTGCGCCAGGAGCGCGTGGTCGGCGCCTATCTGGAATTCTTCGGCGAAGGCGCCGCCGCGCTGACCATCGGCGACCGCGCCACCATCTCCAACATGTGCCCGGAATACGGCGCCACCGCGGCGATGTTCTACATCGACCAGCAGACCCTGGACTACCTGCGCCTGACCGGGCGCGAGGAAGCGCAGGTGGCGCTGGTGGAGCAGTACGCGCGTACCACCGGGCTGTGGGCCGATGCGCTGGCCACCGCGCAGTACGAGCGCGTGCTGCGCTTCGACCTGTCGCAGGTGGTGCGCAACATGGCCGGCCCCAGCAATCCGCACAAGCGCGTGGCGACCACCGAACTGGCCGCGCGCGGCATCGCCGACGCGGCCAAGCTGGCCGCCGGCCAGGCCGAGCAGGCGCAGGGGCGCATGCCCGACGGCGCGGTGATCATCGCCGCCATCACCAGTTGCACCAACACCTCCAATCCGCGCAACGTCATCGCCGCCGGCCTGCTGGCGCGCAATGCGCGCGCGCGCGGCCTGGCCCGCAAGCCATGGGTGAAGACCTCGCTGGCGCCCGGTTCCAAGGCGGTGCAGCTGTACCTGGAAGAGGCCGGCCTGCTGCCGGACCTGGAGGCGCTGGGATTCGGCATCGTCGCCTTCGCCTGCACCACCTGCAACGGCATGAGCGGCGCGCTGGATCCGCGCATCCAGCAGGAGATCGTGGAGCGCGACCTGTACGCCACCGCGGTGCTGTCGGGCAACCGCAACTTCGACGGGCGCATCCATCCCTACGCCAAGCAGGCGTTCCTGGCCTCGCCGCCGCTGGTGATCGCCTACGCCATCGCCGGCACGGTGCGCTTCGACATCGAGAAGGACGTGCTGGGCACCGACGCCGACGGCCACGAGGTGCGGCTGAAGGACATCTGGCCCAGCGACGCCGAGATCGATGCGGCGGTGCGCGCCGCGGTGAAGCCGGAGCAGTTCCGCCGTGTCTATGCGCCGATGTTCAACGTGCGCGTGGAGCAGGGCGCGCCGGTGGCGCCGCTGTACGCCTGGCGCCCGCGCAGCACCTACATCCGTCGCCCGCCGTACTGGGAGGGCGCATTGGCCGGCGAACGCACGCTGCGCGGCATGCGCGCGCTGGCGGTGCTCGGCGACAACATCACCACCGACCACCTGTCGCCGTCCAATGCGATCCTGGCCGACAGCGCCGCCGGCGAATACCTGGCGCACATGGGCGTGCCGGAGGAGGACTTCAATTCCTACGCCACCCATCGCGGCGACCACCTCACCGCGCAGCGCGCCACCTTCGCCAACCCGAAGCTCATCAACGAAATGGCGGTGGTCGATGGCAAGGTGAAGCAGGGCTCGCTGACCCGGCTGGAGCCGGACGGGCAGGTGCTGCGCATGTGGGAGGCGATCGAGACCTACATGGCGCGCAAGCAGCCGCTGATCGTGATCGCCGGCGCCGACTACGGCCAGGGTTCCTCGCGCGACTGGGCGGCAAAGGGCGTGCGCCTGGCCGGGGTCGAGGCGATCGTCGCCGAAGGCTTCGAGCGGATCCACCGCACCAACCTGATCGGCATGGGCGTGCTGCCGCTGCAGTTCCTGCCCGGCACCACGCGCACGACCCTGGGCATCGACGGCAGCGAGACCTTCGACGTGGTCGGCGCGCGCACCCCGGGCGCCACGCTGACCCTGCGCATCGTGCGCAAGGACGGCGCCGCGGTGGAGGTGCCGGTGCTGTGCCGTCTGGACAGCAACGAGGAAGTGTCCATCTACGAGGCCGGCGGTGTGCTGCAGCGCTTCGCCCAGGATTTCCTCGAGGACGCCCGCAGCGCCTGAGCCGGCTGCCGCTGTCATCGGGCGCGTGCCATGCTGGCCGCGCCCGCCACCGCCGAGGAGACCGCCATGACCACGTCCGCCGCCACCACCGGGACCGTCCACTTGCATCGCGTGCTGCGCGCGCCGGCCGAGCGCGTCTATCGCGCCTTCCTGGAGCCGGCGGCGCTGGCCAAATGGCTGCCGCCGCATGGCTTCGTCGCCACCGTGCATGCGCTGGACGCGCGGGTGGGCGGCAGCTTCCGGATGAGTTTCACCAACCTCGGCACCGGCACCAGCAGTTCCTTCGGCGGCACCTACCTGGAACTGGTGCCCGGCCAGCTGATCCGCCACACCGACCGCTTCGACAACCCGGACCTGCCCGGCGAGATGATCGTGACCGTGCGGCTGCGGCCGGTGGCCTGCGGTACCGCGCTGGAGATCGTGCAGGAGGGCATCCCGCCGCAGATCCCGGTGGAGTTCTGCCACCTCGGCTGGCAGGAGTCGCTGACCCTGCTGACGCAACTGGTCGAACCCGAGATTCCCGATTCGCCCTGATCCGCCGTCTCTTCTTTTCGTACGCACCCGGAACCGCCATGGCCCACGCTCCGCAACTCCGCATCCCCGCCACCTACATGCGCGGCGGCACCTCCAAGGGCGTGTTCTTCCGCCTGCAGGACCTGCCTGCGGCGGCGCAGACGCCGGGCCCGGCGCGCGATGCGCTGCTGCAGCGGGTGATCGGCAGCCCCGATCCCTACGCCAAGCAGATCGACGGCATGGGCGGGGCCACCTCCAGCACCAGCAAGACCGTGATCGTGGCGCCGAGCACGCGCCCGGACCACGACGTGGACTATCTGTTCGGCCAGGTGGCGATCGAGCGCGCGTTCGTGGACTGGAGCGGCAACTGCGGCAACCTGTCGGCGGCGGTGGGGCCGTTCACGATCGCCGCCGGGCTGGTCGATCCGGCGCGGATTCCGCGCGATGGCGTGGCCACGGTGCGGATCTGGCAGGCCAACATCGGCAAGACCATCGTCGCGCAGGTGCCGATGAGCGACGGCGCGGTGCAGGAGACCGGCGATTTCGAGCTGGATGGGGTGACCTTCCCGGCGGCGGAGATCGCGCTGGAATTCCTCGACCCGGCCGCCGACGAGGACGGCGCCGGCGGCGCCATGTTCCCCACCGGCCACCTGGTCGACACGCTGGAGGTGCCGGGCGTCGGCAGCTTCCAGGCGACCCTGATCAACGCCGGCATTCCCACCATCTTCCTCGAGGCGCAGGCGCTGGGTTACCAGGGCACCGAACTGCAGGATGCGATCAACGGCGATGCGCAGGCGCTGCAGCGCTTCGAAACCATCCGCGCATACGGCGCGCTGCGCATGGGCCTGATCGCCACGCTTGAAGACGCGGCGACGCGCCAGCACACGCCCAAGGTCGCCTTCGTCGCGCCGCCGGCCGACTACACCGCCTCCAGCGGCAAGCCGGTGGCGGCCGCCGACATCGACCTGCTGGTGCGGGCGATGTCGATGGGCAAGCTGCACCACGCGATGATGGGCACCGCGGCGGTGGCGATCGGCACCGCCGCGGCGATCCCCGGCACCCTGGTCAACCGCGCCGCTGGCGGCGGCGAACGCACCGCGGTGCGCTTCGGCCACCCCTCGGGCACCTTGCGGGTCGGCGCCGAGGCGCGCCAGGTGGACGGCCAGTGGACCGTCACCAAGGCCTTGATGAGCCGCAGCGCGCGCGTGCTGATGGAAGGCTGGGTACGGGTGCCGGAGACGCCGGCGGGCTGAGCCGGCAGGCCGTGCGCAGGCGCAGCTCCGCACGGCGCTGCCAACGCTGATGGTCCGCTCAACTGCAATCCGCGTTGAGCGACGGGTAGGCCGTGTTGAGCAGCCACTTGCCGTTCGTGGTCCTCGAATTGGCGTACCAGAAGCAGACCTTGACCGGAGTGAACTCGGTCCACGCGGTGCAAATGCCGTTCTTGCCGGCTGCGGTGCATTTCCAGCCCGCAGTGATGCCGACGCTGGCGGCATCGACGATGTCCTTCGGGCCGCCACCGGTGCCGCAGTCGACGTGCTTGCCGGTCGTGGCCGCTGCCCAGTTGTTGAAGGCGCCCTGGAACGTCGCCCAGTTGGCGAACGCCGATTTCCCGAGCTGACTCTGCGCGCCGCTGGGCGGCAGCGGCGTGGTGGCGTTCTGCATGTGCAGGCCGACATGCCCGCCAGTGCCGCCGGCGGCGCGATTGGCGGTGTCCGACGCGGTGCTGGCCACGATGTTGTCGACCGCGGTGCAGGTCTTGGCCTGGGCGGAACAGGTGAGCAGCGTCGTGCAGAGCACGGCGACGAGGGACAGGGATCGGGGTGTGAACATCGGGGTCTCTCCAGGGCAGCGCGGATGCGCGCTCTTCAGACGTCGGCAGCGGTCGCTGTGTGAAGCGGCGCGCGGTGCGATGCCATTCCGTGCGGCCCGGGTGGGCTTGCGGCAGCGGGATGGACTTTTTGCGCTGCTGGCCTTTCGGCCGCGGGCGCAGGATGTGCGGTTTGGCATGGGCGTTTGGAAGGGCGGCGTGGCATGGGTAGAGCATCGTCGGGGGTGTTGCTGCCACCGGTACTCCAAGCCGGCCTGGAGCCTGAGGACTTCGCGCGTCGGGACTGAAGTCCCTCCCACAGGGCATTTCGGCGGTTCCGTGCTCTGCCGCCAGCGCCACTGCCCCGGCCACCGGCGACCGCGCGCTGTGCCTGTCCTTGTGGGAGGGACTTCAGTCCCGACGCGACCAAAAGCGGCTACCGCAATCCGAGAAGGGAAGCCGGCCCGGGCCGACAGGCGAGCCGCCGCCATCAGCCCCGCTTTTGCCAATCCCGACTCCCCAATCCCAAATCCCCACCCCAGCAGATGACGCCAGCCGCCACAGCTTGTATATTTTGTGTTAATTATGCTGCGGCGCGGCAAGGACTCGGCGCGCTCCCGATCACGTCCACCCATCCCGGAGTTCCCATGTCTGCCAGTTGGTCGCTGCGCGCCAGTGCGCTTGCCGTTGCCGTCGTTTCCGCGCTTTCGTTCCCCGCCGCCGCCCAGCAGGCGGACAGCACCGACGGGGTCGCCCGTCTGGACACGATCAAGGTCACCGCCGAGCGCCGCGCCGAGGACTCCAAGGACGTGCCGGTGTCGGCCAGCGTGCTGCGCCCGGAATACCTGGACGCCATCGCCACCAGCGGCTCGGACGTGCGCGTGCTGGCCGGCAAGGCGCCCAGCCTCAACGTCGAGTCGTCCAACGGCCGCGTGTTCCCGCGCTTCTACATCCGCGGCTACGGCAACACCGACTTCAACACCTACGCCTCGCAGCCGGTGTCGCTGATCTATGACGACGTGGTCGCCGAGAACGCGTTCCTGAAGGGCTTCCCGATCTTCGACCTGCAGAGCCTGGAAGTGCTGCGCGGTCCGCAGGGCACGCTGTTCGGCCGCAACACCCCCGCCGGCGTGGTCAAGTTCAATTCGGTCAAGCCGACCATCGGCGCCAACGACGGCTACGCCAGCCTGTCCTACGGCACCTACGGCACCATGACCATGGAAACCGGCCTGAGCGTGGCCATGGGCGACAAGTGGGCCGCGCGCCTGTCGGCGCTGGGCCAGCGCCGCGGCGACTGGGTCGACAACACCATCGACAACCGCTCCTTCGAAGGCTACATGGATTCGGCGGTGCGCCTGCAGGTGCTGTTCCAGCCGGGCGAGGACTTCAGCGCGCTGTTCAACGCGCACGCGCGCCACCTCGACGGCACCGCGCGGCTGTTCCGCGCCAACATCTTCCAGCCGGGCACCAACCAGTTGGTCGCCGGCTTCGACCCGGACAAGGTGTCCATCGACGGCAAGAACACCCAGGAACTGCAGACCTACGGCGGCAGCGCCAACCTGACCTGGGACCTGGGCGACATCGTGCTGCACTCGATCACCGGCTACGAGGGCATCGGCAAGTACTACAGCCGCGGCGACATCGACGGCGGCTACGGCGCGGTGTTCGCGCCGCCGTCCGGCCCCGGGGTGATCCCGTTCCCGGTGGAGACCGCCGGCGGCATCAAGAACCTGGACCAGTATTCGCAGGAACTGCGTGCCGAGTCGCAGTACGCCGGGCCGCTGAACTGGCAGGCCGGCCTGTACTACTTCAACGATTCGGTGGAAGGCGAGAACTACACCTACAACACCCTGGCCGGCGGCACACTGGCCAGCTACCAGCTGACCCGCCAGCGCAACACCTCGTGGGCGGCGTTCGGCTCGCTGAACTACGCGGCCACCGAGCGCCTGAACCTGCGCGCCGGCATCCGCTACACCTACGACAAGAAGACCTTCGACGTGCTCGCGCTGGACCGCGTGACCCTGCAGCAGCCCTCCAGCGGCAGCACCGACAATTCCAAGGTCACCGGCGACCTCAGCGCCACCTACACCATCAACGACAACGTCAACGTCTACGGACGCGCCGCCCGCGGTTTCCGCGGCGCCAGCTTCGGCGTGCCGTCGGCCACCGCGCCGCTGACCGTGGCCGCGCCGGAGACCGTGGACTCCTACGAGATCGGCATCAAGTCCGACCTGTTCGACAAGCGTGCGCGCCTGAGCTTCGACGTCTACGACTTCAAGGTGAAGAACCAGCAGCTGACCGCGGTCGGCGGCGCCTCCAACGACGTGCGCCTGCTCAACGCCAAGGCCTCCAAGGCGCGCGGCGCCGAGTTCGACTTCGAGGCGCTGCTGACCCAGAACCTGCGCATGACCCTGGGCGGCGCCTACAACTGGACCCGCATCGAGGACCCGACCCTGTCGGTGGGCGTGTGCCGCACCTGCACCGTGACCGATCCGATCAACGCCTCCGGCCGCGCGCTGATCGACGGCAACGTGCTGCCGCAGGCGGCCAAGTGGATGGGCAACGCGACCCTGCGCTACGGCATCCCGGTCGGCGACGACGCCGAGTTCTTCTTCTTCACCGACTGGTCCTACCGCAGCGAGATCAACTTCTTCCTGTACGACTCGCGCGAGTTCGTCGGCCAGCCGCTGCTCGAGGGCGGTGCCAAGATCGGCTACAACTGGGGCGCCGGTGCGTACGAGGTCTCGGTGTTCTGCCGCAACTGCACCAACCAGATCCGCGCCACCGGTGCGATCGACTTCAACAACCTCACCGGCTTCATCAACGATCCGCGCATCGTCGGCGCACAGTTCCGCGCCAACTTCTGATCCGCGGTCTCGCCGTTGCAACACCGACCGCCGGCTATCATGCCGGCGGTTCTTTTTTGGGGAGACGCGCATGCGCGTGCTGAAGCAATGGGCGGCGTCGGCGCTGCTGATCGCGGCGACCTGGGCGGCCGATGCGGTGGCGGCGCCAGCGCCAACGACGAGCGCACCGGTGCAGAAGGTGGTGGTGTCCACCGACGTCGGCGACGACATCGACGATGCGTTCGCGCTGGCACTGCTATTGCGCAGCCAGGAGCTGCAGGTGCTGGGCATCGCCTCGGCCTGGGGCGACACCGGCCTGCGCGCGCAACTGCTGCAGCGGCTGCTGCAGCAGGCCGGTCGCAGCGACATCCCGCTGGCGATCGGCCAGCGCACCGACAGCACGATTCCCTTCAGCCAGGCGCGCTGGGCGGCGAAGGGTACGCTGCCGCGCAAGGCGCCGGATGCGGCCGCTTTCATCTTGGCGCAGGCGCGGCGCTATCCCGGCCAGGTCACCCTGCTGGTGCTCGGCCCGCTGACCGACGCGGCGCGCGCGCAGCAGCGCGACCCGGCCGGTTTCGCGCAACTCAAGCAGGTGGTGCTGATGGGCGGCTCGGTGCGCGTGGGCTACGGCAAGTCGCGCTACCGCCCGCTGAATCCGCCGGCGGCCGAGTACAACATCGCCGCCGACATCCCCGCTGCGCAGCGCGTGTTCGGCGCCGGCGTGCCGATCGTGATGCTGCCGCTGGACGCCACCCAGGTGACCCTGGAGGAGCCGGAGCGGGTGGCGCTGTTCGCCCATGGCGAACCGCTGACCGACGCGTTGGCGCAGCTCTACTACCAGTGGCGCGACACCGACCAGCCCTGGGCCAGCGCCACCCCGACCCTGTTCGACGTGGTGCCGGTGGCGCAGTTGCTCGACCCGGGCCTGTGCCCCACCGTGCCGCTGCGCATCGTGGTCGACGACAAGGGCTATACCCGCGAGACGCCGACGGCGGACGCACCGGGCGCCGCGGCCAATGCGCAGGTCTGCCTGGCGCTGGATCGGCCGCGGCTGATCGCGCTGTACATGCAGCGGATGCTGCACTGACGTGTCGTCGCGACGAGCGGGGCAGTTGGCTGCTTCGTTGTTTTGCAGTCGGGACTGAAGTCCCTCCCACAGGGGAGCCAATCCGATGGCCAATGCCGACGGCACCCACGGCGCAAGCCTTATGTGGGAGGGACTTCAGTCCCGACGAGTGGAGCCATCGGTGCACTCAGTGCCGTCGCGGTGGGACCGAAGCCCCCAACCTGGTCTCAAGGTGAGGGCCTACGGCGACTCAGGGGTAGGAGCGGCTTCAGCCGCGACCCGCGTTCCCGGTAAGGCCCGTCGCGGCTGAAGCCGCTCCCACAGGGGCTCCATGGCGATCGGTGGTGCCTTGGCGGGAGGGACGTCCGCACCGACGGCGGCCTGCTGCGCACATGCCGACGGATGGTGCACCTTCGCCCCTCCTGACCGTCGCGCCGGCGCTTTATACTCGCGCCACATTCACGGAGCGAACGCATGCACACGGATTCGAAGCGGCGCTGGGCGGGCCTGCGCGCGGGGTTGATGGGGACGTTCTTGCTGCTGGGCCTGGCGCTGGCGCTGGGCGGCTGCAAGCGCAACGAATCCGGGCAGTTGCCCGAGGCCAGCGGCGAGCCGGTGAAGGGGCAGAAGGAGGCGATGAAGGGCTTCGGCCTGGTCCGCGCCTATCCCGACCAGAAGGGCGACGGGCTGTCGCTGGCGCTGGAGTTCTCGCGGCCGCTGGTCGGCACCCAGGATTTCGACAAGCTGCTGCGCTTCGAGGAGAAGGTCGGCACCGACGAGAGCGCCTGGTCGCTGTCCGACGACGGCAAGACCCTGCGCTATCCCTACGTGGAGGCGGCCAAGGACTACACCGTGGTGATCTCGGCCGACCTGCTGGCCGCCGACGGCAGCCGGCTGGGCAAGCCGCTCAAGCAGAAGGTCTACACCGGCGAACTGACCCCGGCGGTCGGCTTCGCCTCGCAGGGCAGCGTGCTGCCGGCGCGCGAGAGCCGCGGCCTGCCGGTGGTCTCGCTCAACGTGCCGGAAGTGGACGTGGAGTTCATGCGGGTCAAGGACAGCGCGCTGCCGGCGTTCTTCGCCCAGTACCAGCGCGGCGGCCGCCGCGGCACCTGGGAGCTGGACAGCGACTACGGCGACCATACCCCGATCTCGCAACTGGCCGACTCGGTCTATACCAACCGCTTCGTGCTCGGCGGCGACAAGAACGAGCGCGCGCTGACCTACCTGCCGATCCAGGAAATCAAGGAACTGCAGGCGCCGGGCCTGTACTTCGCGGTGCTGCGCCGCCCCGGCAAGTTCGACAACGAGTACGACACCGCCTTCTTCACCGTCAGCGACATCGGCCTGCACGCGCGCGCCTACAAGGACAAGCTGTTCGTCCACACCGCCTCGCTGCAGAGCGGCGAGCCGCTGAAGAAGGTGGAACTGCGCGTGCTCAACGCCGACGGCGAGCTGTTCCTCAAGGGCCAGACCGACGACAACGGCAACGCGCTGCTGAACTACACGCTCGACGCCGGCCAGGTGCTGGTGGCGCGCAGCGGCACCGACCTGTCGATGCTGCCGTTCAACCAGCCGGCGCTGGACCTGAGCGAGTTCGCGGTGGCCGGGCGCGAGAACGCCTGGTTCGACGTGTTCGCCTGGTCCGGCCGCGACCTGTACCGCCCCGGCGAGACCGTGCGGGTGTCGGCGCTGCTGCGCGACAACGACGGCAAGCCGGTGCCGACCACCGGCAAGGGCGCGCAGCCGGTGTTCCTGCGGCTCAAGCAGCCCGACGGCAAGATCTTCCGCGAGACCCGGCTGCAGCCGGGCGAGCAGGGCTATTTCAGCTTCGAGCAACTGATCCCCGCCGATGCGCCGACCGGGCGCTGGCAGGTGGAGTTCCGCACCGACCCGACCAGCAAGGAAGCGGTGCAGGGCATGACCCTGCGCATCGAGGAGTTCCTGCCCGAGCGCATGAAGCTGGACCTGGACAGCGCGCAGAAGACGCTCAAGCCGGGCGAGCCGTTCAAGCTGCAGGCCACTGCCGCCTACCTGTACGGCGCGCCGGCCGCGGGCAACCGCTTCACCGCCAAGCTGGCGGTGGCGGTCGAGCAGCATCCGGTGGAGGCGCTGCCGGGCTACTTCTTCGGCGACCCGACCCTGCAGTTGCCGCGCGAGGCCAAGGACGTGGTCGATACCGAGTTCGGCGCCGACGGCAAGCTCAGCGAGGACCTGGCGCTGCCCGACGAGGCCAAGCCGACCAGCACCATCGCCGCGCTGGTCTCGGCCAGCGTGTACGAGACCGGTGGCCGCACCGTCACCCGCACGCTCAAGCGCGTGCTGTGGCCGGCGCCGGCGCTGGTCGGCGTGCGCCCGCTGTTCGACGACAAGGACGGCGCCGACGCCAACGCCAATGCGCGCTTCGAACTGATGCGGGTGGATGCGCAGGGCAAGCCGCAGCCGGCCAAGGGCCTGAAGGTGACCCTGGTGCGCGAGCTGCGCGACTACCACTGGGCGTTCACCGACAACCGTTGGGACTATGACTTCACCCGTCGCTTCGAGAACAAGCAGACGCTCACCGTCGATGCCGGCGCCAGCGCCGCCAAGGTCGATTTCCCGGTGGAGTGGGGCGAGTACCGGGTGGACGTGTTCGACCCGGCCACCGGCCTGACCACGCGTTATCCGTTCCACGCCGGCTGGAGCTGGAACGACGACAACCGCGGCCTCGACGCGCGCCCGGACAAGGTCAAGCTGGCGCTGGACAAGACCGGCTACAAGGCCGGCGACACGCTCAAGGTCACCCTGACCCCGCCGCACGCCGGCCCCGGCCTGCTGATGGTCGAGAGCGACCGCATGCTGTACGTGCAGGACATCGACGTGAAGCCGGGCAGCACGTTTGAGATCCCCGTGACCAAGGACTGGGAGCGCCACGACGTCTACGTCACCGCGCTGGTGTTCCGCGGCGGCTCGGCACCGAGCAAGATCACCCCGGCGCGTGCGGTCGGCGTGGCCCACGTGCCGATGGACCGCAAGGCCCGACGCGTGGCGGTGGGCCTGGTCGCGCCCAAGCAGATGCGCCCGGAGCAGCCGCTGCCGGTGACGGTGAGCGTGCCGGAACTGGCCGGCAAGCAGGCGCACGTGACCATCTCCGCGGTGGACGTGGGCATCCTCAACATCACCCGCTTCCCGGTGCCCGACGCCAACGCGCAGTTCTTCGCGCAGCGGCGCCTGGGCGTGGATGCGTACGACATCTACGGCCGGGTGATCGAGAGCTTCGAGGGCGGCACCGGCAAGCTGCGCTTCGGTGGCGACATGGCGCTGGCGGCATTGCCGCAGGCCAAGCGCCCGACCGCGCGGGTGCAGACCGTGGACCTGTTCTCCGGCCCGGTGCAGCTCGATGCCAAGGGCAACGCCCGCGTGCAGTTGCCGGTGCCGGACTTCAACGGCACCCTGCGCGTGTCGGCGCTGGTCTATTCGGACGAGCGCTACGGCAACCGCGACGTGGAGACCCTGGTGCGCGCGCCGATCGTGGCCGAGGCCAGCATGCCGCGGGTGATGGCGCCGGGCGACCGCAGCACGGTGACCCTGGACGTGCAGAACTTCACCGGCCAGCCGGGCGAGTTCAAGGTGCGCGTGGATGGCGAAGGCCCGCTGGCGATCGCCGACAACGCACGCAGCGCCAAGCTGGGCAAGGACGGCAAGGCCACGCTGAGCTTCCCGCTGGTGGCGCAGGAGGGCTACACGGTGGCCAAGGTGCGGGTGCGGGTGGAAGGCAATGGCTATGCCGCCGACCGCCGCTACGACCTGCCGGTGCGTGCGGCGTGGCCGTCGGTGCTGCGCACGCAGACCCGCGTGCTGGACACGCTGGCGCCGGTGACGCTGGGCGCCAGCGATGCCGAAGGCCTGATGGCCGGCTCGGTCAACGCGCGCATGCTGGTCAGCGCATTGCCGCCGATTCCGTTCGCCAGCGCGCTGCAGGGCGCGCTGGAATACCCCTACGGATGCGCCGAGCAGACCACCAGCAAGGGCTACGCGGCGTTGCTGCTCGACGACGCCACCGCGCGCCTGCTCGGGGTCAAGGGCCTGGATGCGGCCACGCGCCGCGCGCGCATGGAAGGCGCGTTCGGGCGGCTGGCCTCGATGCAGGTGTCCAGCGGCCACTTCTCGATGTGGGGCGACGACGGCTACGTCAATCCGGGGCTGACGCCGTACATCGCCGAGTTCCTGCTCGACGCCAAGGACGCCGGCTTCGCGGTGCCCGACAACGTGCTGCAGAAGGCGTTGAACCGGCTCAGCGAGGACCTGCTGTCCGGCGGCAACAACTTCTACGGCCAGGACCGCCGCGAGAACCTGAAGTTCGCCAACCAGGCCTGGTCCGGCTACGTGCTGGCGCGGGTCAACCGCGCGCCGCTGGGCACGCTGCGCGCGCTGTACGACAACGACCGCGGCAAGGCGCTGACCGGCCTGTCGCTGGTGCACCTGGGCGTGGCGCTGTCGCTGCAGGGCGACAAGAAGCGCGGCGAAGCGGCGATCGCCGCCGGTTTCGCCAAGGACAGCGCCGACCGGCCGCGCTACTTCGGCGACTACGGCAGCGTGGTCCGCGACGACGCGCTGATGATCGCGCTGCTGCACGAGCGTGGCCTGGCCAAGCCCGAGTACGACGCGCGGGTGATGGCGCTGGGCCGCGAGCTGGACGCGCGCCGCCGCGGTGGCTGGCTGTGGCTGAGCACGCAGGAGCAGGTGGCGCTGGCGCGCATGGGCAAGGCATTGCTCAACAGCCAGACCGCGCAGGTGTCCGGGCAGTTGAGCATAGGCGACAGCAGCGAGGCGATCGCCCCGGCCAAGGCCTTCGGCCGCCAGTTCGGCGAGGCCGAGCTGGCGCGCGGCGTGCACTTCGTGCCGCAGGGCCAGCCGCCGCTGTACGCCAGCCTGGAAATCGCCGGCGTGCCGCGCACTCCGCCGGCGGCCGACGACAGCACGCTGAAGGTGGAGCGCAGCTTCTACGGCACCGACGGCAAGCCGTGGACGCCGCAGCCGCTGAAGGAGGGCGAGGCGCTGATCGTGCGCGTCACCATCACCTCCGACACCAGCATGCCCGACGCGCTGCTGACCGACCTGCTGCCGGCCGGCCTGGAGATCGAGAACTTCAACCTGGGCGACGCCAAGCAGTGGGCCGACGTGGTGGTGGACGGCATCGAGATCAGCGACCGCTCCAACGCCGCCGACGTCAAGCACGAGGAGTTCCGCGACGACCGCTACGTGGCCGCGCTGAGCCTGTCGGCGGGCAGCAAGGCGCAGGTGTTCTACCTGGTGCGCGCGGTGACCCCGGGCACCTACACGGTGCCGCCGTCGCTGGTCGAGGACATGTACCGCCCCGACCTGCGCGGCGTGGGGCGCAGCAACCCCGGCACGATCAACGTCGTGCAGCCCTGATGAAAGCCCCCTCTCCCCCAGGGAGAGGGGCCGGGGGTGAGGGTCCGACCACCAGGGACGCCGCTTGACTCCCCTCTCCCTGCGGGAGAGGGGCCGGGGGTGAGGGTACGACCGCCAGGGAGCCCCACCAGCAACACCGCACCAACCCCCGAGGGGCCGGGGATGAAGGGATCCCGGCCAGCACTGTCAGCCAGACGCGACAGCTACCATGACCGCCGCACCCAGCGCGCCGCCGCCGGCGCACCCCTGGTCCGCCGCTGCGTCCCCCTCTCGTTCCTGGAGCCTGTCATGCCCCCCGCATCCTCCCCGCCTGCCGCACCCCACCTGGACACCGTGGTGTTCGATCTCGGCGGGGTCCTGATCGACTGGAACCCACGTCATCTGTACCGCCGCCTGTTCGACGACGAGGCGGCGATGGAAACCTTCCTGCGCGAGGTGTGCAGCCCGCAGTGGAACGAGCGCCAGGATGCCGGACGTCCATGGCACGACGCGGTGGCCGAACTCAGCGCGCTGCATCCGACGCATGCGCCGATGATCGCCGCCTACCACGCACGTTGGCCGGAGATGCTCGGCGGCGCGCTGGACGCCACGGTGGCGGTGCTGGAGGAACTGCGCGGGCAGGGCGTGCGGCTGTACGCGTTGACCAACTGGTCGCACGAGACCTTCCCGATCGCGCGCGAACGCTACCCGTTCCTGCAATGGTTCGAGGGCGTGCTGGTGTCGGGCGAGGAGCGCCTGGTCAAACCGGACCCGGCGATCTTCGCGCTGCTGTGCGAACGCTATGCGATCGAGCCGGCGCGTGCGGTGTTCATCGACGACGCGCCGCGCAACGTGCACGCCGCCGCGGCCACCGGCATGCACGCGTTGCAGTTCCGCGACGCCGCCACCTTGCGCGAGGACCTGGTCGCGCTGAGCCTGCTGTCGCCGCGCGCGCCAGCGCCCTGATCCGCGCCACGCCGCGCCGTCGCCAGCGCAGCGTCCTGGCGATCAAGGTGCCGGCGCCGTTGCGCCGGCAGCGATGCCATGGGCCGCTCCACGCCCTGCGAGCGGTCTGCCGTTCGCCGATGCCGTAAGAAACGCCGTTGCCATCGCCGGGCGTGCGCTGTCGCCATGCTTTCCGATGGCCGCCATCGCTCCGTCATATCCCTGGGATTAAATAACGAACTTTAAGTTACTTAATTCGGTCACCAGGGGACATCGCCATGCAACCACTCACCCATCGGCGCCGCGCGCTGATCGTCTGCGCGCTCGCCGCCAGCTGCCAGGCCGCGCTGGCGCAGGACGCCGCATCCACCACGGCGACGCTCGCCGCCGACGCCAGCGCCGCCGTCGCTGCGCCCGCCGTCGGCGACGCCACGCCAACCTCCACGCCCGACACCGCGCCCAGCGCCGCCGCCAGCGACGACGGCACCACCACGCTGTCCAGCGTGATGGTCACCGGCGTGCGCAAGGCCAATGCCGCCGCGATCGAGAGCAAGCGCGCGGCCACCAACATCACCGACGTGGTCAGCTCCACCGACGTGCGTGCACTGCCGGACACCACCATCGTCGAGGCGCTGCGCCGCATCCCCGGCCTGTCGGTGCTGCCGGCCACCGACAACGAACATCCGCGCGACGAGGCCGCCACCCCGGTGCTGCGCGGTCTCGGCCCGTCCTACAACAACGTCACCATCGACGGCCTGACCGTGGCCTCGCCGGGCACGCCCAACGGCACGCTCGGCTCGATCACCCGCGGCGTGCGCCTGGACATCCTGCCGGCCTCGATGGTCAGCGAACTGCAGGTCATCAAGACCTTCACTCCGGACCTGGACCCGAACGCCACCGGCGGCGCGATCAACCTCAAGACCCGCAGCGCGTTCGAGAACGGCGGCAAGCCGTTCTTCACCGCCGAGGCCTCGCTGGGCCACGCCAACGACGTCGGCAAGCCGCGCGACCAGGACGACCCGGGCTACCGCCTGCTGGCCACCGGCAGCCGTACCTTCGGCAGCGAAGGGCAGTACGGCCTGACCCTGTCCGGCAACTACCAGACGCTGAGCAGCTACACCGAAACCCACATGACCACCGACACGGTGCACTACGGGTTCTACGACAACAGCGGCGTACTGCAGAGCGGCAACAACCTGGGCAACGGCTGGGCCGTGCCGCAGCAGGACAAGTACTGGTACGTGATGGACAAGCGCGACCGCTACGGCCTCACCGGCAAGTTCGAGGCGCGGTTGAGCGAATCCCTCCAGGCCTACGCCATGGCCGGCTACTACTACTTCCGCGACAACATGGAGCGCAACGAGATCATCCTCGATCCGCGCAACCGCAACCGCGTCTACAACCAGACCGCCACCAGCGGCACGTATCCGGTCGGCGACGTGGAAGTGGGCTACTCCAACCAGATCACCACCACCCGCACCAAGCTCGGCCAGACCGGCTTCGAATGGCGCCCGGACGACCGGCAGGTGCTGTCGGCGCGCGCGTCCTGGTCCGATGCCACCTATGCCGAACCGATCAAGATGATCAAGTACGTCACCGGCGCGCAGCGCCCGGCGGCGGTGCCCACCGGGCAGACCGGCGCCGGCGTCACCGTGGTGCCGACGGCGGCCTATGGCTTCAACTACGACACCTCTGCGCTCAACCAACGCTTCCCGATGTCGGCGCAGTCGTACTACAACTACGACAACTACAGCCTGCTGTACTGGCGCCCGGACTACCAGCGCAATGCGCGCGACAAGGTGCTCACCGGCCGCCTGGACTACGCCTTCAACCGCGGCGAGATGGACCGCGGCGTCGGCTTCGGCGGCGGCCTGAGCTACACCCGCGACGAACCCGGCTTCGACATCTACCGCGTCGAATACCAGCCCAACCGCAGCGCGCCGCCGCTGAAGATCGCCGACGTGCTGGCGCCGTCCAACGCGCCGATGCGCTACCTGGGCCTGAACCTGATCGCGATCGATCCGGACAAGGCCAACCAGATCCTCAGCGCCACGCCGCTGAGCGCGTTCAACCGCACCGACCAGAGCGCCTTCAGCAACCAGGACAACTTCAGCCATCGCGAAGAAATCTTCGGTGCCTACGGCCTGGTCGGCTATCGCGCCGACGATTTCGATGTGGAAGCCGGCCTGCACTACGACCATACCGACCAGTCCACGGTCGGCCGCCAGCGGCAACTGGACGCGGCCACCGGCAGCTACGTCTACGTCGATGCGCCCACCGAGTCGCGCTACGCCAAGGTGTTGCCGTCGGCGGTGATGACCTACCACGTCAACGACCGCCTCGACCTGCGCGCCGGCGCCAGCCGCACGCTCGGCCGCCCGCCCTACGACGCCTATGCCGCGCGCACCTCGATCGGCTTCGTCAACAGCAGCGACATGGGCAATCCCAACGCGCAGGGCGTGACCGTCACCATCGGCAACCCCGACATCAAGCCGCGCGTGTCCACCAACCTGGACCTGTCGCTGGAATGGCGCCTGCCCGACGACTTCGACGGCATGCTCGCCGCGGCGCTGTTCGACAAGCGCATCCAGGACGAGATCTTCACCCTCTCGCGCACCGACCAGTTCAGCTTCAACGGCACCACTTATTCCAACGTGCTGATCAGCACCCCGGCCAACGCGGCCAAGGCGCACGTGCGCGGCCTGGAACTGAGCGCGGTGTTCAACACCTTGTTCCCGGGCGTGCCGGCGCTGTCCGGCCTGGGCGCCAGCGCCAACCTGGCGCTGCTCGATGGCGGCATGGACGTGCCGTTCACCAGCGGCAGCGCGCCCAACCTGGTGCAGAGCCAGCGCACCGTCGATCGCCTGGTCGGGCAGCCGGGCTACACCGCCAATGCCTCGCTGTTCTACACGGTCGGCGGGGTGGAACTGCGCGCGGCCTACAACCGCCAGGGCAAGGCGCTGCGCGCCATCGTCAGCAACATCGCCTGGCAGGACCTGTACTGGGCGCCGCGCTCGCAGTTGGACCTGTCGGCGACCTGGGCGGTGAGCAAGCAGCTCAGCGTGGTCGGCCAGATCAGCAATGTCACCCACAGCCGCCTCACCAGCTTCACCGGCCCCGGCGAGAACCTGCTGAAGGACAGTTATTCGATGCCGACCACCTACTGGCTCGGCCTGCGCTTCACCCCGTCGCTGTGACCGTTGCCGGAGACCTTCCATGAATCTGCTTTTCTCGCGCGGCGCCGTCATCGCCGCGCTGCTGACCGCCACGGCCCCGGCCGTGGCCGCCATCGCCCCGATCCAGGCGCGCCTGGCCAATCCCGACGGCGGCATCTTCGTCGTCGCCCACCGCGGCTGCCACAATCCCGCGCCGGCGCATGGCTTCGCCGGGCACGCGCCGGAGAACTCGCTGCTGGGCCTGGAGCGCTGCGTGGCGCTGGGCGTGGACATGCTGGAAACCGACATCCGCCGCGCCGGCGACGGCACCCTGGTGATGTTCCATGACGCGACCGTCGACCGCACCACCGACGGCACCGGCAAGGTCGCCGAACTGACCTGGCCGCAACTGGCGCGGCTGCGCCTGCGCGACGACGAGGGCGGCGCCGACGCGCCGCTCACCGACCAGCATCCGTTGACCCTGCAGCAGATGCTGGCCGCGGCCAAGGGCCGGATCATGCTCAACCTCGACGTCAAGGCGCCGATCTACGCCGAGGTGGTCGATGCGGTGCGTCGCGCCGGCATGGAGCGCCAGGTGGTGGTCAAGACCGAAGTCGGCGTCGCCAGCCAGGATCTGGCGTCGATGCCGCCGTTCGACCGGATCAACTTCACCCCGGTGCTGCTCAACCCGCCGGGCACCGACGACCTGGTGCAGACCGTGCGCACCCAGACCGACGGCAAGGTGCGGCCGGTGGCGATCGAACTGCCGCGGATGCGCCTGGCCCAGTTGCCGGCGGTGGCGGCGCTGGCCAAGCAGCGGCACGTGCGGCTGCTGGTCAATACGCTGTGGGAAGGCTTCGTCGCCGATGTCGGCGGCGATGCCGATGCGGTGCGCGATCCGGAGGCGGTGTGGGGGCGGCTGTACCGCGCCGGCATCGGCGCCTTCCAGACCGACGAACCGGAAGCGCTGCTGCGCTATCGCGCCTCGCTGGAAAAGCCGTGATCCGCGCCTGACCGCGCCACTGTCCGGAATCGGTCGGTGCGCGACCGCTTGTGGACGTGGCGATTGCGCGCGTCGCCAGCGCAGCGTAGGTAATTCAACGCGTTAGCGTGGTGCGACGCTTGGCACGCAGCCTGCTGCACAGCAGGCATGGATATCGCGAAATCCCCGAACCGTTCGTTCTGGCGCCAGCGTCGCCGCTGGCTGGTGGGGGCCGCCATCGGCGTGGTCCTGTTGGGCGTGGCGCTGCTCGGCAGTGGCCGCGCCGCGCCGCGGGTGGCGCGCAGCGACGTGTGGATCGATGCGGCCACGCGCGGCGAGATGCGTCGCGAGGTCCGCGCCAACGGGGTGCTGGTGCCGCGGCAGATCCGCTGGATCACCGCCGGCGCGCCGGCCACCGTGCAGCAGCAACTGGTCGAGGCCGGCGCGCGCGTGCAGGCCGAGACGCCGCTGCTGCAACTGGCCAATCCCGAACTGGAAGCCGGCCTGGACCGCGCCCGCGCCGCGCTGTCCGGCGCCGATGCCGACCTGGCCGCGCTGCACGCGGCACTGGCCTCGCAGCTGCTGGACCAGCAGGCGCTGCAGGCGCAGGCCGAGTCCGAGTTGCAGATCGCGCAGATCAAGGCCAAGGCCTACCAACGCGGCCATGCGGGCGGTGCGATCTCGGCGATCGACCTGACCCAGAGCCAGATCGTCGAGGCGCAGCAGCGCGGCCGTGCCGACATCGAACGCAAGCGCGTCGCCGCGTTCCGGCAGAACATGGCCGCGCAACTGCGCGCGGCACAGGCACGGCGCGAGCAGGCCGCCAGTGCGCTGGCCATCGCCACGCAACAGGCCGACTCGCTGCGGGTGCGCGCCGGCAGCGACGGCATCCTGCAGCAGGTGGACGTGGAGCCGGGCCAGCGCGTCGAGGCCGGCGCCAAGCTGGCGCGGGTGGCGCGCCCGGACGACCTGCTGGCACGCCTGCAGGTGCCCGAACTCCTGGCCAAGGACGTGATCGAAGGCCTGCCGGTGGCGGTGGACACGCACAACGGCGTGGTCGGCGGGCAGGTGGCGCGGATCGATCCGGCAGTGCGCAGCGGCAGTGTGGCGGTCGACGTGCGGCTGGCGCCGCCGCTGCCGCCCGGCGTGCGCCCGGACCTGTCGGTGGACGGCCGCATCGTGCTCGGCACGCTGCGCGACGTGGTCAGCATCCCGCGCCCGGCGCTGGCCGTGCCCAACGCCGCCGGCAGCCTGTTCGTGCTGCGCGACGGCGGCGACACCGCGCAGCGCATCCGCGTGCGCTTCGGCGCCGCCTCCAGCGACCGCATCGAAGTCCGCGCCGGCCTGCGCGCCGGCGACCGCGTCGTGCTGTCCGACACCAGCCAGTGGAATGCCGACGCCACCTTGCGCTTACGCTAGCCTCACCAGGAGAGATCCCGCATGACCGCAGTTCCCGCACCATCCGCCGCGCCGCTGATCCACCTGCACGGGCTCAGCAAGGTTTTCCACACCGAGGAAGTGGAGACCCACGCCCTGGCCGAGATCGCACTGGACGTGGCGGCTGGCGATTTCGTCGCCATCACCGGCCCGTCCGGCTGCGGCAAGTCGACGCTGCTGTCGATCCTGGGCCTGCTCGATGCGCCCAGCGGCGGCACCTACCGGCTCAACGGCCGCAGCGTCGCCGAACTGGATACGGTCGGCCGCGCGCGCATCCGCAACGCCGAGATCGGCTTCATCTTCCAGGCCTTCAACCTGATCGCCGACCTCACCGTGGAAGAGAACGTGGCGCTGCCGCTGACCTACCGCGAGGGCGCCCAGCGCAGCCAGATCCGCCAGCGCGTGCGCGAGGTGCTGGAACTGGTCGGCATGCAGCATCGCCACAAGCACTATCCGGGGCAGTTGTCCGGCGGCCAGCAGCAGCGCGTGGCGGTGGCGCGTGCACTGGCCGGCAACCCGGCGATCCTGCTCGCCGACGAACCCACCGGCAACCTGGACAGCCGCAACGGCGAGGCGGTGATGCAGTTGCTCGAACAACTGCACGACAACGGCACGACCTTGTGCATGGTCACCCACGATCCGGCGTTCGCGCGGCGCGCGCAGCGCATCGTGCACATGCTCGACGGCCGCATCGTCGACGAAGACACCTTCGAGCGGTTGCGCCACGAACAGGACGTGGCGTTGCCGGCGCGTGCCGCGGGGCAGGCACGATGAGCGCCGCCCTGCAGTGGACCGAGATGCGGCAATCCTGGCGCACGCTCGCGCGCAGGCCGGGCTATCTGCTGCTGGCGGTGCTGACCCTGGCGCTGGGCGTGGCCACCACCACCGCGGTGTTCGCGCTGCTCGACCAGGCCTTGCTGAAGCCGCTGCCGTTCCCGCAGCCGGAGCGGTTGGTCACCCTCGGCCTGTCCAGCGACCCTGGCCGCAATGTCGCTGCACCCGGCTACTACCCGGTGTTGCGGCGCATGTCGAGCCTGCAGTCCATCGGCATCGCGCGCGGGTTCCCGGTGCCGGCCAACGTCGCCCGCGGCGCTGCCAGCGAGGTGGTCGCGTCGATCAGTGCCGATGCCGGCTTCCTGCGCACGCTCGGCCTGCCGATGGCGGCCGGGCGCAACTTCAACGACGAGGAAAGCCGGCCTGGCGGGCCGCAGGCGGTGATCCTCAGCCATCGTTTCTGGCAGCGCTATTTCGATGGCGACCCGTCTACGGTGGGACGCACCCTGCAGGTGGAAGGCAAGCCGGTGCAGATCGTCGGCGTGCTGCCGGCGGCCTTCCCCTGGGCCGAGCCGTTCGACCTGATCCGCAACATGCAGCCGGACCTGGCCGCGACCAACCTGTCCACCAACGAGATCGTGGTGGCGCGGTTGCGGCCCGGCGTCAGCGTGGCCGCCGCGTCCGCGCAGACCGCGACCACGCTCCAGGCCCTGTTGCGCAACAGCCCGCACATGGACGCGTCGTGGTGGGCGTCGCTGCAGCGACGGCCGCCCAACGCGCTGCCGCTGCAGGACAGCCTGTACGACGCCAACAGCGGCAACACCCTGTGGCTGTTCTTCGCCGCGGCCGCCTGCGTGCTGCTGATCGCCGCGATCAACCTGACCAGCCTGATGTTGTTGCGCGCGCTCGGGCGCAGCCACGACAGCGCGGTGCGTGCCGCGCTGGGCGCCTCGTGGCTGCGCTTGAGCCTGCCGGCGCTGGCCGAAGGCGTGCTGATCGGCGCGCTCGGCAGCCTGGCCGGCTTGGCGCTGGCCTGGCTGGGGCTGCGCCTGCTCGGCGGCTGGGTGCCGCTGATGTGGATGCGCGGGGAGGCGCCGCACCTGACCGGCGCCAGTGTGCTGTTCGCGCTGCTCGCCGGTGGCGCGACGGCGTTGTTGGCCGCAGCGCTGGGCATCGTCCGCGGCCGCCGCCGCAATCTGGTGACTGAACTGGCTGGCGGTGGGCGCGGCGGCTGGAGCCTGCAGGCCGGCCGCCTTGGCCGTGTCCTGGTGATCGCGCAGGTGGCCATCGCCGTGGTGCTGCTGATCGGCGCGGCCCTGTTCACCCGCACCCTGCAGAAGCTGGCGGAGGTGCCGATGGGCTTCGAGAGCCGCTCGGCGGTGGTGTTCACCCTGGCGCCGGTGAAGGAGCGCTACGTCACCGCGGCCGATGCGGTGGAGCAGACCCGGCGTATCGTCGCGCGCTTGCAGCAGGTGCCGGGCATCGACCGCGTGGGGGTGTCGACCAATCCGCCGACGGCGACGCGGTTGAGCTGGAGCGTGGAGATCGATGGCGCGCCGTCTGTCGACAGCCAGTACCGGTTGGCCACGCCGCAGTTCCTGGAGGTCTTCCGCATTCCCTTGCTGGCCGGGCGCGGGATCGCCGACAGCGATGTGGCCGGAGGCGAGCGGGTCTGCGTGGTCAGCGCCAGTTTCGCTGCGCGTTACCTGCACGGGCAGGCGCTCGGCAGGATCGTCAGCTTGCCCGACGACGGCGGCGACCAGCGCGTGTCGATGCGCGTGGTCGGCGTGGTCGGCGACGTGCGCCACACCAGCCCGGCCGAGCCACCGGAGCCGACCGTGTACCAGCCGCTGGCACAGATGAGCGAGCCGATGTGGCAGATCATCCGCGGCTTCGGCGCGCTGACCTATGCGGTGCATCTGCGGGCCGGCGCACTGGGTGCCGACGAGCGCGCGCTGCGTGCCGCCATCGACGAAGTGGCGCCACAGCAGCCGATCGCCGAGCTGCAACCGATGCAGGCGCTGGTCGCCAGCACCACCGGCGAACAGAAGCTCAACCTGCTGCTGGTCGGCCTGTTCGCTGGGCTGGCGCTGCTGCTGGCGGCGGTCGGCCTGTACGCGGTGATGGCGGTGGCGGTGGCCGCGCGCCAGCACGAGTTCGGCGTGCGCGCCGCGCTCGGCGCGCCGCCGGCGCGGCTGCGGCGGCAGGTGCTGGGCGAGGCCGGCGTGCAGATCGGGGTGGGCCTGCTGCTGGGCCTGGGCGTGGCGATGGCGCTGTCGCGGCTGCTGCAGCGGTACTTGTTCGAGGTGCGCGTGGCCGACCCGCTGGCGATCGGCGCGGTGCTGCTGGTGCTGGCTGCGGCCGGCCTGCTCGCCGCGCTGGCGCCGGCACGGCGCGCGGCGCGGGTGCCGCCGATGCAGGCCTTGCGCGCCGAATGATCGCCTCGTTTCTCGATGCGGCCGGCCGCTAGACTCTGCGCCATGACCGAAACCCGCACACCGCCCTTGCCGCGCATTCTCGTCGTCGACGACCAGGCCGACGTGCGCGAGGCCTTGCGCATGCTGCTCAAGAGCGCCGGCTACGGCATGGTTGGCGCCGAGTCGCCGGAACTGGCGCTGGCCTGCCTGCGCGGCGACGCGTTCGCCGCGGTGCTGGTGGACATGAACTACGCCCGCGACACCACCTCCGGCGCCGAAGGCCTGGCGCTGATCGCGCAGATCGCCGCGCAATGGCCGGGGCTGCCGGTGATCGCGATGACCGCCTGGGCCAGCATCGAACTGGCGGTGGCGGCGATGCGCGAGGGTGCGGTGGATTTCATCGAGAAGCCCTGGCAGAACGCGCGCGTCCTGGCGGTGCTGGAGAGCCGCATCGCGCTGGACCGCAGCCGCCGTGCCGCGCAACGGCTCGGCGAGGCGCAGGCGCTGTTGCTGCAGGACGGCGCCGCCGGCTTCGTTGCCGAATCGGCACCGATGCAGCGCCTGGTCGAGGATCTGCTGCGCATCGCCGGCAGCGGCGCCAATGTGCTGCTGCTGGGCGAGAACGGCACCGGCAAGAGCCTGCTGGCGCAGCTGCTGCACCAGTGGTCGCCGCGCCGCACGCAGGCCTTCGTCAAGGTCAACATCGGCGGCCTGGCGCCGACCCTGTTCGAGGCCGAACTGTTCGGTCACGTGCGCGGCGCCTACACCGACGCGCGCCAGGACCGTGCCGGCCGTTTCGAACTGGCCGACGGCGGCACCCTGTTCCTGGACGAGATCGGCAACCTGCCGCTGCAGCAGCAGCCCAAGCTGCTGCGCGCGATCGAGGATGGCGAGTTCGAGCGACTCGGTTCCTCGCGCACGCAGCGGGTGGACGTGCGCATCGTCGCGGCGACCAATGCCGACCTGGAGGCTGACGTGGCGGCCGGCCGCTTCCGCCAGGATCTGCTGTACCGGCTCAACACCTTCCAGGTGCGCGTGCCGCCGCTGCGCGAGCGCGGCGCCGACATCCTGCCGCTGGCGCGGCATTACCTCGCCGCCGCCTGCACCCGCTACCGGCGGCCGCTGCCGACACTGGCGCGCGACGCCGAGCGCGCGCTGCTCGGTTACGCCTGGCCCGGCAACGTGCGCGAACTGGCCCATGCGATGGAGCGTGCGGCGCTGCTGGCCGACGGCAGCACCCTGGGTAGCGACGACCTGCGCCTGCAGCCGGCGACGAATGCCGCGCCGGCACTGTCGACGCAACTCACCCTGGAAGAAGCCGAGGCGCTGCTGCTGAAGCAGGCGCTGGCGCAGCACCAGGGCAATCTGCAGCGCACCGCCGACCAGCTCGGCATCACCCGGCAGAGCCTGTACCGGCGCCTGGGCAAGCATGGGCTGCGCAGCGATGACGCCGGCTGAGCGACAGCGCTTCCGGCCGCTGTGGCTGGTGGCGCCGGCTTCGCTGGCCTTGGTGCTGGTGCTTGCTGCCGGCGCGCCGCGGTGGCCCGAGGCGGTGCTGTTGCTACTGTGCGTGCTGCTGCTGACCGCGGCGCTGTGGCGCTGGCAGCAGCGCGACGCCGGGCAGCGTCTGCGCACCCTCGGCGGCCTGCTGGACGCGCTGCGCGAGGGCGACTACAGCGTGCGCGCGGCGCAGGACGCGCGCGATGCCGATGGCCTGCTGGCGCGCTTCAATGCCCTGGCGCAACGCCTGCAGGACGAACAGCGCGATTCGCACGAAAGCCTGCAACTGCTGAGCAAGACCCTGGCGGCGCTGGACGGGGCGGTGTTCGCCTTCGAGCAGGACCAGCGCCTGCGCCTGGTCAATCCGGCCGGCGAGCGCCTGCTCGGCGTCGCCGCCCAGCAGGCGATCGGGCAATCCGCGCAGGCGTTGGGACTTGCCGGCCTGTTCGACGTGCCGTCGGGCAGCATCCAGGCGCATGCGTTCGCCGGGCAGCTGGGTCGCTGGCAGATCGGCCACGCCGCCTTGCGCAGCCGCAGCCAGGCCGGGCGGCTGCTGCTGGTGCAGCCGATGGAGCGCGCGCTGCGCGAGGAGGAGGCACAGGCCTTCCGCCGCCTGCTGCGCGTGCTCAGTCACGAGATCAACAACTCGCTGACGCCGATCGCCTCGATCGCCGACACGCTCGCGCGGCTGCTGGCGGCCGCGCCGCAGGCGCTCGACGCCGAACTGCAGGCCGATCTGCACAACGGACTGGGCGTGATCGAACAGCGCAGCGCGGCGCTGCAGCGTTTCCTGGGCGGCTACGCGCGGCTGGCCAGGCTGCCCGCGCCGGTCCCGGCGCCGGTGGCGCTGGCGCCGCTGTGCGCGCGCGTGCAGCGGCTGCTGGACGATGCACGAGTGCACCTGGAGATCGACCCGGCGCTGCACGCGCGCGCCGACGCCGACCAGCTCGAGCAGGTGCTGATCAATCTGCTGCGCAACGCACTGGAAGCCGGCGGCAGCGCGCCGGTGACGCTGCGCGCCTGCGGCGACGGCGCCAGTGTGCGGATCGACGTGCGCGACGGCGGTGCCGGCCTGCCGCCCAGCGACAACCTGTTCGTGCCGTTCTTCACCACCAAGCCCGGCGGTTCGGGTATCGGCCTGGTGCTGTCGCGGCAGATCCTGGAAGCGCAGGGCGGCAGCCTGCGTCTGGAGGCCCGCACGGATGCGCCCGGCAGCGTGGCGACGCTGCGCCTGCCGCTGGCGTAGGGCAGGGTGGGGGTCTTCGGCGGGATCCACCACGTGCGCCACGTGATGGCATCGCGCGTCTCCGGGAGGCTCAATGCCGTCGTAGGAGCGGCTTCAGCCGCGACGGGCGTTCCCGATAACCCCCGTCGCGGCTGAAGCCGCTCCTGCAAAACACCAGCGCGTCCGATCGTGTCGCGGCAATCGCGAACTGTTGGCGGTGTTCCGGCCCGCATATCGCCGGTGACGCCGTACGCACCAGGGTGATCCCGCTCGCCGCGTCGCCGCCGCAACAGGCAAAATGGCCGCTTCCATCGGGAGCCCGCATGCCACTGGACGACACCGCCGCCCCGCACGCCGCGCGGCGCCCCCGGCGCTGGATGCGCCTGCTGCCGTGGCTGCGCTGGGGCACGGTGGCGCTGCTGTCGAGCCTGTTGTTGCTGGACCTGGCGTTCCCGCTGCCGCTGCCGAAGTCGCGCGACACCTCGACCCTGGTGGTGGCCGCCGACGGTACGCCGCTGCGTGCCTTTGCCGACAGCAACGGCGTCTGGCGTTATCCGGCCACGCCGGACAGCGTTTCGCCGCTGTACCTGCAGGCGCTGCTGAACTACGAGGACCGCTGGTTCTGGCAGCACCCCGGGGTCAATCCCTGGGCGCTGCTGCGTGCGGCCAAGCAGTGGCTGTTTTCGCGCCACATCGTCTCCGGTGGTTCCACCCTGACCATGCAGGTGGCGCGCATCCTGATGCCGCCAGAGGTCAGCACGCGCACGCCCTGGGGCAAGGCCCAGCAGGCGCTGCGTGCGCTGCAGTTGGAAGCGCATCTGAGCAAGCGGCAGATCCTGCAGCTGTACCTGGAACGCGCGCCCTACGGCGGCACCATCGAAGGCGTGGAGGCGGCGAGCTGGGCCTACCTGGGCAAGCCGGCCGCGCGCCTGTCGCAGGCCGAGGCGGCGTTGCTGGCGGTGCTGCCGCAGGCGCCGAGCCGGTTGCGTCCGGACCGGCATCCGGAGGCGGCGCGCGCGGCGCGCGACAAGGTGCTCGAACGCATGGTCGCGCTGCGCGTGTGGCCGCGCGCGCAGGTCGACGATGCGCGTATCGAACCGGTGGTGGCGCGTTCGCTGCAGACGCCGCTGCACGCCGCGCTGCTGGCCGAGCGGCTGCGCCAGCAGCACCCGCACGTCGCGCACATCGTCTCCACCCTCGACGCCGACCTGCAGCGCACCCTCGAAGACCGGATCAGCGCCTACTTCTCGCAGTTGCCTGAGCGCACCTCCGCGGCCTTGCTGGTGGTGGACAACCAAGACCTGCAGGCGCGCGCCTACATCGGCTCGGTGCAGTTCGGCGACCGCCGCCGGCTCGGCGACGTGGACATGGTGCAGGCCTGGCGCTCGCCCGGCTCCACGCTCAAGCCGTTCCTGTACGGCATGGCCCTGGACGACGGCCTGATCCATTCCGAAAGCCTGCTGGTCGACGCGCCGCAGAGTTTCGGCGACTACCGCCCGGGCAATTTCGACGAAGCCTTCAACGGCCCGATCGGCGCGGCCAGCGCGCTGCGCCTGTCGCTCAACGTGCCGGCGGTGGACCTGCTCGACCGGGTCGGGCCGGCGCGCTTCGCCGCGCGCCTGAGCAACGCCGGCATCGGCCTGCGGTTCCCACGCGGCAGCACGCCCAGCCTGGCGCTGATCCTCGGCGGCACCGGCGCCAAGCTGGAGGAACTGGTCGGCGCCTTCGCCGCGCTCAACCGCGACGGCATCGCCGGCCACGTGCGCTACAGCGCGACCGACCAGCGCATCGAACGGCGGCTGATGTCGCCCGGCGCGGCCTGGATCGTGCGCGAGATGCTCGAGGCCAATCCGCGTCCGGGCTACGGCATCGGCACCTTCGACGTCGGTTCGCGCCCGCGCGTGGCCTGGAAGACCGGCACCAGCTACGGCTACCGCGACGCCTGGGCGATCGGCAGCACCCGCCGCTACACCGTCGGCGTCTGGGTTGGTCGCCCCGACGGCACGCCGCTGCCTGGCCAGTACGGCGCGGTGACCGCGCTGCCGCTGATGTTCGAGACCATCGACAGCCTGCCGCGCCTGCGCGGCGACAACGCACCACAGCCGATGCCGGCGACGGTGCAGCAGGTGGACGTGTGCTGGCCGTTGGGCATCGCCGCCGAGCAGACCCCGCCGGCCTTGTGCCAACGGCGCTTCTCCGCCTATGCGCTGGACGGCGCGGTGCCGCCGACCTTCGCCGAGCGCGACGCGCGGCTGTGGAGCGCCGGCCGCGAGACCGTGCAGGTGGACGCGCACAGCGGCCTGCGCCTGTCGCCCGACTGCGCGCAACCGCACGAGGCGGTCACCCGCGACCTGGCGCGCTGGCCGGCGCTGCTGACACCGTGGCTGCATGCCAGCGAGCGCCAGGCCGGGCAATTGCCGGCGCTGTCACCGGACTGCCGCGACGACGGCCGCGGCCGCAGCGACGTATTGCGCATCGAAGGCCTCAACGACCGCGCCACCCTGGCACGCGCGCCGGGCAGCACCACGGTGCGTCTGCAGGTGCGCGCGCTGGGTACGAGCACGCCGGTGGACTGGCTGCTGGACGGCCGCTGGATCGCCCGCACCGAGGGCGCGCGCACCTTCCAGCGCGACTTCGCCGATGCCGGCGACCACACCCTGACCGCCCTGGCCAGCAACGGCGCGTGGACCCAGGTGCGGTTTCGGGTGTTGCGTTGAGCAGCGGAGGCGCGCGTTCGTAGAAGCCAACTGTCACGCAACGACGACGATGAGAGTAGGCGGACGATCCGGTCTCGGAAGCAGTCGGGACTGAAGTCCTTTCCACATCGCTCCCGAACACGAACAAGCGTGAGTCCGTGCGAGAGTCGCGGTCGCTTGGCTGTGGCTCGTTGCTGTTGCTGTTGCTCTTGCTCTTGCTTTTGACTTGCCGGGTTCCCTTCCGAAGCGGCGAACCAGGCGGGAAAAACCCGAAGGGCGGCGTACATGGATGTACGCCGTCCGCGGGAGGGGCAGGATGCCCCTTCCGCGGATCCCGTCTGGTTCGCGGACCCGGAGCGCGCAGCGCGGAGGGCGCGAAGGCAGGGCGCGCTTGACCAGCCTTCGGCTGTGGTAAAGCGCTTCTTTTGGTTACCTTTTCTTTGCGCGAGCAAAGAAAAGTAACTCGCCCGTCAGGGCGAAAGCCTTTGCAGTTGCTTCAACCATGTGTGTCAGACCAGAAGAACAGTAGGAGCGGCTTCAGCCGCGACAGGCGCCATCGAAACAGCCTGTCGCCGCGGCTGAAGCCGCTCCTACGAAAACGCTTGAATGCGGAGCCGGCTTATTTGCCGATCCAGCCTTCCAGCATGTCCGAGAACTCGTCGGCGTGCTCTTCTTCCTGGGCCAGGATGTCTTCCAGGATGCGCTTGGTGGTGGTGTCCTTGTCGCCGACGAAATTGATCATCTCGCGGTAGCTGTCGATGGCGATGCGCTCGGCGATCAGATTCTCCTTGACCATGTCGCGCAGATCCTCGCCTTCCTTGTACTCGGCGTGCGAGCGCGCGGTCAGCGTGTCCGGATTGAGGTCCGGTTCGCCGCCCAACTGCACGATGCGCTCGGCCAGCTTGTGCGCATGCGCCTGCTCCTGCTGCGCGTGCTCCAGGAACTCCGCCTTGACCGCATCGGCGAGCATGCCGGCGGCCATGAAGTAATGGCGGTAGTAGCGCAGCACGCACACGTACTCGGTGGCGAGCGCGTCGTTGAGCATCTTGATCACCGCCTCGCGGTCGGCGCTGTAGGTCTTGGTGATCGCGCCGTCCTCGATGCTCTGGCGGGCATTGGCGCGCAGCGTGGCGGTGTCGGTCAGGCCGGCGGTGTGCTGCAGCGGCTTGGCATCGGTCTTCGGGGAGGCTGGCTTGTTGGACATGGCTGGCCGTTTCCTGTGGTGGGTAAGGGGAAGGGGAATCAGTCGGGAAGATGCTGCAGTACGTAGTCGGCGGCGGAGACCTTGAACTCGCCCGGCGCCTCGACGAACAGCGCACGCACCACGCCGTCGTCGGCGTACAGCGCGAAGCGGCGCGCCCGTACGCCCATGCCGTAGCTGCTGGCATCCAGTTCCAGGCCCAGTGCCTTGGCGAAGTCGCCATTGCCGTCGGACAGCATCTGCAGGCCGTCCGGCACCAACTGGCTCTTGCCCCAGGCCTGCATCACGAACGGGTCGTTGACCGCCATGCAGTACACCTCGATGCCGCGCTTGCGGAATTCCTCGAAGTGCTCCACGTAGCCGGGCAGGTGCTTCTCCGAACAGGTCGGGGTGAAGGCGCCGGGTACCGCGAACAACAGCACGCGGCGGCCATCGAACAGGGTGCGCGTGTCCACGGCTTCGACGCCGTCGCGGATGCGCTGCAGCACCACTTCGGGAATGCGTTCGCCGGTCTGGATGGGCATGTCGGGCTCCTTGGATGAACCGAGTCTAGAAACGGAAATGGGAAGGTGGCGTCAACGCCTTGAAAAGCGCCGCGGCAGGCCTATCTGACCGGCATGGACGGCGGGCCGGTCCCGCCGCCGCGAACCGTCCCCTTCGGGGTGTACCTCATTCACGTTTCAGGAGACCACGATGAGCATCGTCCGTTATCGCCAGTGGCCGGCCCAGGCCGCATTCCAGAACGAGATCAAGCAGGTGTTCGATCGCTTCTTCGACCCCAATGGCGGCACCGACGAATCGGCCGTCGTCACCGCGCAGTGGGTGCCGCGCGTGGACATCAAGGAGGAGCCGGAGCGTTTCGTGCTGTACGCCGACCTGCCGGGCATCGACCCGTCGGAGATCGAGGTGTCGATGGACAAGGGCATCCTCTCGATCAAGGGCGAGCGCAAGAGCGAATCGGCCGCCGACACCGAGCGCTTCTCGCGCATCGAGCGCCGCTACGGCAGCTTCCACCGCCGCTTCGCGCTGCCCGACAGCGCCGATCCGGACGGCATTTCCGCCACCGGCTACCATGGCGTGCTGGAAGTGCGCATCCCCAAGCGTCCGGCGAGCACGCCGCGTCGCATCCAGGTCGATACCGGGGCCACGATCGTGCAGTAAGCGCCCGCTCGCAGCGGCGTCGCCCTCGCGACGCCGCGCCCTCGCCGCCGGCCGTAGAATGGCCGGGCGATGGCGCGATGCATGCAACCGGCCCGTTGCCGCAAGGCGGCGGGCCGACTCTTTTTGAGGTGATGGATGGAATTCAAGGATTACTACGCGACCCTGGGCGTGGAACCCAGCGCCGGCGATGCCGAGATCAAGACCGCGTACCGGCGGCTGGCGCGCAAGTACCATCCCGACGTCAGCAAGGAGCCTGGGGCCGAAGAGAAGTTCAAGGCGATCAATGAAGCCTACGAGGCCTTGCGCGACCCGCCCAAGCGCGCCGCCTACGATCAGTTGCGCGCGCAGGGCTACCGGCCCGGCGAGGAGTTCCACGCGCCGCCCAATTACGGTGGCGCGCAGGGCTTCGACTTCGAGGAAGTGTTCGGCAACGGCGGCGCCGGCGGCGGCTTCAGCGATTTCTTCGAGAGCCTGTTCGCCCGCCAGCAGCGCGCCCGGCAGGGTGGCGCCGGCCCCGGGCCGGGACCCGGCGCGCCGCGTGGCGATACCCGCGCCAAGCTGGCGGTGCCGTTGGAGGCGGTGTATGCCGGCGACAGCGTGCGCATCACCATCAACGGCAAGCAACTGGATGTGCGCGTGCCCAAGGGTGTACGCCCCGGCCAGGTGATCCGGCTGGGCGGGCAGGGCAACGGCGGCGGCAACCTGCTGCTGGAGATCGAGTACGCCGCGCATCCGCAGTTCGAGGTGGACGGCCGCAACATCCTCTACACCCTGCAGGTGACGCCGTGGCAGGCGGCGCTGGGCACCAGCATCAGCGTGCCGACCCTGGGCGGGGCGGTGGAACTGAAGATCCCGCCCGAGTCCGACGCCGGCCGCAAGCTGCGCCTGCGCGGCCGCGGCCTGCCGGGCACCCCGCCGGGCGACCAGATCGTCGAACTGGAAGTGCTGGCGCCGGCGCCGGAAACCGAAGCGCAGCGCAAGGCGTATCGCGGGTTGGCCAAGGCGTTTGGCGAAGCCGTTTGAGGTGAGGCGGGATTGGGGAGTCAGGAGCGGGGATTCGCAAGAGCGGTGTCCCCGGCGCTGCAGCGTCGTAGGAGCGGCTTCAGCCGCGACAGGCATTATCGGTAACGCCTGTCGCGGCTGAAGCCGCTCCTGCAAGGGGCGCCGAGTGCAATGCGGCCTTGCGCCGCGCACTCAAACGCCGCCCGTAAACCCGCCCTTACGAATCCCCACTCCCCAATCCCGATTCCCGGCTTCTAGGGCGCATCCTCGCCACTGAACACGCGCTCGATCACCTCGTACAGCTCGTCCTCGGAGAACGGCTTGGTGATGTAGGCGCGGGCGCCCTGGCGCATGCCCCACATGCGGTCGGTGTCCTGGTCCTTGGTGGTGACCAGGATCACCGGGATGTTCTGCGTGGTCGGCTCGCGGCGCAGGGTGCGGGTGGCCTGGAAGCCGTTGAGGTTGGGCATCACCACGTCCATCAGCACCAGATCCGGCAAGGCCGCCTTGGCCGCTTCCACGCCGGCGGCGCCGTCGGTGGCGGTGATCGTTTCGTGCCCCAGTTTTTCCACGATGCGCTGGATGCCCAGCAACTGCGACGGCGAATCGTCGACGATCAGAATGCGTGCCATGTAGTTCCCCCTAGGAGGCTCCGAGTGTAGAGGCAGCGGCGCGAAGGCGGAAAGCGTTGCGTGTCACAAAGCGTCGGCGTGGCTACGCGCTTGGATCCAGCCGCACCACGGTGCGCCCGAACGACTGCCCGGCCAGCATCGTGGCGAACACCTCCGGCAGGCCGGCCAGGTCCACTTCGCGGGTGCAGATCGTCTCCAGGTGGCGCGGCTTCCAGTCGCTGCCCAGGTGCTGCCAGATGCGGTCGCGCAGGTCGCGGGCGGTGCCGGCCGAGCCGATGCCCAGCAGCGACACCCCGCGCAGGATGAAGGGCATTACCGTCATGTCCAGCTCCGCGGTCGCGGCCAGGCCGGCGCTGGCGACGTTGCCGTACGGCGCCGTCTGCGCCAGCAGGCTGGTCAGCATCGCCCCGCCCACGTTGTCCAGGCCGCCGCCGAAACGCACCGACTCCAGCGGCCGCGTGGTCTGCAGGGCCTCGCGACCCAGCACCTGGCTGGCACCCCAGGCCTGGAGCTGGGTGGCGCGCTCGGCCTTGCCGCTGACCGCATGCACCTCGAAGCCGGCGCGGCTGAAGATGTCGACCGCCAGCGAGCCGACCCCGCCGGTGGCGCCGGTCACGCACAGCGGGCCGTGCGCCGGGGTCTGGCGGTTGTCGAGCAGGCGCAGCAGCGTCAGCGCCGCGGTGAAGCCGGCGGTGCCCAGCACCATGCTCTCGCGCAGGCTCAGCCCGGCCGGCAGCGGCACCACCCACCTGGACTCCAGGCGCACGTATTCGCTGTAGCCGCCGTCGCGGGTCTCGCTGAGGCCGCAGCCGGTGACCAGCACCGCATCGCCTTCCTTGAACGCCGGGTCGGTGGAGGCGACCACGTGCCCGGCCACGTCGATGCCGCCGACCAGCGGGAAGCGGCGCAGGATCTTGCCCTGGCCGGTGCCGGCCAGCGCGTCCTTGAAGTTCACCGACGACCAGGCCGCCCGGATCACCACCTCGCCCTCGCTGAGCTGGTCCAGCGACAGCGGGACGAGGCCGGCGTGGTAGCCGCTGGCGTCCTGGCGGATGCGGAAGGCGGAGAACTGGGCGGGAACGGACATGGAATACCTTGGTCGGCACGCAGGAATGCACCAAGATACCCTTTCGAAACGGCGGGTCTGCCCCATCTTGTAGAATCGGCGACTCATTTCCGGTGACCGGCGCGTGACCGACGCGGCGCCACCTTCCTTCTTGGAGCATGCATGGCCTGGAACACACCTGGCGGCAAGGGCGGAGACGGCCCGGACAATCACGGGCGCGGTCCCTGGCCTCCGCGTGGCGGCAATGGGGGAGGCAAGTGGGGTGGGTTGCCCGGTCCGTTGAAGGACCTGTTCGGCGACGGCGGCGGCATCGGCCGCTGGATCCTGGGCGCGGTGGTGCTGGTGCTGCTGTTCAGCAGCTTCCAGTTGATCGGCGAGCAGCAGCGCGGCGTGGTGCTGCGCTTCGGCCAGTTCTCGCGGATCCTGCAGCCCGGCCCGAACTTCAAGCTGCCGTGGCCGATCGAGACCGTGCGCAAGGTCGACGCCACCCGCATCAAGACCTTCGACAGCCAGCTACCGGTGCTGACCGGCGACGAGAACATCGTCAACGTCTCGCTCAACGTGCAGTACCGGGTCGAGGATCCGCGCACCTACGTGTTCGGTGCGCGCAATGCCGACCTGGTGCTGGAGCAGGCCGCGCAGAGCGCGGTGCGCGAGCAGATCGGCCGTTCGAACCTCAATGCGGTGCTCAACAACCGCGGGCCGATGGCCGTGGCCGCGCGCGAGCGCCTGCAGGCGGCGCTGAAGGCCTATCACACCGGCCTGATCGTGACCGGCCTGACCCTGCCCGACGCGCGTCCGCCGGAGGAAGTGAAGTCGGCCTTCGACGAGGTCAACGGCGCCCAGCAGGTGAAGGCGCGGCTGATCGACGAAGCCCAGGCCTACGCGGCCAAGGTGGTGCCGGAGGCGCGTGGTCAGGCGGCGCGCACCCGTACCGTGGCCGAAGGCTACAAGGAAGCGGCGATCGCCCGCGCGCAGGGCGACGCCGAGCGCTTCACCCTGCTGCAGCAGCAGTACCAGAACGCGCCGGACGTCACCCGCAAGCGGCTGTGGCTGGAGACCGTGCAGCAGGTGCTGGCGGAGAACCGCAAGGTCATCGGCGGCGACGGCCGCCAGTTGATCTACGTGCCGATGCCGGCCGACAGCAAGGCGCCGGCGGCGGCGACCCCGCCGACGCCCACCACGTCGCTGCCGACGTTGCCGCAGGAGGTGTTGCTGCCAGCCTCGAACAGCACGTCGGCCGAAAGTGTCCGTAACCCTGAGCGCACGCCGCGCCCGACCGGCCGTTAGGAGATCCAGCGATGAAATTGTCATTGTGGGCGGGCATTGCCGTCGTCGCGCTGTTCGCGCTGCTCAGTTCGGCGTTCGTGGTGCCCGAGGACAAGGCGGCGATGGTGCTGAACCTGGGTCGCGTGGTGCGTGCCGACCTCAAGCCGGGCCTGCACTTCAAGGTGCCGCTGGTCGAGTCGGTGCGCATGTTCGACCGCCGCTTCCAGGTGCTCGACACCAACCCCGCGCGCTACTTCACCGCCGAGCAGAAGGACGTCAGCGTCAGCTTCTTCGCCATCGGCTACATCTCCGACGTGCGCGCCTTCTTCCGCGCCACCCAGGGCGGCGACGAGAAGGTGGCCAACACGCTGCTGGCGCCGATCATCACCGACTCGCTGCGCAACCAGATCAACTCGCGCACCCTGCAGCAGCTGGTGTCCGGCGACCGCAGCGAGCTGATCGCCAAGCAACTGGTGGCGATCAACGCGGCGAGCAAGACCCTGGGCATGCAGATCGTCGACCTGCGCATCAAGCAGATCGACCTGCCGACCGACAGCCAGGTGATCACCGATGTGTACGAGCGCATGCGCGCGCAGCGCAAGCAGGAAGCGGCCAAGCTGCGCGCCGAAGGCGAGGAGCAGGCGCTGACCATCCGCGCCCAGGCCGACCGCGAGAGCACCGTGCTGGTCGCCGAGGCCGAGCGCGACGCGCAGAAGCTGCGCGGCGAAGGCGATGCCGAGGCCGCCAGCGTGTACGGCAAGGCCGGTTCCGCCGACCCGTCGTTCTACGCGTTCTACCGCAGCCTGGAGGCCTACCGCGGCGGCATGGCCGACGGCAACGGCGTGATCGTGCTCGACAAGAACGATCCGTTCCTGCAGTACCTCAAGAGCGATCGCTGAGGGGCGGGAGTGGGGGGGCGGGATCGGGGATTCGCTAGAGCGGGTTCCCTGCTCAGCCTCTTCTTTGCTCTTGCGATTGTTGCTTTTGCTTCGCTTTTGATGTGCCGGGCCCCCTACGTAGCGGCGAACAGGGCGGGAAAAACCCGAAGGGCGGCGCACATGGATGTGCGCCGTTCGCGGCAGGGGCAGGATGCCCCTTCCGCGAATCCCGTCCTGTTCGCGGACCCGTAGCGCGTAGCGCGAAGGGCGCGGAGTCGGGGTGTGCTTTCTTTTGGTTACTTTTCTTTGCACAAGCAAAGAAAAGTGACCCGCTTCAGCGGAAGCTGTTGCTCTTGCTCTGATACTGATGCATCCGTCTTGACGGCCACTCATCTCCGGAGACCGCCATGCACGATCTCATCGCCGCGGTCTGCCTGATGGTGATCCTCGAAGGCCTGCTGCTGTTCGCCGCGCCGGAGGCGTGGCGGCGCATGGTGCAGCAGATCTCGCGCATGCCGCCGCGGCAGTTGCGTGGGGCCGGCGCCATTGCCGTCGGCGTGGGCCTGCTGGCGCTGTGGTGGGTGCGCGGCTGAGCCAGGCGGGTTGCCGCCGCCGGGCCTGAACGCGGCCGGCCAGGGGGTGGTGACTGCCACCCAAAACCCGGATAATGCACAAAAGCCGGCCGGGCCCGCTCCACGCGAGCGTCTCGACCGGCTTTTTCCGTGTATGGGTCCGCCGCCGCTTGGACGCTCCCCGATGGAGCAACCGCATCGGCGCCGGTCGGTCCCCGCACGGCCACCACATCCGCGTGGCCCCGACGGTCGCGCAGCAAACCAGGAGTTACCCAGCCATGGGTCAGTCAGTTGTCGTGCTCGGCGCCCAGTGGGGCGATGAAGGCAAAGGCAAGATCGTCGATCTGCTCACCGAGGAAATCGGTGCCGTCGTGCGTTTCCAGGGCGGCCACAACGCCGGCCACACCCTCGTCATCAACGGCAAGAAGACCGTCCTGCACCTGATCCCGTCCGGCATCCTGCGCGCCGACGCGCTGTGCCTGATCGGCAACGGCGTGGTGATCTCCCCGGCCGCGTTGCGCAAGGAAATCGAAGAGCTGGAGACCTCCGGCGTGGAAGTGCGGTCGCGCCTGAAGATCTCACCGGCCGCGCCGCTGATCATGCCGTACCACATTGCCCTGGATCAGGCTCGCGAGAAGGCCGCCGGCGGCAAGGCCATCGGCACCACCGGCCGCGGCATCGGCCCGGCCTACGAAGACAAGGTGGCGCGCCGCGGCATCCGCGTTGCCGACCTGCATTACCCGCCGCAGCTGGAAGAGCTGCTGCGTACCGCGCTGGACTACCACAACTTCGTGCTGACCAAGTACCTGGGCGTGGAAGCGGTCGACTTCCAGAAGACCTTCGACGAAGCGCTGGCCTTCGGCGAGTACGTGCAGCCGATGAAGTCCGACGTCGCCGGCATCCTCCACGACCTGCGCAAGCAGGGCAAGCGCGTGCTGTTCGAAGGCGCGCAGGGCGCGCTGCTGGACATCGACCACGGCACCTATCCCTACGTCACCAGCTCCAACACCACCGTCGGCGGCGCGCTGGCCGGCACCGGCGTGGGCGCGCAGGACATCGACTACGTGCTGGGCATCGCCAAGGCCTACGCCACCCGCGTCGGCGGCGGCCCGTTCCCGACCGAACTGGACGACGAGATCGGCCAGGGCATCCGCGACCGCGGTGCCGAGTACGGTGCCTCCACCGGCCGTCCGCGCCGCTGCGGCTGGATGGACATCGTCGCGCTCAAGCGCGCGGTGGCCATCAATGGCATCTCCGGCCTGTGCATCACCAAGCTCGACGTGCTCGACGGCATGGAGAAGCTGAAGGTGTGCATCGCCTACGAATACCGCGGCAAGCGCACCGAATACGCGCCGCTGGACGCGCAGGGCTGGGAAGAGTGCACCCCGGTGTACCTGGAGTTCCCGGGCTGGAGCGAGAACACCCACGGCATCACCGTGTGGGACGAACTGCCGCCCGCCGCCCGTGCCTACCTGCGCGCGCTGGAGGAACTGGCCGGCTGCCCGATCTCGATCGTCTCCACCGGCCCGGACCGCGAGCACACCATGGTGCTGCAGGATCCGTTCGCCTGATCCTGGCGCGCGCTGCGGCGTTCAGCGAAAGCCCCGCCTTGGCGGGGCTTTTTTGCGAGAGGATGGTGGGCCAGCAGCCACTCGCGCGATTCGCCTGCGACGGCGCGTTGCGCGCACCCGACTCCAAGGAAGATCGCCGATGTTCAATGGCCTGTTCGACACGCTGTTCAACCGCAAACCGCCGGGCCCGGATGCCTTCGCCCGCTTGTTTCTGGAGGCGCTGCAGGCGCGCGGCTATGCCGAACCCCTCACGTACCAGCCGGACGCGTTCCGCCTGGTCGGCCAGAACGGCCGCACCATCCACCTGCACAACGCTTACCACTCCTACACCCAGGCCGACCGGCGCAGGCGCGACGAGGCGCTGCACAGCTATGTCGCCGCCTTTCTCAACGAGCAGGAGGAAAGCCGCCAGCAACGCAGCTTCGAGGAACTGCGCGCCACGCTGATGCCGGTGATCCGCAACCGTGGCATGTTCGAGGACCTGCGCCTGGAGCAGCAGTGCGAGAAGGGCATGGACGTGCCGTTTCCCTATGCCTGCCGCGACATCGCCGAGGATTGCGTCGAGTTGCTGGCGCTGGACCTGCCCGATTCGACCTCCACCCTGATCGCCGGGCCGCGGCCGGAGTGGGGCATCACCCTGGACGAGGGGTTGGCCATCGCCCGCGACAATCTGCGCGACGCCACCGAGGACCGCTTCGCGGAAGTCGCGCCCGGCGTGTTCCGCGGCGGCTGGTACGACGCCTACGACACCAGCCGCGCCTTGCTGCCGGATGTGCTGCATCGCGCGCCGGTGGCGGGGCGCCCGGTGTTCATGCTGCCCACGCGCGATTGCCTGCTGGTGGTCGGCGAGCGCGACAACGTGGCCATGGCCCTCATGCTGGAACTGAGTCTGCAAGCGGCCGAGCACGGCCGCTGCATCTCCTGGCTGGCCTTCACCTATGACGACGCGCGCCGCATGGTGCCGTTCGTCCTGACGGCACCCGAGCACCGGCAGCGCCAGGCCGACCTGCGGCGGATGCTGGATACGCCGGCCTACGCCGGCCAGAAGGCGCTGCTCGACAAGCTGCACGAGGCCAACAACGTGGATGTGTTCGTGGCCTCGTTCAACGTCTACCAGGACCGCCACGACAGCACGCGGCAGGTGTCGGTCGGCACCTGGACCGAGGGCGTGGACACCTTGCTGCCCAGGACCGACCACATCGCCTTCGTCGTGCCGCGCGACGACGGCGAAGCCGACGTGACCGTCGCGGATTGGGAGCCAGCGTTCGCCCTGCTCGGCGACCTGATGGAGCGCCAACCGAATCTGTATCCGCCGCGCTACCGTGTGCGCGCTTTCCCCAGCGCCGAGCAATTGCGGCAATTGCCGCCGGTGTGAATCCCGGCGTGCGGTGTGGTGCCGTGGCAAAGAGCGCAAATGGGCAGGATCGCCTCGTATCGCAAAGCCACACGTCTCGCGCATGAGTGCCCTCGGGTGGTGCGTCATGTGCGCTACGTGGCTTCCCGCATGAGATGGGGCTCAAGAATCCGGCCGCGCAGCCGATAGCAGCGCACGGATCGGCGTCGCTGCACATCGGCAGCGACACGCGGGGAACCAGATTGCGACGGCAACTGCCGCGCCCAGGGCTCCGGCGTGTGCCGCGGCATCTTGGGGAGAACGCAGTGCGCAGTCGCTTGGTTTGGCAGTCGCTCGGGGCGCTGCTGTGGTGGGGTGTGCTCGTGCCGTGCGCGGCGGCACAGACGGCAGGATCGCCCGCGTGTGCGCCGGCGCAGGCGTTGCCGGCCTGCGTAGCGGCCGTGCGTGCCGACGACCCGGCGGCCGCGTTGCGCATGGGAATGCCGGCGTGGGACGCCGCCGCCGACAAGCAGGGCCTGGTGCCCCTCGGGCTGGAACTGGTGGATGCGGCATCCGCTGCCGGCAAGCCGGAGACCGTGGTCGCCCTCGGCTCGGCCCTGCTCACCCAGCCGTTGTCGCCGCTGCAGCGGCTTCGTTTGTTCAAGCAACTCAACGGCGCCATCTGGCAGCCGCGCGATGCCGCCCGCATCGCCGAACTCGAAGCCGACCTGCAGCGGTTGGAGAGGGAGCTGCCGGACGACCCGCATATCGCCGAACTGTGGCGGCAACTGGCCGCGTCCTACTACCGGATGGGTGCACAGGACGACGCCCTGCGGGTCGCGCGCATCGCCTTGTCGAAGGTGCGCAAGCATCCCGACCTGGTGGAATACAACGCCAACCAGATCATCTTCATCGTGTCCTCGCAGCAGGGGCGCATGCCTGACGCGATCGCCGCCCTGCTTGAGGTCGAGCGGTTGGGCAAGGCGCTGGGCAAGCCGGACGACGCCGCCATGCTGCACAACGCCACCGCTGTGTTCATTTACGCACACGAATGGGAGAAGGCGATCGCCTACGGCCAGCGTGCGCTGGCCGCCTACGACGCCAAGCCGCGCAAGGGACTGCCGCGCGCAGCCGTGCTCGGCAATCTGGGTGCGGCCTACGAAGGCGCCAACGAACTGCAGCGCGCCGAGGCCATCTATCGGCAGGCGCTGGCGTCGGCGCGCGCTGACGGCAATGCCTCACTGATCGGTCCGCTCAACAATCTCGCCAACGTGCTGTCCAGCCAGCATCGCCCACAGGAGGCCTTGCCCTTGCTGCGCGAAGCGGCCGCACTGCTGGAGAACGCGGAGCACACTGGTGATCATGGCGACAACGGCGAAGGCGCCATCGTCTATTCCACCCTCGGTGCCGCCCTGGCCGATCTCGGCCAACGCGAAGCCGCCGCCGACGCGTTTGCGCGTTCGCGGCAATTGTTCGCGCAGTCTGACAACGTGACGCGGCGCTTGGAACTGTATCCGCGCATGATCGATAACCTCGACGCGCTCGGCCGCGACCGCGAGGCGCTGGTGCTGATGCGCGAATACAAGGCGGTCAACGACGAAGCAGTGAACGTCGAATCCAAGACCCGCATCGCCGAGCTCGAATCGGCGGTGGACCTGGCGCGCAAGAAGAGCGAACTGGCCGCACTCGGCCGCGCCCGCGCCGCCGAACAGGCCGCCTACGCGCAACTGCAGGCGCGCGAACAGCGCCAGCGCAGCGTGCTGTACGGTCTGCTCGCCGCACTGCTGGCGCTGGCCGGCTTCTTCCTGCTCAAGGTGCGCGAAGGCCGCGTGCGCCGGCGCATCAACGCCGAACTGGCGCGCAAGAATGACGAGATCCAGACCCAGCACCGCGAACTGGAACAGCTCACCGCCACCATTCGCCGCCAGAGCGAAGAGGATGCCCTCACTGGCCTGCGCAACCGCCGCTACGTCACCGCCTGGCTGCAGGCGCGCGAGGCCGCCGCGACGCCCGAGAACACGCAGGAACCGCTGCTGATCGCGCTGCTGGACATCGACCACTTCAAACGCGTCAACGACCTGCACGGCCACGAAGGCGGCGACCACGCCCTGATGCACCTCGGCGACCTGCTGCGCGACTGCGCGCGCAGCTCGGACATCATCGCCCGCTGGGGCGGCGAAGAGTTCCTGTGGATCTGCCCCGGCGGCACCCTGGCCGACGCCCCGCGCCTGTTCCGCCGCCTGCGCGAACGCCTGCAGGCCGACCCGCTGGTGCGCCCGAGCGGACGCATCGCCCTCACCGTGTCGATGGGCGTGAGCCTGTTCCCCGCCCACCCCGGCGGCGATTGGCCGCTGAGCCTGCGCATCGCCGACGCGGCCCTGTACCGCGCCAAGCACGCCGGCCGCGATCGTTGGGTGGGGCTGACGCTGGAAGGTGTGGCGGCTGATCTCGGCGCCGATGTGTCGCTGGAGGCGCTGGAGGCAGACGGGCGGTTGCTGCAGAGCGGGGGTGGGGGCGATGGGGTGGTGTTTGTGGTGGGGCAGGGGGTGGCGTGAGTTCCCGCTTGGGAGGGCTGAAAGGTCAAAGCGGATCAACTGATGAAAACCCAAAAAGGGTAAATAAATACCCATAATGGGAAGAAAATTGCCCATTTGGATAGTAAGCTGCACCCATGGTCAACAACCTGCTCAATTCCGCAGGCGTGGACGAGGCGCCGCGCTCATCACGCGCGCTGACGTCGGGTCTGGCAGATGCCTTGTTCACTCGCACCCAGCAACGCGTGTTGGCCTTGTTGTACGGTCAGCCCCAGCGCAGCTTCGGTGTCGGTGAACTGATCGCCGCTGCCAGCGGCGGCTCCGGCGCCGTGCAACGCGAACTGGCCAAGCTGGCCGACGCCGGCTTGCTGACGGTACAGCGCATCGGCAACCAGAAGCGCTACCAGGCCAATCCGCACTCGCCCATCCACGACGAGCTGCTCGGCATCGTGCAGAAGACCATCGGCCTGGCCGGCCCGTTCGGCGAGGCCCTGTAGCCCATCGCCGACGACATCGTGGCCGCCTTCGTCTACGGCTCGGTCACCAAGCGCAGCGATATCGCGCGCAGCGACATCGACCTGATGGTGATCTCCCATACGCTGGGCTATGCCGATGCGCGCGCTGGATGGCATGCAGGCGCGGCTGGGCCGCTCGGTCGAACCTATGCTGTACAACATGCGTGCCGCTTATGTGGGCTGGTCATGCAAAGGCCTTTGGCCAGCCAAACTTTTTAGATCAGACCCGCTTGCTCAAGTCTGCGTATAAGCAGGGATGCGAAGGCGAGATGATCTAAGCAGACATCTACGTCATCTGTAGCATCGAACTCATGCCCGCGAGGGTTTCTAATAGCCATTACGCCGCCAGAGAAAAGAAATCTATATCCTTCCTGCTCGTCAACTTCGCTGGGTGTAGTGAGTGTCGTCAATTGGATGGCAGGCTTGTCCTTGTTGAATGCAGCCATCATCAGCTTTACGCCGGATTCTTTACTCTTGGCGTGTTTTTGAACCGTCTTATCTACGAACTTGAAAGCTTCAAAGGTCGCTTCAGCATAGTACCCATCATCAAACAGACTGCGAACTTTAGCCGGTAACCTAGGATGAATGTTTCTCCTGTCGAATGCATGCAGAGAAGCTTCGCTCTCTTCGTTTGGTTCTACGAAGGCGCTGGCTCGGCGGGCAACAGCTTCAAAGGCATTAAGACGACTTTGCATTCAGTAGGTTCTCGCGAATGCTTTTGAAAATTCGGTCGTAGGTCGCTTGGTCCCCAGTAACGGGCAAGTTGATCTCAATACGAACAGTCAATCCGACGTCAGTACCGCCTCCGGCGCCTGTGATTGTGGCTGATGATGTGGCTGCATGTGGCTTGGGATCCTCCTTAGTCGTGGCCGGCTTGGAGGGCGAAATGGCCTTCTTCGTAGCTTTAGACTGCGATGCCTTCGCCGGTGTCATCTTCGTAGTTGCTGAATCAAGCTTCCCACTCAAAATCGCCAATGCCTGAAAGGTAGAAGCTTGGCGCTGGCCGACGATCGCGCTGGTGTGATCGCTGTTGCGGAAGAAGGAGATTAGTTTGTTCGCCGGCAAAGCCCATGCGCCGTCACCATGAAGATCGAATAGGTCACTGTAGGCCGTTTTTACCAACTTGCCAAAGCCATCTTGGAAATCTGAATCCTCATGTTGGTTGAATACCGAAGCGGCACTAGAAGTCTTGTTTCCATCTCCATCAAGGACGCCGACAAACCGAAGAATGTTCAACACGTAAGATTCGTTATTGGACGCGATTCCTAACTTTTTTAGTGTTTCCGCAGAGACCTGTCCTGGAAAGGACTTTCGGAAATGCGAAGTGACTTGCATTAGACCCGCAGTGCCGGACATATACGGGTGCTTGTCCCCCGGCTTGGGCTTGGATGTTGCGGCCATTACTCCCCCTAAGTGACGTTTGGCATATGTTATGAGGTCTCAGAGCTGTAAAGGCAAGAGAGAGCTATAGGATAGACGGCGCGCCAGTAGCTACCATTCGGCCTTGGCACCATCGGCAAGCAGAAAAATGGTCCAGCATTTTTTCCAAGTCATTGTTTTAATATTTATTTGATGGGATGAGCCATCAGTGTTTCCATCGGCGGATCTTTAGTTCGGTACATCTACGATTCGCCACTCTCAAGCCTCTCTTGCGGCATTAGAGTGGGAGCGTTCGCAGCAAGCGTACGCCTCAACTGTTTGTTCAGGCATCGCCCCATCGGCCGATCGATCTTGTCCTGTTGAGGCTAACTATAGCGCGGCTTCTGTGTCTGTGAACTGATTGTCGAAACCAAGGCCGGCTCGGTGCAATGCGAACTGATCAAGGTTGTCTTTCCAGCGTTTAATATTCCGGAATTAAAGTATAGAACTACTTTTAATTAATGCGCAAGCAGTTAACTTGGGGGCTTTTTAATCTGGAGCTACTGGGTATGGAATAAGGTCCGTTGGTTTTTTTTGAGTAGTTTAGAGACGCGCTCAAGATTGCTTTTCTTTGCAAACATCCAAACCCATTGGCCGCCTCTTGCTTTCATCCAACGTCCTCCCCATTCTTTTAGTTTATCTTTGTATTCAAGTGTATTTCCGGCAACAACAAAAGATTTTTCTGAGTAATCGTATATGGCTATCTCATCCTCGGTTTCTGTGATGTCCTGCTTCAAGTTTTTTTCTTCTCCTTGAGTGTTTTTAGATAATTCTTCTGATTTGGTGGCGCGCTTAAGCTCTGCCACATTGACTGTAGGTGCAACATTCATTCGCTCAACTATGGTTGTGAGCTGTTTGAATAGCATATTTTCAAGTGTCGATGGGGTGTTGTAGTCGAATACCAATCCCTTTTGTTGAATTTGTTTTTTGAATTCACGGAGTCGCTTGACTTGATCAATGTCGAAGTCGTTCGGTAGGTTGCGGGTTGAGAAATAGATCATGACTGGCTTTTTTTCTCTTACAAACCAGTTGATCTCTTCAATTGTGCCGGATTCTGCTTCGCCGGTAGGAGATCCTAGTCGCGTCCAAAATACGCCTGCCAGCATGTCGCATTCACGAACAAGCTGTTCGTTAATAACTGCTTGCGGTCGAGCATCAAGTGACGGGGCTGCATGTGTTTCCCACATCACCGGAAGCAGTACAATTCCTCTTGTTTTCGAGTTGTGCGAGTTCCAGTCATGAATCGTGGATGCTACCGCCGCTCTGTCTTCGGCTACATCCGAGGGTGATGCAATAAGTACGCGATAAACCGCAGCAGAGAACGACATGTCATTTCCTTATGCCTATTAGTGGCCTGGGTGTGGTGGGGTCATGTGGTTAAAGTTGGTCTCAACTTGCGATATTTATGTAACACCCTTTCATTCCTCGGCTCATCAGGGTTTTGTAGGTGTTGCGGACAATTATCTCAACTCGTTTTTGAGTACTTGGATTTTGCCTCATAAGTGCCTTGTAGCCTCGTACCGATCTGTCCATTCGCGAGCGTGCCTCAGGAAAAACGTTTGGCTGACCGTTAAGCCAGCGTAGGTCAGGCCCAATTATCACGCCGACATAGTCTAGTTCCAGTCCTTGGCACGTATGTATGCAACCCACCTGCTCAACAGAATTCTCCGCAACAGCCCACAAGCTGCCATCGCTTCCCAGGTTCCACTGTGCGCGATAGTCATGTTCCGGGATTTCGATATCCCAGGCATCCGGATTGTTCTTGCTCTTCCAGTCCCAGCAGTAGCCGGCGACTACGCGCGCCTTGTTGTTGATCTTGTTTTTCTCGCGAATCAGGTCGTGCAGTTCCTTTGGCGAGTCGACAATGCGGAAGTCGAAGGATTCGCGATCGAAATCGGCGTTGGCGGTCTCGCGGATGCCCAGGAAGTTGTCTAGCCAGGCGATGTAGCCGTCGGAGCCGGCGCAGCGGAATTGCGAGGCGAGTTCCAGTTCGGTGACGTCTGCGCCGAGTTGGGCGGCCCAGCGGCGTAACTCGTTGGTTTGGCCGATGTCGGCGAGGGTGACGATCTGGTCGTCGTCGACAAAAAAAATGGTGCAGTGGGCACTGCGGATCAGCTCCATGATTTGGTTCTGGCCGAGGTTGCCGTACAGGCCGCTTTTCTCGTTGAGGCGATGCGCCTCGTCCACCACCAATGCGCCGAACACATTCGGTTCGGTCTGGTGGAAGTTGCCCGAACCGGAGAACAGATTGCCGATCTCGATCTTGCGTACGTGTCCAGCCAACTTCTGCGCGTAAACCGCACGTGGTGCTGCATTCTTTGAGACGTATTTGGTGGTGGTGCCGCGCTTGGTCAGTTCGACTAGCAGGTTAATGGCCACCACTGATTTGCCGGTGCCGGGGCCGCCTTTGACGATCACCACCTGCCTGCGTTCGGCGCTGGCCTGCGCGGCACGCGCCAGGCAGGTCTCGTAGACCAGCTTCTGTTCGTCGATCAGCACGAACTCCTGGTTGCCCTTGAGCATGCCGACTACGCTGTCGGCAAGCATCTTGGATGGGCGGATGCGACCGTGTTCGATCTTGTAGAGCAAATCGCCATTGTCGCCCCGGCGCACGTGCTGACGGATGAAGTCGCGCAGCTTGCGCTTCTCTTCCACGCCGCGCAGGAACAGTGGCGCCTTATCGGTGTAGGGCGTGTAGCGTGGGTCGTCGATGGTCCCATCGCGGAAGTGGTTATGCAGGTAAGCGCATGGCCGCAGCTGCACGCCGCCTTCGTGCACCGCTTCGTTGAAGCCTTGCAGCAGAGCTGCATAGGACCAGGCTTGGTAGGACGGGTGCGGGCCTTCGGTCTCGGTCGGCCCGCCGCGTTGCGCGCGGACGATGCCGTCCTTGTCGGTGACAGCGGAGGACGACCATTGTTTGAGTTCGACGATGATTGCACGCGGCTCTTCGGCCTCGCCAAGCCCGCTCAGGATGAAGTCGATACGCTTGGCGGTCTGCGGGATGCCGAACTCGATGCCCACCCCCATATCCGCGGGTAGGCTGTCGTCGCTGAGGACATCGGCCATCTGGGTCAGCGAGTGGCGCCAGGCGCGGAACTCGCTGTCCGGAGCGTAGCGCCCCGTTTTTTGGATGAAGGCAGTAGCGATAATGTCCTCGATCGCCTGCCGCTCGGAGTCGTGCAAGAAAGCGGCACGGGTCGACTGATATACGATCACGCTTTGCGTTCCCCCTGAATCTCTTCCGCAGCTCGACGGGACTTTGAACCGATGCGATGTGGCTGACAAGTCTTGATGTTGGCACACGTACCCTCATCAGCTATGTCGCAGCGAACTTGGAGCAATTCGTATACAAGGCTCAGCCTTTAGATGTTGCTAGTGCCGTGCATCAAAGTTGGCCGATAGGCGACTTGACGCGTCGCAGCCGCAGTAGCAGGATGGAGAAACGGAGCCTAGAAACTCCTCGAACAGCGGTACCCACCTCCGATAAACCGGTGGGTTTTTTGTGCCTGTGTGCTTTGTGGGTGCAACCGACGCGACGTTCTGCGTCGGGAGGGCGGTGAATACAACACCCGCAAGGGGAATAAACCCGCCGGCTGTTCGCGGTTTCTAGCCTCCCGACTTCCCGTCCGCCATGGCGGCGGACGGCCACTTCATGGATGGAGGCGGCGGCGATGTCGGATGACAACGTGGATTTCGAGGCGACGGGTTATTTTCTGCCGGAGGAGAGTCAGTTCCGGCTGGTGCGGTTGGGTGAGCACATCCGGTTCCTTGCGCGGCTGGCCCGCCCGCGCAGTGCGGACGAGGAGCGCGAGATCGCGGCGATCGCGCGGACTGGCGAGTTGTCGGCGTGCATGGAGCTACTGGCCGAGCAGGTGGAACTGGTGTTGCGCGAGATCTCGTGGCCGGGACTGCCGCAGTCGTCTTACGCGCGGAAGACACGGCGATAGCCAGTCTTTACAGATCTTTATCTGGCGTTGGTGCCTCGCTCACCACCGTCAGTTCAGAGCGCGTGCGCCATCGGCCGTATCTGCTGTTCCTGTTCGCCCGGTGCGTGATACCGCAGCTCCTCGGTGCGTTCCGGCGACAGCATTCGGTTGTCGATGCCCGGTTCGAGGCGTCGGGGGAAGCGCTGCACGGGCACGTCCATCAGCTCGCCGAAGGTGCGGTAGGCGGAGTTGCTGTTGATGGTCTCGCCGAAGACCTTGAAGCCGTAGTTCGGATAGTCGCGGTCCTGTGCGTTGAGTTCCGGTACGGCGCGCACCGCGGTATTCCAGCGCTCCAGGATCTCGTGCTTGTCGCCGGTGGCGACCGCGCGCGACGGTTGGTCGTCGCGGATGTAGCTGGTGCTGTCGACCTTTTCGCCGATGGAGCGGGCGTACGCAGGATCGTGCGGGTGGTGCCAGGCGCGCAGCGAGTGCCGGGTGGCGTGGGTGCCGATGGGGATGGCCTGGCCGGTCTGGCGATCGGTGGCCAGGCCATGCAGTTCCGCCACGGCCTTGCCGTGTTCGTCCCGTAACACCCAGAAGGCGTGGCCGGCGATGCCGATGACGCCGAGCGAGCGGGCTTCGATGGCGTAATTGGGCATGGCCGTGTCCTTCCTTGGTCGCTGTGATGGCGCGGGGATCAGAACCGCCGTGTCCTATTCGGGCTCAATGCGGTTGCGTGGCGACGCAGCGATCCAGTGCGGTCTTGAGATCCTGCATCGCCTTGTCGACGCCCAGGTCGACGAAATAGGCGCCAGCGCCCTTGAGGGCGAGCTTGGCCTGGTTGGCGCCCGGTAGGCGCTCCAGGCGCAGGCGAAAGCCGCTGCGGTTCGTTTCGGGGAAATCGCCCGATTCCAGGATTCCCTTGGTCGGGTCTTCGCGGGTGACCTTGGGCCAGGAGCTGCTGGTCTCGGACAGGGTGGCGATGCTGGATTCGGCGCAATCGAACAGGCGCTGGTTGGGCAGGTCGGCCGGGACGCGCAGCACTGCCGAGGCCATGGGTGTCTTGCGGGCGGCAGCGGGCATGCTGCATGCGCTGGCCACCAGCGCCAGGCCGGCGAATTGGGCGATGCGGTGCCATGGCGTCATGAGGACGTTCCTTGCGTGGGCTGCGGCGAGCTTCCTGCTCGGCGCATGCTGCCGAATGCGCTGGGTGTCGCTGCGCGGTCAGCGCCGTGCGCGCCGCCAGGCAATCAATGCCACGGCTGCCAGGGCGGCGACGGTGCCGACCGCAGCCACCTGCGCCGCGCGCTTGGCGCGTTGTTCGCGAAGGCGCAGCGCTTCCGCGTCGGCGTCGTCGGCGGACAGCGGCGAGCGGTACACGCTGTGCGCGGCGGCGCGGCCGGAGAGGGCGGCACGGCGCGCGGGCGGGGTCGGGGCGCTGTCGGTGGCGGTGTCGTCCACGGCGTGGGCGGTGTCGGTGATCATGGTGGGTTGCATCCTCGGCGCTGCGTTCATGCGTGTCTGTCGATCGAGCGGTCGGTTGGTGGCTGACGCCCTATCTTTCCAAGCGCCACGTTAACGCGGCGCGGGGGAAAAGTAATGTGCAGACGCCCGGGTCCCGCTGGCGTTGGCTCAGCCGACCTGGCGGACCATCAGCAACACGCGGGTGCCGTAGGAATCGGCTTCCTGCACGGGCTGCCAGCCGTGGCGGGCGTACAGGCCGCCGTCCAGATGCTCGGTCTGCAGGTGCAGGGCGCCCAGGCCGAGGGCCGCGGCGTCGGCGAGGGCATGGGTAAGCAGGCGGCCGGCGATGCCGCGTCCGCGGTAGGGATCGGCGACGTACATGCCGCCCAACCAGTACGGGTATTGCGGGAAGGCGTCCATTTCCCGGTATTTCAGCTGCACGACAGCGATCAGTCGAGGGCCGTCGAAGGCGGCCAGCACGCGCGGCAGGCCGTGCGTATCCGGGGCGCGCTGGAGCTGGCGCAGTTCGTCGTCCAGCGAGAAGCCGGCCTCGCGGCCCCAGGCCGCGTGGTACCAGGCGGCGATCTGCGGCAGTTCCGGGGCGTGCTGGTCGAGGGGACGGACGTCCATGTGCGGGCGTTGCGGTGATAGGGGAGCCGGCAAGTGTAAGCGGGCAGGGAGCTTCGGCCAGGGCAGGGCGACGCGGCGGCCCGCGTCCGTGCGGGCTGTCGGCCGATCACGCAGGCTGTGCCCGCACGCGCGGCTTGAATGGTGGCCATGTCATCGTGCGTCTCCACGCGCTCACGTCGGCAAGTTTGGCGATAATGTCGGCCTGTTCCGCCAGGATCGCCGCATGACCGCTCTCACCGAACGTTACGCGCGCGCCGTGGACTATGCGCGCATCGCTCACGCCGGCCAGTTCCGCAAGGGCGGCACGGTGCCGTATCTGAGCCATGTGCTGGGCGTGTCGACGCTGGTGCTGGAGGCCGGCGGCGACGAGGACCAGGCGATTGCGGCGCTGCTGCACGACGTGGTGGAGGATTGCGGCGCCGGCCATGAGGCGGTGATCCGCGCGCAGTTCGGCGAGGCGGTGGCGGACATGGTGATGGCGTGTACCGACGCCACGGCCGAACGCAAAGCCGCGCAGACCGACGTGCCGGCCAGGCGCCGCGACTGGCGCATCCGCAAGCAGGCGTACCTGGCGCACCTGGCCGAGGCCCCGGACGCGGTGCTGCTGGTGTCGGCCTGCGACAAGCTCTACAACGCGCGCAGCATCGTCGCCGACCTGGAAGACCCCGACGTCGGCACCGCGGTGTTCGAGCGCTTCACCGCCGGCCGCGACGGCACGCTGTGGTACTACCAGGCGCTGCATGCGATCTATGCCGAACGCGGCGTGGCGGTGCTGCGCGCGTTCTCCAGCGCGGTGACGCGGATGCAGGCGCTGGCTGCGCGTGCCGAAGATGCCGATACGCTGACGGCGCCCGCGTTGAGCTGAGACCTGCGTCACCGGCGACGCTGCGCCTTCGCCGACGACCGACCGAGCGCGCTGCAGCGCGGTGGCCGCGACACGCCCATGGCAGCCGACCGGCTAAGCTTGCGCGTTCCTTCGCGTTGCCGGTCCTGCCCATGTCCACGCCTCCCGCTTTTGCCGCTTCCGGCTTCGTGCGCGTTCGCGGTGCGCGCGAGCACAACCTCAAGGATGTGGACGTGGAGCTGCCGCGCGATGCGCTGGTGGTGTTCACCGGCGTGTCCGGTTCGGGCAAGTCGTCGCTGGCGTTCGGCACCTTGTTCGCCGAGGCGCAGCGGCGCTACCTGGATTCGATCTCGCCGTATGCGCGGCGCCTGATCGACCAGGCCGGCGTGGCCGACGTGGACGCCATCGATGGCCTGCCGCCAGCCGTGGCGCTGCAGCAGCATCGCGGTGCGCCAAGTACGCGCTCGTCGGTGGGCAGCGTCACCACCATCTCCAACTCATTGCGCATGCTGTACTCGCGCGCCGGCACCTATCCGCCGGGGCAGGGCATCATCCATGCCGACGGGTTCTCGCCGAACACGCCGGCCGGCGCCTGTCCCACCTGCCACGGGCTGGGGCGCATCTACGACGCCACCGAGGCGTCGATGGTGCCGGACCGTTCGCTGAGCATCCGCGAGCGGGCGGTGGCGGCATGGCCGCCGGCCTGGCACGGGCAGAACCTGCGCGACATCCTCACCACGCTCGGCCACGACGTCGACGTGCCGTGGGCGAAGCTGCCGAAGAAGACCCGCGACTGGATCCTGTACACCGACGAACAGCCGACCGTGCCGGTGTATCCCGGCTTCACCCTGGCCGAGACCCAGCGTGCGCTCAAGCGCAAGCAGGAACCGGCGTACATGGGCACCTTCAGCAGCGCGCGGCGTTATGTGCTGCACACCTTCGCCACCACGCAGAGCGCGCTGATCAAGAAGCGCGTAGCGCAGTATCTGATCAGCACCGCATGCCCCAGCTGCGACGGCAAGCGGCTGCGCCGCGAGGCGCTGTCAGTGACCTTCGCCGGGCTGGACATCGGCGCACTGTCGCAGCGTCCGCTCGGCGAGGTGGCCGCGCTGTTGCGGCCCGCGGCGGAAGGCCGCATGCAGGGCCGCTCACGGCATCCCGAGCAGGCGCTGGCCGCGCAGCGCATCGCCCAGGATCTGCTGGCGCGGATCCAGGTGGTGGAGGCGTTGGGGCTGGGTTACCTGACCCTGGAGCGCAGCACGCCGACGCTGTCGCCGGGCGAACTGCAGCGGCTGCGCCTGGCCACGCAGATCCGCTCGCAGCTGTTCGGCGTGGTCTACGTGATGGACGAGCCGTCGGCGGGCCTGCATCCGGCCGACACGCAGTCGCTGCTGGGTGCGCTGGACCAACTCAAGGGCGCGGGCAATTCGCTGTTCGTGGTCGAGCACGAGATCGACGTGATCCGCCATGCCGACTGGATCGTCGATGTCGGCCCCGGCGCCGGCGAGCATGGCGGGCAGGTGCTGTACAGCGGGCCGCCGGCGGGACTGGCGCAGGTGCAGGCCTCGTCCACGCGCCGCTATCTGTTCGCCGAACCGCACGCCGCTGCCCATGCGCCGCGCACGCCTGAGGCCTGGCTGCAATTGCGTGAGGTCAGCCGCAACAACGTGGTCGCGCTGGACGTGGACATTCCGCTGGGCGTGTTCACCACCGTCACCGGCGTGTCCGGCTCGGGCAAGTCCTCGCTGGTCAGCCAGGCGCTGGTGGAATTGCTGGGCACGCAACTGGGGCAGGCGCCGGCCGAGGCGGAGGAGGAGCTGGATCCGCTGGAGCGCGGTGCGCGCGTCGCCACCGACGGCTACATCGCCGACGGCCTGCAGCACGTGCGGCGGCTGGTGCAGGTGGACCAGGCGCCGATCGGACGCACGCCACGCTCCAACCTGGCCACCTACACCGGCCTGTTCGACCACGTGCGCAAGCGCTTTGCCGCCACGCCGACGGCGCGCAAGCGCAAGTACGATGCCGGGCGTTTCTCGTTCAATGTGGCCAAGGGGCGCTGCGACACCTGTGAAGGCGAGGGCGCGGTGAGCGTGGAACTGCTGTTCATGCCCAGCGTGTATGCGCCGTGCCCGACCTGCCATGGCGCGCGCTACAACGCCAAGACGCTGGAGATCGAACTGCGCGGCCAGAACATCGCCCAGGTGCTGCGCATGACCGTGGCGCAGGCGCTGGACTTCTTTGCCGACGATGCGGCGATCGCGCGGCCGCTGCAGGTGCTGGTGGAGGTGGGCCTTGGCTATCTGCGGCTGGGCCAGCCGGCCACCGAACTGTCCGGCGGCGAGGCGCAACGCATCAAGCTGGCCAGCGAGCTGCAGCGTGCGCAGCGCCGCGGCACCGTGTACGTGCTGGACGAACCCACCACCGGTCTGCATCCGGCCGACGTGGACACGCTGCTGCGGCAATTGCACGGCCTGGTGGAAGCGGGCAACACGGTGGTGGCGGTGGAGCACGACATGCGCGTGGCCGCGGCCAGCGACTGGATCATCGACATGGGCCCAGGCGCGGGAGGCGCGGGAGGCAAGGTCGTGGCGGCGGGCGTGCCAGCTGTGGTGGCGCAGCAGGCCGACAGTCGAACCGCGCCGTTTCTGGCGGCGGAGTTGGCGGGGTGATCAGGCTTGCTGCAGTGAGCGCCTGTCGCCTGATGTAAATCCCACGTAGGAGCGGCTTAAGCCGCTCCTACGACGGTCGACGAGCCCGCCCGCGCGCCTGGGGCGTGCGCCGCAGCGGCCGATGATGGCTACTGGTCGTCCAGCCCGACGTTCTGCGCCGCGCTGGCCGGCGGTACGTAGACCCGCTCGTGCGGCACCTGCAGCGCCGCCTCGCCGTGCTGCAGGTTCAGCGCCTGCGCGTGCACGAAATCGGTGATGTCGGTGATCGAGAGGGCCTGCCGTTCGCCGTACTGGCGCAGCGCCTGGCCGCGCAGCCCCAGTTGCAGTGCGCGACGCGGCAGCGCGCTGCCGTCGGGCGCGTGGTCCGGGTCCCACTGCAGGCGCACGTCGGACTGCTGGACCGCGTCCTTCCACGCGGCATGGCTGGCGAAGCGTCCCGGATCGAACGTCGACGGGACCGCGGCACGCAGCAGGTCGTCGAAGAAGGCGCGCGGCAGCCGGATCGCCAGGGTCCGCTCCTGCCCTTGCTTCTGCGCCCAATCGGCGCGGTACATCATCCACAGGAAGTTCGGCTTGATCCAGCTCATGCGGTCGTAGCTGAATTCGCCGCCGAAGCGTTGATGGGCCACCGCGAACTGCGCGATCGCGGGGCGGTAGGCCTGGTAGACATCGATCGCATCGGCGTCGAAGTGCGCCAGGATGTGACGGCCCTGGCGGGGCCAGGTGGGCTGCAAGGCAGCATAGGGAACGGAATGCATCTGCGCGCAGTCTACGGCGTCGCAACAACGGCGTCGATCTGCTGCCGTGTTTTCCCGTGTCGGTTGGCTGCGGTCGCACCTGCGTGCACTGAACCGCTCAGCCTGTGCACGCCCCCAGGCTCGCGCGCTGAGACCGGCACTGGCTACCCTGGTGCACCGCCCTTCCCGGAGCCCCCATGAGCCGACGTTCCGGCAGCGCCGATCTGCCCCTGCACGGTGGCCGCGTGCCGCACTGGCTGGGTGCGCGCATGACCCGGCTCGGCGCGGTGATGTGCCAGGCCATCGTGCACAGCTACGGCCGCGACGAACTGCTGCGGCGCCTGGCGCATCCGTTCTGGTTCCAGTCGCTGGGCGCGGTGATGGGCATGGACTGGCATTCCTCCGGCATCACCACCAGCGTGCTGGGCGCGCTCAAGCGCGGCCTGGCGCCGCTGTCCGGCGAACTGGGCATCCATGTGTGCGGTGGCCGCGGGCGGCATTCGCGGGCCACGCCGGATGAGCTGCAGGCAGTGGGCGAGCGCACCGGCCTGGACGGCGCGGACCTGGCGCGGGTCAGCCGCCTGGTGGCCAAGGTCGACAGCGCCGCGGTGCAGGATGGCTTCGACCTGTACCTGCATGGCTTCATCGTCAGCGACGACGGGCGCTGGGTGGTGGTGCAGCAGGGCATGCACTGCGCGCGCAAGCAGGCGCGCCGCTACCACTGGCTGTCGGAAGGCCTGAGCAGCTTCGTCGATGCGCCGCATGCGGCCATCGACGGTCCGCGCCAGGGCCGCATCGTCAATCTCGCCGATCACCGTGCCGCCGCGGCGCGCGCGGCGCAGGTGGGCCTGCTGCAGACGCTGGCGCCGGAGCGCATCGCCCGCGAGTACGCCGCGCTGCAGGCCGCGCAGGCGTCGGCACCGGTCGCCGCAGCGCCGGCCCGCACCGCGCCGCGGCAATGCGAGACGCCGGCCACCGATGCGCTGTTCGCCGAGACCGGCGACCTGTTCGCCCCGGCAGCGGCCACGCTGCCCGAGCGTCGGCCCGCCGACCTGCCGCATCTGTCGCTGCCCGACCATCACGACGTGCGCGGCAGCGACGTCGTGGTGCGGCGCCTGCACGGGGCGCTGGCCGCCGCCGCCGAATGCGGCCCGCGCGATTTCCAGGATCTGCTGCAGGTACCGGGCGTCGGTGCGCGCACCGTGCGCGCGCTGGCGCTGGTGGCCGAGGTGCTGCACGGCACGCCGTGCCGCTTCAGCGACCCGGCGCGTTTCTCGCTGGCCCACGGCGGCAAGGACCGGCATCCGTTCCCGGTGCCGACGCGGGTCTACGACCACACCATCGGCGTGCTCAAGACTGCCGTGGCGCAGGCCAAGCTGGGTCGCGAGGAAAAGCTGGAGGCGATCCGCCGCCTGGACGCGCAGGCGCGCCTGCTCGAACCGACCGCGCGCGGTCCGTCGGTGGAGGACTACATCGCCGAGGAGCGCTCGCAGTCGCACGCCTATGGCGGGCGCAGCGTGTTCGGCTGGGAGCCGGCGCCGGCGGCTGCAGATGAGCGACGCGCCACGCGCGCAGTAGGGCCGTCAGCTTGATGGCCTGTGGTCGTCACGATCGAATTGGATGCAGGGCGCCCTTTTCTAGGCGTCAGCGGCGATTCGGACGCGACGCGTGAGTTCATCGGTCCATCCAACGCATTGCAGTCGGGACTGAAGTCCCTCCCACAAGGAGCGGCCCACCGGCAGCGCGGCCGTCGGCACGTGCACCGGAGACCATGGCTGCGCCCGTGCGTAAGTCCGCCTTCATGCAATGGCGATGGTCGGAGGAGGGCAAGGGGCTGATCGCCTGCCATGTTCCTCCCATTTCAGCGATCGCCCGTATCATGGCGGCCACGACGCAGAGCGTCGGTGCTCCCAACGACGCGTACGCCGAAGGACGTTTTTCCCAGCATGTGGTCTGCCATCAGCAACTTCGGCGACGCGGCGATGACGCTGCCGCTGGCGCTCGCCTGCGCCCTGTGGCTGGCCCTGGGCGGCAGCGGTTGGCGCGCGGCCGGTACCTGGCTGGGCCTGCTGGCGACCGCCGCGGCCCTGGTCGGTGCGACCAAGATTCTCTATGCCGGCTGCGGCCTGGAGTTGCGCGCGCTGCAGTTCCGGGTCATCAGCGGCCACACCATGCTCGCCGCCTGCGTGTGGCCGATGGTCTGCATGTTGTGCCTGCGCGCGCGCCCACGGCCGCGGCTGGCGGTCGCCTGCGGGTTCGCCATCGCCAGCGTGATCGCCATCGCCCGCGTCTACGCACGTGCGCACAGCCTGTCCGAGGTTGCGGCGGGCGTAGTGCTCGGCGCCGTGGCGACCGCCTGCTACCTGCAGTGGCGCGGTGCGCCGCAGTTGCCCGCGCGCCTGCGCGTGTACGCCATCGCATCGGTGCTGTCGGTCTGTGCGCTGATGTACGGACGCCACGCGCCGATCCAGCACGCCATCCAGACCTACTCGCCGGCGCTGTGCGGCCGCGATGGCTGATCGCGGCGTCGCTGGCGTGCAGGCATGTGCACGCGCGCTTCGCCTGTCGTATGCCTGCTCTTGACCTGGGCGTTGCTACACCCGGAACCGATGGCCGTCATGGCCGCTTTCAGGAGACGTCGCGATGCCGGAGCAATCCACCACCACCCGTGCGCGCCGCGCCAAGCGCGAAGGCAAGGCCGGCACCACCCAGGCCGGCGAGTTCGTGCGCGAGGAGATCGATCGCGTGCGCGAGGGCAAGACCGAGGTGAAGTCGACCAAGCAGGCGATCGCCATCGGCCTGTCCAAGGCGCGGCGCGCCGGGGTCAAGACCGGCGCGTCGAAGACCGCGTCGAAAGCCACCAAGAAGAAGGTCGCGCAGGAAGAGGCCAAGGGCGGCAAGCAGGGCAAGCCGTCGCCGACGCGTTCGCGTGGCGCCAAGAAGGCGCTCAAGACCGCCAGCAAGGGCACGACCGCGCGCAAGACCGTCGGCAGCGAGGCGCTGTCGACGCAGACCAAGCGCGCGGCGAAGAAGCGCAGTGCCAGCAGCCGTTCGGCCGCGGCGAAGAAGGCCGCGCAGACCAAGGATGCGACGGTGCGCAAGGCCGCGGCCAAGAAGGCGGCGCAGACCCGCGCCAAGAAGTCCGGTACGCGCACGTCGGCCGCAAAAAAGAGCACGGCCAAGTCCGCCTCGGCGAGGAAGACGACGGCCAAGAAGGCCGCGAGCAAGACGGCTTCGGCAAAGAAGACCGCAACGAAAAAAGCCGCGACGAAAAAGACTGCATCCAAGAAAACCGCATCGAAGAAGTCGATGGCCAGGAAGACACCGGCGAAGAAGAGCGGCACGCGTGCGAGCAGCAAGCGCGCCAGCAAGACGTCGTCCGCACGCAAGGGCAGTGCGCGATAACAAGGCCTAGCTGCCGCATGCTGCGCCGTGGCGCATGGCCGACAGCTCTGATCGCCCAGGAACGTCCGCTGTAGGAGCGGCTTCAGCCGCGACGGGCGTTTCCGGGTGAAGCCCGTTGCGGCCAAAGTCGCTCCTATGGGGCAAGCCGCATTCGGCTTGCTCCAGAAGCCAGTGGTTGGGGGCGTCGCGTCGTCGCGCGGCAGCCGCCTTGCGCGCCCTATAGCTCGGTGTACTTGGTAATGCGCCCCTTGGCGCGCTCGACCGGATACTTGTTCGCGTTCACCTGCATCTTCTGCCGCGCGGCCTCGATCGGATCGATGCCGAGCTTGTCGCACAACTGCACCAGATACAGCAGCACGTCGGCGATCTCGCTGCCGACCTGCTGCCTTTTTTCTTCAGGAAGCTGGCGGCTCTGCGCATCGTCCAGCCATTGGAAATGTTCCAGCAGCTCCGCCGCTTCCACCGAGAGCGCCGCGGCGAGATTGCGCGGACTGTGGAACTGGCCCCAATCGCGGGCATCGGCGAAGGCGCGCTGCGCGGTCTGCAGGTCGTGGAGGCTGTCGGGCATGGGCGTCGGCTCGCAGTGGGGACAGCGCATGGTAATGCAGCGGCCTCTCATGCACGCAGGGCATTGCCTGCAAGGCACGCGCCGCGCTCGCGACATCGGACTCACGGCATGGTCACCGACGTTGCACGGTATCGAGGGCAACACTGCAGTCACATGTTCGCAGACGAAAGGAATTACCCATGCAAGCTTTGACCTATCACGGCACCAAGGATGTGCGCGTGGAGACCGTTCCCGACCCGGTGCTGGTGGAGACCGACGACATCATCCTGCGCGTCACCGCTACGGCGATCTGCGGCTCGGACCTGCACCTGTACCGCGGCAAGATCCCCGACCTGCACAGCGGCGACGTGCTCGGGCACGAGTTCATGGGCGTGGTGGAGGAGGTCGGCCCGGACGTGCAGCGGGTGAAGAAGGGCGACCGCGTGGTGATCCCGTTCGTGATCGCCTGCGGCGAATGCTTCCATTGCCGCCTGACCGAATACGCCGCCTGCGAGACCACCAACACCGGCAAGGGCGCGGCGCTGAACCAGAAGGGCATCCGCCCACCGGCGGCGCTGTTCGGCTACAGCCATCTGTACGGCGGCGTCGCCGGCGGCCAGGCCGAATACGTGCGCGTGCCCAAGGCCAATGTCGGCCCGCTGGTGGTGCCGGACGTGCTGCACGACGAACAGGTGCTGTTCCTCTCCGACATCCTGCCCACCGGCTACCAGGCCGCAGTCAACGCCGGCGTACGCCAGGGCAGCACGGTGGCGATCTTCGGCGCCGGTCCGGTCGGGCTGATGACCGCCGCCTGCTGCCGCATGCTCGGCGCCGAGCGCATCTTCATGGTCGACCGCTATCCGTACCGGCTGGATTTCGCGCAGCGCACCTATGGGGTGATCCCGCTGAACTTCGAGGAGATCGACGATCCGGCCGACATCATCGTCGGCCAGACCGACGGCCGCGGCGTGGACGCCAGCATCGATGCGGTGGGCTTCGAGGCCAAGGGCAGTACTGTGGAAACGGTGATGGCCACGCTGAAGCTGGAAGGCAGCAGCGGCACCGCATTGCGCCAGTGCATCGCCGCCACGCGCCGCGGCGGCACCGTCAGCGTGCCGGGCGTATACGCCGGTTTCATCCACGGCTTCCTGTTTGGCGACGCCTTCGACAAGGGGCTGAGCTTCAAGATGGGCCAGACCCACGTGCAGCGTTTCATGCCCGAATTGCTGGAGCACATCGGCGAGGGCCGGCTGCGCCCGAACGAGATCATTACCCACCGCCTGAGCCTGGCCGAGGCGGCGCAGGGCTATTCGATCTTCGACAAGAAGGAGCAGGACTGCCGCAAGGTGATCCTGACGCCGTAGGCGCGCGCCACGCCCTCGCCCGCTGCATCGGTGGGCGAGGGCAATGCGCTGGCGATGAATGCTTCATGCGTGTGCACGTCGCGGTGTGGTGCGCACACGCGGTGTGCGCATGCAGGCTGTTGTGATTGCACGTCACCTCCGTTTTACCTCGGACGCTTTGCACTGCGGCACCGGCAGCTTGCCCGGCACCTTCGCACAGAGGATTCGCTTGACCGAACTGCGTTCCCCTGTCGCCCTTGGCGATGCCGCCGACCTGCGCGGTGCCGCACTGCATGCGCTGGCACGCTACCCACGCTTGCCGCTGCCTGGCGGCGGCGACACCTTGGACCGCTGGCGGATCCTGGCCGAGATCGCCGCGGTCGACGTGTGCCTGGCCAAGGTGCTGGAAGCGCATTACGACGCGCAGGCCATCCTCGCCGAACTCGGCGCACCGGCGCCGCCGCCCGGGCAGCTGTTCGCTGTATGGGCTGCAGAGGCGCCGGACGCGCGCCTGGTCTACCGTGGCGATGCGCAACGTGGCGAAGTGCTTGGCCGCAAGGCCTGGTGTTCCGGCGCCGGCATCGTCGACCAGGCGCTCATCACCGCGCACGACGTGGAGCGGCAGCAGCTGGTGCAGGTGCAATTGCGCCAGCCCGGCATCGCCGTCGACGCGCAGGCCTGGGCCGCGGTCGGCATGTCCCGCGTGGTCAGCGGGCCGGTGACCTTCGATGCGGTGCCGGCATTGGCGATCGGCGCGCCGGGCAAGTACCTGCAACGGCCCGGCTTCTGGCACGGCGGCGCCGGGATCGCCGCTTGTTGGTACGGCGCCGCCAGCGCGGTGGCCGAGCGCCTGCGCGCGCATCCCAAGCTGCAGCGCGACGCGCATGCAGCGATGCACCTGGGCGTGATCGACCAGCAGCTCGGCGCCGCGCGCGCGTTGCTGCGCGAACTGGCGGCCGCCATCGATGCCGCGCCCGAGCAGGCGCATCGGCACGCGGTGGTCCGGCTGCGTTCGTTCGTGGAGCGCGCCGCCACCGATGTGCTCGATCGCGTCGGCCGTGCGCTCGGCCCGGCGCCGCTGTGCAGCGACCGCGAACACGCCATGCGCTGCGCGGATCTGGCAGTATTCGTGCGGCAGAGTCATGCCGAGCACGACTGGGCCGCGCTCGGCCAGGCGCTGGGCGAGCAGGTGCGGCCATGGCGGCTGTGAGCGCGCCGCAGCCGCAGATCCATGGCGACGGCACGCCCGAGTCGGCGTGGCAGCGTTCGGCGTGGCTGGCCGCGTTGCCGCAGCGCCCGATCGAGGGCATGATCGCGGACACAGCGCGGTTGCTGGTGGTGTCGCCGCATCCGGACGACGAAGCGCTGGGCTGTGGCGGCGCGATCGCCTGTGCGCGCCGGCTGGGCATCCCCGTGCAGCTGATTGCGGTGACCGACGGCGAAGCCTGCTACCCGCACGACCCGTACTGGACGCCGCAGCGCCTGCGCACGGTGCGGCGTGCCGAACTCGCCGCGGCCATGGGCCGCCTGGGCGTCGATCCCGCCGCGATCTGTCACCTCGGTCTCGGCGACGGCCTGGTCGGCGCGCAGGAGACGGTGCTGGCCGAACGCCTGCATGCGCAGTTGCGCGCGGGCGACCTGGTACTGACCACCTGGCACCGCGATGGCCATCCCGACCATGAGGCCAGCGCACGTGCGGTGCGGCAGGCGGTCGCCGCCGTCGCCGCACGGTTGCTCGAGTTCCCGGTCTGGGCCTGGCATTGGCTGCAGGCCGACACCGCGCCGCAGGCCCTGCACGGCGCCGTCCGCTATGCCCTGAACGATGCCGACTGGCAGGCCAAGCAGGACGCGCTGCAGTGCTTCGCCTCGCAACTGGGCACCGCGCAGCCAACGGTGCCGGCGCCGATCCTGCCACCGCAGGTGCTGCAACGGTTCGCACGCCGCTTCGAGGTCTTTGTCGCATGAGTTCGGTCCAGGCCTATTTCGGCGCCCTCTACCGCGACGACGATCCGTTCGGCTATCGCGAGCGCTGGTACGAAGCGCGCAAACGCGCGCTGCTGCTGGCCAGCCTGCCGCGTGCGCGCTTCGCGCGTGCCTGGGAAGTCGGCTGCTCCAACGGCGAACTGACCGCGGCCCTGGCGCCGCGCTGCGATGCGCTGCTGGCCACCGACCTCTCCGAGCGCGCGGTGGCCCTGGCCGCGCAGCGCAATGCCGCCACGGCGCACGTGCAGGTGCAACAGGCCGAGCATCCGCGCACCTGGCCGCCGGGCCGTTTCGACCTGATCGTGTTCAGCGAGGTCGGCTACTACCTGCCTTTGCCGCAATTGCAGGAATGCACGCAGCGCCTGCGTGCATCGCTGAGCGAACAGGGCGTGCTGGTCGCCTGCCACTGGCTGCACCCGTTCGCCGAGGCCTGCATGGACGGGCGCGCGGTGCACGCCTGCCTCGCGCAGCGCCTGGAGCTGCCGCGGCTGTTGCGCTACGAGGACGAGGACGTGGTGCTCGACGCCTGGAGCGCCACGCCGTATTCGGTGGCCGCGGCGGAGCGGCTGCGGTGATCGCGGTACTGATCCCGGCGCACGACGAGGAGGCGCTGATCGGCGCCTGCCTGCGCTCGGTGGCGCGCGCGGCGCGATGCGCGGGCCTGCGCGGCGAGGCGGTACAGGTGTTCGTCGCCCTGGACCGGTGCAGCGACGGTACGGCCGGCATCGTCGCCGCGCATGGCGCGCACGCCATTGCGCTGCAGAGCGGCAATGTCGGCAGCGCGCGGGCGGCGGCGGCGCAGGCGGCGCTGGCTGCCGGCGCGCGCTGGCTGGCCTGTACCGATGCGGACTCGGTGGTGCCGGCGAACTGGCTGTCGGCCCAGCTGGACTGCGCCAGCGACGCGTTCTGCGGCATCGTCACGGTGAACGACTGGGCCGACTACGACACCACGTTGCGCGAGGCTTACCTGGCCGGTGAGTGCCATGAGGACGACCACCCGCACGTGCATGGCGCCAACCTCGGCGTCAGCGCCGAACTGTACTTGCGCTGCGGCGGCTTCCTGCCGCTGGCCGCGCACGAGGACGTGGCCCTGGTCGAGGCGATGGTGCGCGTGCAGGCGCGGATCGCGCGCCGCGCGCAGCCGGTGGTGGTCACCAGCGCGCGGCGGGTGGCGCGTGCCTGCGGTGGCTTCAGCGACTATCTCAAGCAGATGGAACGCAGCCTGGCCGAGTCCCTGCTGCCCGTGGTCGATGGCGACGCGCTGGCTTGAGGGTTGGAGCGCCGCGGCGGGCGGCTTTGCCATCGCGCGCTTCAAATGCCCGTGTCGACTCCGGCAGCGCGGGCTGACCAACTGGCTGGGCGTGGTGCAGTGCAGCATGCATGGCTCGGCGCTGCCGGTGAGAAGCAGCGCCAGGGCCGGCCACAAAGGGCTCTCGCCAGCGGCGTCAACCGTTCGTCGCGAACAGGTGAAGATTTCACGCCTCCTTCACCCTGTGTCTTTGTAGACACGCCGCCCCGAGGTTCGGGATAAGTTTTCCTCGGGCCTCGCCCTCGCTGGCGGCGCGGAAGGGGCTCGCCCGCTTTTTGTCAAGTCCGTGACAGGCTTTTTGACCATGAATCAATGACTTATTTGTTCTGGTCAGGTGAGGGCGCCTTTGGCCCCTTGTCCACAGGGGGTGTGGATGACTTCTGCATAAGGTTGTGGATAAGGCCGATGCCGGCCCGTGACACAACAGTGTCAAGAGGGGTGGCGAAAAATTGACCAGGCGATTTTCCGGTCGTCATCCGGCCCGCCCGGATGGCCTGTTTCGGCCGCTTGATGAGGGCATGAAGGCTGTGGATGGGGACGGTACCTGCGGCCGGATCCTGTCCTCGCAATGCCGCTCGTCGATGCGGACGGCAGCCTGGGAACACGCGCTGGCGCGCGGCCATCCGTTGAGGCCGTGGTGACACCGAACGATGGCGTCCCCAGCGCACCCCAGGTCTCGGCTCGCGGCCATCGTGGTGCACCGGTTGGCGGACCGGCGAGTGCCGACGGCGACCCGGCCGGGTCACGATCATCGCCATGGCGCCACGCGGGGCGGCGCCATGACGGGCACCGCCGCATTGTGCTCAGGCGAGCAGGCGCAGCTTCGGCTCGCGGCTCCACTGGCGGGTCTTGGCGGCGTTGATGAAGCCCTTGCTGTCGCCGGCCTCGACCACCCCGGCATCCTTCTGCACATTGCCGGCCTTCAGCAGCGGCTGCGCGCCGGCGTCGGCCGCGATGGCCTTGAGGTGGGCGAAGGCGTTGCTGACGAAGTCGATGGCCGCCGATTCCTTGCTCAGTTGCTTGCCGGCCTCGGCCGACAGCACCACCGCCACCGCGTCGAACACGAACGATGGGGTGCCGGCCAACTGGCCGTCGGCGGCCAGCTTCTTGCCATCGCTGAGCTTGGCGCCGCCGACCTTCGGCGCGACGATCTTGACCGTGGCGCCGGCGTCGCGCGCCGCCTTCTGCAGCGCCTTCACCGTTGCCGCGTCCGAGCCGTCGTGGACCAGGATGCCGATGCTGCGCCCGACCAGGATGGGCTTCATCTTGCCGATGATCTGCAGCGCCGGCGACAGCGGCATGTCCTGCGGCGCGACGGCGGCCGGCGGTGCCGGCGGCAACGTGTCCATGCCCAGACCGTCGGCGACGCGCTGCGCCAGCTTGGGATCGATGTGGCGCAGATGCCCGACCACCGCTGCACGCACGTGCGCGGTCTCGACCTTGGACAGCTCGAACACCAGCGCCGAGGCCAGGTGCGCCTGTTCCGGCTGGGTCTGGCTGCGGAAGAACAAGCGCGCCTGGCTGTAGTGGTCGGCGAAGCTCTCGGCGCGGATGCGGCCCTTGGCGGCGTCCTCGGCCGGCGTGCGATGGCTGACGAAGCCACGCGCGGTCTCGCGCGGGCTGTCGCTCTGCAGCGAGCTGGGCTCGTAGGCGACGCGGCCCTTGGGCACGCCCATCTGCATGTGGCCGTCGCGCTGCATGTTCGCGAACGGGCACTTCGGCGCGTTGATCGGCAACTGGTGGAAATTCGGCCCGCCCAGGCGGCTGAGCTGCGTGTCCAGGTACGAGAACAGGCGGCCCTGCAGCAGCGGGTCGTTGGAGAAGTCGATGCCGGGCACGATGTTGGCCGGGCAATACGCCACCTGTTCGGTCTCGGCGAAGAAATTGTCCGGCCAGCGGTCCAGCACCATGCGCCCGACGATCTGCAGCGGCACCAGTTCTTCCGGGATCAGCTTGGTCGAATCCAGATGGTCGAACGGGAAGGCGTCCGCCTGTTCCTCGGTGAACAACTGCACGCCCAGCTCCCATTCCGGGAAGTCGCCTTGCTGGATCGCCTCGAACAGGTCGCGGCGGTGGAAGTCCGGATCGGCGCCGGCCAGCTTCACCGCCTCGTCCCAGATCGTGGACTGCAGGCCGAGCTTCGGCCGCCAGTGGAACTTGACGAAGGTGCTGTTGCCGTCGGCATCGAGCAGGCGGAAGCTGTGGATGCCGAAGCCTTCCATCATGCGCAGCGAGCGCGGAATGGTGCGGTCGCTCATCGCCCACATGATCATGTGCAGCGACTCGGGCGTCAGCGAGATGAAATCCCAGAACGTGTCGTGGGCGCTGGCGGCCTGCGGGAAGCCGCGGTCCGGTTCCATCTTCACCGAGTGGATCAGGTCCGGGAACTTGATCGCGTCCTGGATGAAGAACACCGGGATGTTGTTGCCGACCAGATCCCAGTTGCCTTCCTTGGTGTAGAACTTGACGGCGAAGCCGCGCACGTCGCGCGGCGTGTCCACCGAGCCGGCGCCGCCGGCCACGGTGGAAAAGCGGGTGAACACCGGCGTCTTCACCCCGACCTCGGTGAGCAGCTTGGCGGTGGTGTACTTGGCCAGCGAGGCGGTCAGCTCGAAGTAGCCGTGCGCGGCGCTGCCGCGCGCGTGCACGATGCGCTCGGGAATGCGCTCGTGGTCGAAGTGGGTGATCTTCTCGCGCAGGATGAAGTCTTCCAGCAACGTCGGCCCGCGCGGCGTGGCGCGCAGCGAGTTCTGGTTGTCGGCGACCGGGATGCCCTGGTTGGTGGTCAGCGGCGGATGCGTGCCGCCGGCCTGCTGGTGCAGTTCGTCGCCATGGCCGCGCTGGTCGGTGGGCGCGGCGGTGGAGGTGGGGGCGGTGGACGATGCGGAATCGCTGGGCGTGCGCTTGCGGCTGGCCATGGAAGATCGCTCCGGGAGGCGACGAACGGGGAGGGTGCTGAGAGACCGACGCGCGAACACGTGGGCTGCAGTGGAATCCCGATCCTGGGCGGCGCGGCGTGAACGAGCCGTGCAACGCGCTGCATCGCACGCACTTGTCTACTGCCGTGCGCGCGATGCGCAGGCATGAAAAAACCCAGCCTCGCGCACGAGGCTGGGTCTCGGGTGCAGCGTCGAACGAGGACGCGGCTCAGACCACCGCGTCTTCCTTGTACGCATCCACCGGGATGCACGCGCACATCACGTTCTTGTCGCCGTACACGTTGTCCACGCGCGCCACCGGCGGCCAGTACTTCTGCTGTTTCAGGGTCGGCAGCGGGAACGCGGCCAGCTCGCGCGGGTAGGCGTGGGTCCACTCGCTGGCAGTGACCTGCGCGGCGGTGTGCGGGGCGTGCTTGAGCGGGTTGTCCTCGCGGTCCAGGCGGCCGTCCTCGATCGCGGCGATCTCCTCGCGGATCTGGATCATCGCGTCGATGAAGCGGTCCAGCTCGTGCTGCGATTCGCTCTCGGTCGGCTCCACCATCAGCGTGCCGGCGACCGGGAAGCTCAGCGTCGGCGCGTGGAAGCCGAAGTCGATCAGGCGCTTGGCGATGTCCTCGGCACCGATGCCGCTGGTCTTCTCCAGCGGGCGCACGTCGAGGATGCACTCGTGCGCGACCAGGCCGTTGCGGCCGGTGTACAGGGTCTTGTAGTACGGCGCCAGGCGCTTGGCGATGTAGTTGGCGTTGAGCAGCGCGACCTGGGTGGCCTTGCGCAGCCCGCTGTTGCCCATCATGGTGATGTACATCCAACTGATCGGCAGGATCGAGGCGCTGCCGAAGCTGGCGGCGCTGACCATGCCGACCTCGCCGTCGCCGCCCAGGGTCTTGGGCAGGTACGGCGCCAGATGCGCCTTCACCGCGCACGGGCCGACGCCGGGGCCGCCGCCGCCGTGCGGGATGCAGAAGGTCTTGTGCAGGTTCAGGTGCGACACGTCCGAGCCCCACTTGCCGGGCTTGGCCAGGCCGACCAGCGCGTTCATGTTGGCGCCGTCGGTGTAGACCTGGCCGCCGTGCGCATGCACCGCTTCGCAGATCGCCACCACGTCTTCCTCGAACACGCCGTGGGTGGACGGGTAGGTGATCATCAGCGCGGCCAGGCGGTCCGAGTACTTCTCGGCCTTGGCGCGTATGTCGGCGACGTCGACGTTGCCGTTGCCGTCGCACTTGGTCACCACCACGGTCATGCCGCACATCTGCGCCGAGGCCGGGTTGGTGCCGTGCGCCGATTCGGGGATCAGGCAGATGTCGCGATGGCCTTCGCCGCGGGCGCGGTGATAGGCGCGGATCGCCAGCAGGCCGGCGTACTCGCCCTGCGCGCCGGAGTTGGGCTGCAGGCTGACCGCGTCGTAGCCGGTGCATTCGACCAGCATCGCCTCCAGTTCGTCGATCAGCTGCTTGTAGCCGACGCTCTGCTCGACCGGGGCCAGCGGATGGATCGCGCCGAACTGCGGCCAGGTCACCGGGATCATCTCGGCGGTGGCATTGAGCTTCATGGTGCAGCTGCCGAGCGGGATCATGGTGCGATCCATCGCCAGGTCCTTGTCGGCCAGCGCGCGCATGTAGCGCAGCAGTTCGTGCTCGCTGTGGTGGGTGTTGAACACCGGGTGCTGCAGGAACGCGCTGTGCCGCAGCAGTTGCGGCGGCAGCGCGTCGGCGGTGGCGGCGTCGAGCGCGTCCACGTCGGCCCGTGCGCCGAACAACTGTGCCAGCGCGACCACGTCGGCGCGGGTGGCGGTCTCGTCCAGGCTGATGCCCAGCGACGCGCTGTCGATCTTACGCAGGTTGATGCCGGCCGCACGCGCCTTGGCGTGGATGGCCTCGGCATCGACGCCGGTGACGTGCAGGGTGTCGAAGAAGCGCTCGCCGACGGCGACGCCGGCGCCGCGCAGCGCTGCGGCGAGGATCGCCGCCAGACGGTGGGTGCGGCGGGCGATGCGCACCAGGCCCTCGGGGCCGTGGTACACCGCGTACATCGAGGCCATCACCGCCAACAGCACCTGCGCGGTGCAGATGTTGGAGGTGGCCTTCTCGCGGCGGATGTGCTGCTCGCGGGTCTGCAGGGTGAGGCGGTAGGCGGGGTTGCCGGCGGCGTCGATCGACACGCCGATCAGGCGGCCCGGCATCGAACGCTTGTAGGCGTCGCGGCAGGCCATGAACGCCGCGTGCGGGCCGCCGAAGCCGAACGGCACGCCGAAACGCTGCGAGTTGCCGACCACGATGTCCGCGCCCCATTCGCCCGGCGCGGCGATCAGGGTCAGCGCAAGCAGGTCGGTGGCGACCGCGACCAGGCCGCCTTGCGCATGCACCGCGTCGGCCAGCGCCTTGTGGTCGCCGATGTGACCGAAGCTGTCGGGGTATTGCAGCAGCACGCCGAAGCACTCGGCCTGCAGCGCTTCCTCCGGGGTGCCCACGCGCAGCACGATGCCCAGCGGCTCGGCGCGGGTGCGCAGCAGTTCCAGGGTCTGCGGATGCACCGCGTCGTGCACGAAGAACGTGTCGGACCTGGACTTGGCCGAGCGCTTGGCCAGGGTCATCGCTTCGGCCGCGGCGGTGGCTTCGTCCAGCAGCGAGGCGTTGGCGATCTCCATGCCGGTGAGGTCGGCGCACATGGTCTGGAAGTTGATCAGCGCTTCCATGCGGCCCTGCGAGATCTCCGCCTGGTACGGCGTGTAGGCGGTGTACCAGGCCGGGTTCTCGAGGATGTTGCGCAGGATCACCTTCGGCGTGTGGGTGCCGTAGTAGCCCTGGCCGATGAAGCTGCGGAACACGCTGTTCTTGTCGGCGATGGCGCGGATCTTGGCCAGCGCCTCTTCCTCGGTGACGGCGTCGGGCAGCGCCAATGCGGCCGGCGATTTGATGTTGCCCGGCACGATGGCATCGGTCATCGCCTCCAGCGAGTCGTGGCCGACGGTGCGCAGCATGTGCGCGATCTCGGCGTCGTTCGGGCCGATGTGGCGCTCGATGAAGGCCGAGTGATGTTCGAGGTCGCGCAGCGAAGAGGTGTGAGACATGGCAGTCGTCCGGCTGAGGAAGGCACGAGGAGGCGGGGACGCGCGCAAGGCCGTCGTCGGGCCGCAGCGGCGGGCACGATCGACGGGAAGCGCGTGTCTTCCCAATGCCCCTCTGTCCTTTTGCCTGAGAGTTTGGAAGCGGCGGCTGGCGCGCGCTTCGTGCCCCTTCGGCGCCGGGTTTGACCGGTCTCTCCAGAGTCTTGGTGCGGGTGGTATCGGGCCTGAGCGATTACGGGCGTTTGCGCCTTCGGCAGCGGGTCGCCCCGCTTCTCCCACCTTGCTGCGCCGCGATTATAGCGTGGCCGGCGCCGCCCACGGCGGGCGGTTCGCCCCCACGCCAGGCTGAATGGGCAAGCCGTGGCGGATGCGCGCCGGCGGCGGCTGCGCGTATCATGCCCGCACTCCCTTCTCTCGCGCCCGTCCATGCCGGACGGCGTCGTCGCGCGCGCGCCGGTCCTGCGGCCGCCGCGGCCGGCTTTTCAGGATGATCTCCCCATGACGCTCCCGTCCGTGTCCACGCGCCGCATGGCCCTGTTGCTGGCCGGGCTGGCGATGTTCGGCCCGTTCTCCATCGACACCATCTTCCCGGCGTTCCCGCAGCTGGCGCAGCGCCTGCACGCCGATCCGGTGGCGATCCAGCAGACGGTGAGCGTGTACCTGCTGGCCTACGCGCTGATGGGCCTGGCCCACGGGCCGCTGTCCGACGCGCTGGGGCGGCGCCGGGTGATCGTCGCCGGGCTGGTCGTGTTCATCCTGGCCTCGGCCGGTTGCGCGCTGTCGCGCGACCTGCCGACCCTGCTGATGTTCCGCGCGCTGCAGGGCGTGTCGGCCGGCGTCGGCATGATCGTCGGGCGGGCGGTGATCCGCGACCTGTACCACGGCGACGATGCGCAGCGGCTGATGAGCCAGGTGTCGATGATCTTCGGCATCGCCCCGGCGATCGCGCCGGTCATCGGCGGCTGGATCCTGGGCAGCGGCCGCGGCTGGCCATTGATCTTCTGGTTCCTGGTTGGCTTCTCCTCGCTGCTGTTGCTGGCGACCCTGCGCTGGATGCCGGAGACGCATCCGCCGCAGGCGCGCACGCCGCTGGCGCCGCACACGTTGCTGCGCGACTACATCGGCATCGCGCTCAATCCGCGCTTCCAGCGCCTGGCCGCGGCCGGCGCGTTCAATTTCGGCGGGGTGTTCCTGTACATCGCCTCGGCGCCGGTGTTCATGATCGACCTGCTGGGCAAGACCGAGCGCGACTTCGCCTGGCTGTTCCTGCCGACCATCGGCGGCATGACCCTGGGCGCGTTCCTGTCCGGGCGCATGGCCGGGCGGCTGGGGCCGATGCGCCAGGTGCGCTTCGGCTTCGTCTGCTGCGGCCTGTCGATGGCCGGCAACATCGCCTACACCGCGCTGGCGCCGGCGATCGCGCTGCCGTGGGCGGTGCTGCCGATCTTCTTCGCCGGCCTGGGCACCGCGCTGATCTTCCCAATCCTGGCGCTGGCGGTGCTGGACATGTACCCGCGCCAGCGCGGGCTGGCCTCGTCGCTGCAGGCCTTCACCCAGTTGATGGTGACCGTGCTGGTGGCCGGGGTGCTGTCGCCGCTGCTCAGCGGCCATGCGCTGCACCTGGCGCTGGGTTCGGGCGCGTTCTTCCTGCTCGGCTGGGGCTTCTGGCGCTGGGAGCGGCGCAGCGGCAAGCGCCTGCCGCGTCCGGGCGCGCAGGTGCCGCGGCTGGAACCGGCGGACCCGCTGTGAGCGGCGTCGCGGTTGGGCTATCGTCGTCGGGTCATCGTTGAGGAAACCGCATGTCCATCCAGTCCAAGCAGCGCCGCGATCTGCGCAAGAAGCTGGCCGAGCGCCTGCGCCACCGTGCCGAGGATGCCGCGCCGGTCGCGCCCATCGAGCCGCATGCGGAACTGCGCGACCAGCAGCGCACGCTGCTGGCCGGCATCGTGCGCCGCGACGGCGAGTGGGTGCTGGGCATGGACGGGCGCATCGCCGGCCAGAGCGAGAGCGCCGCGCAGGTGCTGTCGCTGATCATGCAGGCGGCGGAACTGCACGAACGCGCCGGCACGCCGGTGCGGCTGATGTACTCGGACGCGCTGAAGGACGCCGCGCACGCCGATGCGCAGGCGCAGGGCCTGAGCTTCGACGAGTTCAAGACGCGCCACGCCCAGGTCATGCGCCGCGACGACGGCGCGGCGGCCCCGGCCTGAGGCCATGGGCCAGAGCGCGGGCCAGGCTGCGCAGGAGGCCGTGTTGCTGACGCGGGTGCGTCGCCGCGACGGCATCGCACTGATCCAGGCGCACCGCGCCAGCGTCGCCCTGCATCACCCGTGGAGCTATCCGTTCACCGACGTGCCCGGGTTCGAAGCCTGGTACGCGCAGACCCTGGACGGCAGCAACATCGCGCTGCTGGCGCGCGAACGCAGCAGCGGCGCGCTCGCCGGCCTGTTCACCTTCAGCCAGGTGGTCGGCGGCTGCTTCCAGAGCGCCTATCTGGGCTACCACGCCATGGCCGGCTGCGAGGGCCGCGGGCTGATGACGCATGCGCTGCGCCTGTGCGTGGCCTACGCCTTCGCCGAACTGGGCCTGCACCGGGTGGAAGCCAACATCCAGCCGGACAACACCCGTTCGCTGGCCCTGGCGCAGCGCGCCGGCTTCCGCCGCGAAGGCTATTCGCCACGCTACCTGCGCATCGGCGGGGTCTGGCGCGACCACGAGCGCTGGGCGCGGCTCGCCGACGACTGAACGGCCGCATCGCGGTCGGCTGAGGCGGGCTGGCGCGGACCTGCCTGCGCAAAACCGGCGGTGACAGCGTCGTTGGCCGGCTCGGGACATGCCGCGACGCAATGTCGGAGTTTTCCTACCCAGATCGGCGAAAGCATTGGCATGCCTGGCTTCGCTGAATACGCCTCCCTACGGGGCCGCATGGGGCGGTGGAAATGGAATGCGCTTCATGCAAGAGTCCCGCGCCACCTGACTCATCCGCTCATCAAGGACGATGGCCGCAGCAGGCTCTCGAACCCGACCATCCAGTGGCCGCGCTGCGGCCGCTGACGGCGGTTCGTCGCCGCCTGCCGCCGTGCAGTCGCCGCGATGATCGTCACTCCCCTGTATCGCACCAGACATGCCGAGACCGCCATGACCCACCCCTCGACCCGTCGCCACCGCTTCTCGCGCCTGTTCGCAGGTGTCGCGCTCGCCGCCTGCCTGGTCGCCGCGCCCGCCAACGCGACATGGATCGTCAACGACCCGATGTCGATGGCCAAGGCGTTGGAGGAATACGCCAAGGATGCCAAGCGCTGGGCAGAGACCGTCAAGCAGTACCAGATGCAGTTGGAGCACTACCAGCAGCAGCTGATCAAGCTGCAGCGGCTGCAGTTCGGCGATTCCCCCATGGCCGACACCTTTCCGGAACGGCCCCAGGACTACGGCCTGGAAGACAGCTGCCCGGGCGCAAGCCAGAGCGGCATCGCCGGGCTGATGAACCAGTTCAAGGCGCTCGCGCCGGACTTGAACGGCAGCGCCGTCGACGAGCAGATGAAGGTCTGCGCGCGCATCGTGCTGGCCAAGAACGCCCAGTACAACGAGACGGTGCGCATGCTCAAGCGCCTGATCCAGCGCAACGAGCAGTTCAAGCAGGTGCAGGCGCAGCGCGACAGCGTACAGACCAGTCAGGGCGCCCTGGCCGCCAACGACAACGAGGTACAGCGCTTCGTGGCGCAGAACGCCATGGACCTGGATTACTGGCAGGCGCAGATGAAGGCCTACGACACCTACATCGTGGCGCTCAAGGACGACCAGTCGCGGTTGGCGCGGCGGGCGCTGGACGGCAACAAGAGCAACATCCTGGGGCAGGTGATCCAGGCGGGTGTGCTCGCCGGCGCGCTGTCGAAGTAACGGCGCAGGCAACTCCAACACAGCACAGGACATCGGGCAGGCACGCAGCATGAACGGACTTTTCGACACCGCCACGCACTGGATGCAACCGTTGGCGGACGCCAATCTGGGGGACTTCCTGTTCTTCCGCCTGGTGAACAACTACTTCACCGACGAGATTGCCGATTTCGGCCTGGAGCTGATGCGCCGGGCAATGCATTGGGTGAGCGTGATCGCGCTGACCGCGACCACGTTCTGGGTCCTGATCCAGGGCTACCGCATCGCGACCGGGCAGTCGCGCGAGTCGGCGATGGCGACGATGGTCAAGGCGGCCAAGGTCGCGGTGATCCTGATGATCGCCTCGACCCTGGGCGCGAACGGCGCGGCGCTGCACAAGACGATGACCGACAACCTGGACAAGGAGATCCATGGGTTGTTCACGGGCGACGACACCAGCAGCGCAGCCGACTCGATCGACGACAACCTCAAGTACACCCAGTTGGCGCTGTCGGCGCTGGATGCGGTGCGTGTGGACGCCAACGATCCCGAATCGATCGAGAAGAAGGGGCGCTCGATGCTGCTGGCCAGCTTCGGCACGGCCAGCCCGCCGATGGCGGCCGGGGCGATGTTGCTGCTGTTCAAGTTCACCATGGCATTTCTGGTGGGCATCGGCCCGATCTTCATCTTCTTCCTGATGTTCGACCAGACCAAGGACCTGTTCCGGAAATGGCTGTTCTACGTCATCGGCACGCTGTTCTCGATGTCCATGCTGTCGGTGGTGTCGGCGATGGTGTTGAAGTTCACCGCCAAGGTGGCGGCGGCGTACTGGGCGATGAAGTTCATTCCGCTGGCCAACGCCGAAGGCCTGTCGTCCCAGGCGTTGCAGCAGGGCGGGATCGGGTTGCTGATGACGGTGCTGATCGTCACGGTACCCACGATCGCGGCGGCGGTCTGGCAAGGCAACATGGGCACGTTCATGACCTACACGGCCTTCGGCCCTGCGACTGCGTCTTCGCCGGGGCCGCAGGGGCAGCCGCCGGGGTCCTACCGCCCACCACAAACCCGACCGGATTCGCAGGCTTCGTCGGATTCGATGGTGGGATCACCCAGCCAGCGGGTGAGCGGCGCGCCGTCCAACAATGTCCTTCCCGAGGGCAGTGGTGGTAGAGGGTTGGCCAACCAAGGGCCCCGTTTCAGCTGAGGTGACAGATATGCCCATGAAATGTAAGTACCTAACACTTCTCGTCTTGATAGTTGCGGCGCACGAAGCTCACGCGGAAGGGGGATGCCCCCCCGGGCAGTACCCTATTGGAGGTCAGGGAGCGGCCGGTTGTGCCCCGATTCCGCAGAGCCAGGCGGCCCCGCAGGAGGCTCCCCGGCCGACTGGGTACTGGGTCAAGACCTGGGGTGCCATTGCCATGGGCGCGGGCGATGGCTGGAACAGCTTTGGTGTGACGACAGGCAAGGCGTCGAAATCCGAAGCGGAGGCTGACGCGCTGAAACGATGCGTCTCCAATGGTGTAAAGGATTGCCGGATTGGCTTTGTCTATAAGAACCAGTGCGCTGCCGTCGCGGAGCCACAAGTGGGGGGGAGAGGGTACCTTGATGGACCGACAAGTTTCGCCGCGGCAGGCGACGAAGAAGCAGCCAGCGGTGTCGCGATGGAGCGTTGCGAGCGAGAGAATCGCGCGGTCACCGGCATGCAATGCAAGGTCATCTACACCGCATGTTCCAAGGCGGTTTTCAAGCGCTATTGATGCCTGGCCTCGAGCGAGGCTGGAAGATTGGTACCCCCTCAAGGAGAAAGGGTCGTGAAGAAGCGTGGATTGTTTCCCTTGGCGCTGCTGTCAGTGATGGCGTTGCCCTCGTCGGCGCAGACTGACGGTTACTACGAGTTCATTCCGTACTACGACAACGATCCGTTTCTCTTCTGCACGATCGGCGTGCCCAGCGACTGCTGGGCGCCGATCAATCCCGCCACGGGCGCGTTCACCGTCACCAATCCTTACTGCTACAACGCGTACTCGTCGGCGATGTATGCGCGTGTCTGCCCCCATGCGTTCACGAGCGGTAAGGTGGGGTCAGCGGCGGCGACACCGCGCTCTTCCGTGGTGCGGGACAGCGCTGCCGTTCCCTGACTTGGTCGATGCAGGAGTCGTGACATGTCCCACGTGCTGTGGTCGAAGGAGTGGCAGATATGCGTGCGGCGCACATGTGCGCTGCTGACCACGGCGCTGCTCGCACTGCTGCTCACCGCCGGGATGGCTGCGCTGGCCTACCGTCATGCGGGCGGCGCGGCGCTGCTGATGGCCCAGGCGTTGGCGGTGTTGGGTGCTCTGCTGCAACTGGGCATGGTGGGCATGCTGGCGCTGCTGGTCGTGCGCGCGTCGCGCGCCTGGTGGCGCCTGCGCTCCGGTGGCAAGCGCACGGTCCAGTCCAGGCAGTTGTGCCATGCCATCCTGCAGGTAGCCGCGATGACCTTGCTGATGTGGTTGTCTGCGCTGGCAGCCGTCGCGCTTCCCGGTTCGCTGCCGCTCTTCATCCGGGTGCCGGAGCTGGGCCTGTCGTTGCTGATGTTGATCGCTCTGTTGCTGATGCAGCGCCTGCACGTGCGCCATGGCTGCCGCCGGCTGACCGACGCCCTCGCTGCCGCAGAGCATGCCGCGCGGCGCACGATCGTGGCCTGAGATCCTTTCCGTGAAAGCCAAGATTCCCTGTGCTCTGTCCTTTCTGCTGTTGTTGACAGGATGCAACCCGATGAACACTGCCTCGGAGAACGCCGCCAATCCGCATGGCGACGCCCATGGTGACCCGGTGTACCGCAAGAATCCGCATCCGACGCAGGCGTATCGGATCACGATGACGATTGAGGATGCGCCGGGACCGTTTGGATTCGTGGATGCTGCCGCTGTCTATCAGATGAGCAACTACGAACAATGCACGCCAGGAGAGCCGCTTGAAGGCGTGTGGACAAAACGCAAGGACGATCATATCCCTGCGGCTTTTGCGAAGGTCGATGCCAACACCTATGCCACTACGATCTATACCGATGGGATGGTGGATGCTGACTACTACGGTAAGGGAATCTGCCACTGGAGGATCAATGGCATCGTCATCGGATTGAAGGCAACAGGCAAGCAGCAGGAGACGAATTTCTCTCCCAGTCTTGAGAGGCCAGAGATTATCGGGTCCCGGTCGAAGGTCACCTACTTCTGGAAGGGCCGCTATCCCAAGGAGGATATGGATGATTTCCAGGATATCGGTCAGCGCAATGCGGAAGATTTCGACGAAGAGACTCGCAACAACTTGTTCAAGGTCACGCTCAAAGCAGAGCGGGTGGCCCCATGACGTTGACCAGTCAACAGTACGCAACCCTCGCATACGACGTTTATTCGAAGCCGAATGAGTTTGGGCCGAAGAGCGCCACCATTGAAATCGGTGGAGAGTTCTACCGGCGCCTTGCATACGTGGATCGACCTTCCGGCTATCAAGGCATCCTCTACCAGCGAGTGAATACCGGCGAGTTGGTTGTCGCGCATCGCGGGACCGAATTCGATCGTCAGCCGTTGCAAGATGGCCTTGCGGCCGATGGCGGCATGGTCGCTACGCGGCACAATAGGCAGGTGAATGACGCCATCGAGTTCACGCGCGAAGCCGTGCAATATGCCGAGAAGATAGGCGAGCATGGAAGGGTTCCGCCTGTCGTTGTCACCGGTCACTCCCTAGGCGGTGACCTCGCACAGGTCACGGCCCACCACTTCGGCCTGAAGGGCGAAACCTTCAACGCCTACGGCGCGGTCAGCCTGGATCGGCGCATTCCCGAAGGCGGCACCGACGTCATCAACCACGTCATGGCCGGCGACCCGGTCAGCGCTGCCAGCCGGCACTACGGCCAGGTCCGCATCTATGCCACGCCCGAGGAAGTCGCCACGCTGCAGCGCGCCGGCTACGACAACAGCAAGGGAAGCTGGGAGGCACGCAATCCTTTCAGTGCGGTCGGCGGGTTGATCGTCGAGTCGCACCGCATGCACAACTTCCTGCCGGTGGACGGCAACGGGCGGCCCGACCGGTCCGTGCTGGAAGATCCGGCGGCGCAGCAGCGCGCCGCGCAGGACGCGCCGATGATCGGCAGGTACCGCGAGGATGTCGAGTCCATGCGCATCGGCACCACGCTTCTGGCGCGCGGCGTGCGCGGGCTGGCCGGTGACGCCATCAATGAACTGCGCGGGCCATTGCCGCCGGGCGAAGGCCGGCAGGGCATCGGTGCGGCGGAATGGCCGGGGCACATGCAGCGGCTGAATCTGCCGAAGACGGAAGCCCGCGAGCCGCAGGGTTGGCACGTGCCGCTGAAGGTGCCGGAGCAGGGGGCGGCAGTGCGCGACGAAGACCCGCTCTTCTGTGCCATCAAGGCGCGATTGCCGGCCGCCACGCCGGATGCCACGGTGAGGCATGCCGCGGCGCAGGCCCAGCGCGACGGCATGACGCGGCCCGAGCAGATCAAGCACGTCATGGTCGACGGCTGCAGTGCCTGGATCGAAGGGTATACGCCGGGGTTCAGGGTGAAGGTCGATCTCTCTGCGGCGCCATCGCGACCGGAAGAGGCGATCGCCTCACCCGCCAAGGGCGGGGCGGCGCTCGCTTTGCCGCAGGCCGACAGCGAGGCGCAGCAGGTGTCTGCACGAGCGCGATGAGCGCTTCGGTCATGTCGTGGCTTCTTTCCCCGCTTGATTGAACCGCACGCCGCGCATCTCCTCTACGCGCTTACCTGCACGGTCTGTCCTGACGACTGCGCTCCGGCTTTGCGGCCGCCGCGCCGCGTCAACCTTGCTTCTGCGCCGGCACTGCAGTGGGTTGCGTTGCCGCAGATGCCTCCCACCCGCACATCCGCCCCTGGTTCTGTTGCTTGAGCCATTCCTGCATCGGCGCGAAATACTCCAGCAGCGGGCCGGCGTCGATGCGCTCGCTGCCGGTCAGTTCCTTGAGCGTGGCTTGCCACGGCTGGCTGGCGCCGCGCTGCAACATCGACCAGAACTTCTGACCAGCTTCTTTGTTGCCGTAGAAAGTGCACTCGTACAGCGGGCCCTTGTAGCCGGCGGCGTCGCACAGGCTCTTGTAGAACTGGAACTGCAGGATGTGCGAGAGGAAGTAACGCGTGTACGGCGTGTTGGCCGGCACGTGGTACTTGGCGCCGGGGTCGAAGAAGTCCTCGCCGCGCGGTGTCGCCGGTGCCACGCCCTGGTACCTGGCCTTCAGCTCCCACCAGGCCTGGTTGTAGCGGTCCGGGGCGATCGAGCCGTCGAACACGCCCCAGCGCCAGCGGTCGATCATCAGCCCGAACGGCAGGAACGCGACCTTGCTCAAGGCCATGCGCATCTGCGCGTTGATCAGTGCCTCGCGGCCGACCTGCGGTGCGCCGACCAGGCCGATCGAATGCAGGTACTGCGGGGTCATCGCCAGCACCACGGTGTCGCCGATGGCTTCGTGGAAGCCGTCGTTGGCGCCGCCCTGGAACAGCGGCGGCAACGGGTTGTAGGCCAGGTCGTAATAGACGTGGCCGAGTTCGTGGTAGATGGTGGTGAAGTCCTCTTCGTTCGGCTTGACGCACATCTTGGTGCGCACGTCGCCGGCCGTGTCCATGTCCCAGGCGCTGGCGTGGCAGACCACGTCGCGGTCCAGCGGCTTGATGAACTGGCTGCGCGTCCAGTAGCTGTCGGGCAGCTTGGGCATCGCCAGCGAGGTATAGAAGTCCTGCGCGCGCTCGGTCATCTGCCGCGCGCTGAGCAACTGCGCCTCGCGCTGGGCCATGAACCGCGCCTCCGGCGAGGTGTCGCCATTGCGTCGCGCCAGCGCCGCGCTCAGGTTGCCCTGGTACTGCCGCTCCAGCGCGTCGGTGATGTCCAGGCTGCCGGCGCCGGGGTAGGGCTGCAGCAGGTCCCACAGGTTGCTCCAGTCCTGCTGCCACATGTTGCCGAGCAGGTGCGCCGGCAGCAGGCCGCCGGCCAGTTCGCCCTTGTCCTTGCCGTACTCGGCGTCGAGCTTGCCGCGCGCGTAGCAGTGCAGTTGTTCGTATAGCGGCTTGACCTGGGTCCACAGCCGGTCGGTCTCGGCGGCGAGTTGAGCCGGCGGCATATCGTAGCCGCTGCGCCACAGCGCACCGGTATCGGCGTAGCCCATGTCGCGCGCGCCTTCGTTGACCAGTTCGACGAAGCGCTGGTAGTCCTTGCGCATCGGTTGCACGGCGCCATGCCAGCCCTGCCAGGCATCCAGTTGCTGGTCGTAGTCGCGGCTGCGGCGCAGCACGTCCTCCAGCTCGCCCAACTGCCGGCAGCGGCGCGCGTCGCCCTCGCCGGTGCAGTAGGAGGCGGCGCCGTAGGCGCCCTCCATCTTCGTCGCCAGCGCGGCCAGTTCGCCCAGCCGCGCCGGATCGCGCGGCGCCGGCATCGCGGTCATCTGCTGCAGCAGGCGCAGTGCGCGGGCGCTGTCGGCCGACATCGGCTTGCCGTCGTAGCGCCGCGCCTGCGCGATCCAGCCGTTGAGCGTGGTCAGCCAGCGCGCATTTGCCTTGGCCGCCAGCCGCTCGCTGTCGCCGTTGATGTAGGTGGCCGACAGCCATTGCGCCGCGGTCAGTTCCGGCAGCAGCGCGCGGTATTCCTCGTTGATGCGGGCGACGAACTGGTCGGCGCTCTCGCCCTGAGGCTGGGCCGCGGCGGGGGCGGCGGTCTCGGCCGCGGGTTCCTTGCGGCAGGCGGACAGCGTCAGCAGGCTCGCGACTAGGCACAGCGCGAGCAGCGGAGAGCGGAGGGTCACGGCGAATCCTTGCAGGGCGATTGCCCGGAAGGCTAGTGGGCCGCCCGCACCGCCGCAAGTTCGGGCGGCACGCCCTCGGCTGCGCCGCCGCGTCCGATCACGCCAGGGCGGCGCGTGGACGCTCGGTCATTGCGGCTTGGCGCACTGCGCGAACAGGTCGCGCGAGCGGTCGTAGACGCCGGTCCTGACCTGCATCAGGCCCAGCACCGACGGGAACAGGTTGTCCTGGTCGGCGTAGCGGCGCGACCGCGCCTGCAGGCAGGCCAGGTCCAGGCCGCGCGCGCTGGCGAAGCCCGGCGAGAACCACATCACCATCGGCACGTGGGTCTGCTCCTGCGGTGCGATCGCGTAGGGCACGCCGTGCAGGTACAGGCCCTTCTCGCCCAGCGATTCGCCGTGGTCGGAGAGGTAGAGCATCGCCGTGTCGTAGTCGGGCATGGCCTGCAGCGCGTCGATGGTGCGCGCCAGCAGGTGGTCGGTGTACAGCAGCGAGTTGTCGTAGGCGTTGGTGATCAGCTCGCGGCTGCAGTTGCCCAGGTCGGCGGTGTCGCAGGTGGGGGTGAAGCGGCGGAACGCGGCCGGGTAGCGCTCGAAGTAGCTGGGGCCGTGGCTGCCGAGCTGGTGCAGCACCACCACGCGGTCGCCGGGCTTGGCACGCACCTGCGCGGCCAGGTCCTGCAGCAGGATCTCGTCCATGCAGCGCCCGTCCTTGCACAGCTGCGGATCCTTGGCGTCGTCCAGGTGCTGGATCTGCAGGCCGTCGCACACGCCCTTGCAGCCGGATTGGTTGTCGCGCCACAGCGTGCTGATGCCGGCGTGCTCGAGCACGTGCAGCAGCGACTGGTGCTTGCGGATGTTGCTCTCGTTGTAGTCGTGGCGGCCGAACGGCGAGAACATGCACGGCACCGAGACCTCGGTGCTGGTGCCGCAGGAGTGCATGTCGGGGAAGTTGATCACGTCGCGCTTGGCCAGCTCCGGCGTGGTCTGCCGCGCGTAGCCGTTGAGGCCCCAGTTCTGCGCGCGGGCGGTCTCGCCCAGCACCACCACCAGCAGCCGCGGCTTGCTGCCCGGCGCGCGCGCGGTGGCCTTGGCATCGTGTTCCAGCGGCAGTTTCGGCGCCTTGCGCGTGGGGCTGTCGGACTTGAAGTTCTGCCGCAGCGCGACCAGGTAGTTGATCGGCGTGGCCAGGTAGCGGATCTCGCGATGGTTGCGCATCATCGCCGACAGGTCCTGGAACGAGAGCATCGCACCGATGCCGCCGAGCGCGAGCATGCCGACCAGGAAACCGGCGCGGATCGCCAGCGCCTTCAGCGGCGAACGCCGGATCAGCCGCACCCGCCACAGCACCAGGATTGGCAGCACCGCGTAGAACAGCAGCGGCGCGATCAGCGCGGGGGTCATCAGCTCGCGCGATTCCTTGTGGTCGGTGGCCAGCACGTTGCGCAGCATGTCCGCGTCCAGGTAGACGCTGTAGCTGTTCATGTAGTGCGCGGCGAACGCGGTGGTGATCAGCAGCACCGTCAGCACCGGCTTGGCGATGCCGCGCCACAGCAGCAGGCCGAGCAGCAGGCCGTGCACCGCCAGCAGCAGCAGGAACAGCGACAGCGCCAGCTTGACGTCGCCGCCGTGGCCGCTCATCGCGCTGCGCCAGAACATGCCGTTGCAGGCCAGGGCGAAGAACGCGCTGGCCGCCAGCGCCAGCATCTCGTTGCTCAGTTGCGGGCGCCAGGCCCACCAGCGAGCACGGGATGCGGTGGACGGCGAGGGCGGTGCGACGGATCGGCTCATGCGGCGGCATCGTTGAAGGTGGAGGGGCGTCGATCGGCCTGCGGCGAGGTCGCGCGCGGCCACAGCATCGCCCGGTACAGGCCCAGTGCCACGCCCCAGCACAGGGCCAGCGTCCACAGGTCGTGCGACATGAAATGCGCGCCGCGCAGCTGTTGGCCGAGACCGAACAGCAAGCCTCCCCCGAGGCCGATCGCCAGCGCTGGCCAACGCCAGGCCGGCTTGAGCGCCAACGCGACGAAGTACAGCCCCACCCAGGCATAGCCGGCACTGGAATGACCGGCGGGGAAGCATACCCCGCGCGGCATGCCCGCCGGGCGGGTCTCGAACAGGCCCACGAAGATCCGCTCGCCGCCATAGCGGACCAGATCCCAGGGGCAGTCCATGTGGGTCACCGACTTCAGCAGCGATACCACGCCGGTGCTCAGCGCCACCGTCAGCAGCAGGTACAGCAGCGGCAGCCGGTAGCGGCGGCCATCGGGACGGCGCCACGCCCACACCGCCAGCGCGGCGGTCACTGCCCACGCTGCGGCGCTGAGCATCTTGCCGTCGTGGTGGATCAGGCTACGGGTCAGCGCCGCGTCCTTCAGCGCCCACTGTCCGCCTTCCCAGCGATACAGCAGGTCGGCGATCCAGAAATCCCCACCCAGGCCCATCAGCGCCGTGCTGGCCAACAGCACCAGCGCCAGCGGCACCCAGAGGTGGGAGAGATAGAAGTACCGACGTGCGCCGAGGTCGGGCGCCGCCGCAGCGGACAATCGCAGGGGCGTACTGATCATGGTCGACGAAAGCGGCCAGGGACGGCGGGAAAGTGGGGGCATGGTCGGGTTGGCGGTGTCGGATAGCTGTCGGAACTGCCGGTGAGAGGGCCAGGGCTTCAGCGAAGGTTGCGCACGGCCGCGGTGATGCAAGCGCCGGGCCATACAAGTCCGTGACCGGCAGGAATGCCAGCCTGAGGATGTCGTGTTGGGATTCCTTCCAGGTTTTGTCGAGATTCGATCAAGGGCGCGCGGCCGTTCTGACTTCGTTCCGACACGCTTCCGCTAGCATGGGCAGGTCCGTCCCCCGAATTCGAGCGCGCCCATGCGGCTGCTGGTCATAGAAGACAACCGGAACCTGGTCGCCAACCTGTTCGACTACTTCGAGGTGCGCGGCCACACCCTGGATGCGGCGCCGGACGGCGTCACCGGGCTGCACCTGGCCACCACCCAGCGCTACGACGCGCTGATCCTGGACTGGATGCTGCCGCGCCTGGACGGGCAGCAGGTGCTGCGCGCGCTGCGCGAGGAACACCACGCCGACGTGCCGGTGATCATGCTGACCGCGCGCGACGAGCTGCCGGACAAGATCGCCGGTTTCCGCGCCGGCGCCGACGACTACCTGACCAAGCCGTTCGCGCTGCCGGAACTGGAAGTGCGGCTGGAGGCGCTGCTGGTGCGCGCCAGCGGCCGCGGCCGCAGCAAGCTGCTGCGTGTGGGCGACCTGCAACTGGACCTGTCCACGCTGGAAGTGACCCGTGGCGGGCGCACCCTGCATCTGTACCCGGCCTGCCGCAAGCTGCTGGAAGTGCTGATGCAGGCCAGCCCGGCCGCGGTCACCCGCGATCGCCTGGAGCAGGCGCTGTGGGGCGACGAGCCGCCGGACGGGGACATGCTGCGTTCGCACATCTACGACCTGCGCCGCAGCGTCGATGGCCCATTCGCGGCCAAGCTGATCCACACCCTGCCGCGCATCGGCTACCGCCTGGCGGTGGTCGGCCCCCACGAGGGCGAGCATGCCGACTAGGGCCGGCCTGCGGCAGCGGCTGACCCTGTGGCTGGTGGGCTACGCGGCGCTGCTGTCGCTGGCGGTGTTCGTGCATGGCTACATCGTCAACGACCAGGCCGAGCAGCTCACCTGGCGCTCGCTGCTGACCTCCGAACTGGACCACTTCCTGGCGCGCAGCGCGGCCGACCCGGACTATCGCTGGATCGACACCCGCACGGTGAGCCTGTACGGCGACGAGGGCGGCGCGCCGCTGCCGCCGGCGGTGGCGGCGCTGGGGCCGGGCCTGCACGACGAAGTGCAACTGGAAGGCAGCGAGAAGGTGGTGCTGGTGCAGGACGTGCGCGGCCGCCGCCTGGCGCTGGCGCTGGACATCACCGAACTGCACGACCACGAGGACAACCTGGCGCTGTGGATGCTGGTGTCCAACGCGGTGGCGGTGCTGCTGCTCGGCGCGCTGGTGGCCTGGGGCATGGGCCGGGTGGTGCAACCGCTGATCGACATGGCCCAGCGCATCGGCAGCCTGCGCCCGGACCGGCCCGGACAGCGCATCGAGGTGCATCCGCGCGCCAGCGCCGAACAGGTGGTGATCGCCGAAGCATTGAACGACTACCTGGCACGCAACGACCTGTTCGTGGAGCGCGAGCGCGCCTTCATCGACAGCACCAGCCACGAACTGCGCACGCCGGTGGCGGTGATCGGCGGCGCCGCCGAGCTGGCGCTGGAGCAGCACGACGTGCCGCCCAGCGTGCGCAACCAGTTGCTGCGCATCCGCCGTACCGCCAGCGGCGTCGGTCAACTCATCTCGCTGCTGCTGGTGCTGGCCAAGGATCCGGCGCGGATGGCGCGCGGCAGCGACCTGGTGCGGCTGGACCAGTTGCTGCCGGAGATCGTCGAGGACCATCGTCACCTGTGCGCGGACAAGCGCCTGGAACTGGTGCTGGCGCCGATGCCGGCGTGCGAGGTGGAGACCCCGTTGGCGATCCTGCAGGTCGCCATCGGCAACCTGCTGCGCAACGCCATCGAGAACAGCGACAAGGGCCGCATCGAGATCACCATGCCGGCGCCGGGCGTGGTCTGCATCGACGATCCCGGCCACGGCATGAGCCCGGAAGAGATCAGCGCGATCTACATGCGCATGGCGCGCGGCGGCGGCAGCCGCGAGGGCAGCGGCATCGGCCTGGACCTGATCGCGCGGCTGTGCGAGCACCTGGGCTGGGCGCTGCACCTGGATTCGCTGGCCGGCAGCGGCACCCGCGCCACCCTGGACCTGAGCAGCGCGCTGAAGCGTTCCGGCGCGTCGCCGCCAACGCCTGCGTCGGAGTGACCGGCTAGTCCGGCAGCAGCCCGCGTTGCGCCAGCCAGGCGCGCGCGTCGTCGGCGTCCTGCTCGAACCAGGCGCGAGTGGAGCCGAGCCGGTAGGTGTAGCCCCAGGCGTCCATGTCCGCCATCAGCCGCGCGCGGCCCACCCCGGGCAGGGCGTCGGCCAGCACGATCTGCAGGTAGCAGGTGGCGTCTTCCTCTTCCACCGAGTCGGTGGCGTCGGTATGCACCTGCGCGCGCCGCAGCGGCGGCAGCACGATCAGGTGGCAGGCTTCGTGCAGCAGCGAATGCACCGGCGTGTCGTCGCGCACGTAGACGTCGCTGGCGATCACCCCGGCCTCCGGCTCGCCCCAGTAGCTGCCGGGAATGGCCGCGCCGTCGGCGACGCGGTGCAGGCTCAGCCCGTAGCCGGCCAGCAGCGCACGCGGCGCGTCCAGGCCGATCGCGCCCACGGTCAGCACCTGGGCGGCGGCAGCGGGAAGGGCGGTGTCGGTCTGCATCGTGTGGAGGTCGTCGGGACGGAAAAGGCGCGACGGACGCGCCCGATCACAACAGGCGGGCGCGTCGCGGCGCCGACCCGGATCGACGCATCAGCCGCGGCGGCTGCCACGGCCGACGCGCGGCCTCAGGGCGTCGGCCCTTCCGGCAGGGCGACGGAGATGTCGAGCACGTCGTGCTCGCCGTCCTTGACCAGGTCCACCTTGACCGCGTCGGCGTCGATGTTGACGTACTTCTTGATCACTTCCAGCAGCTCGCGCTGCAGCAGCGGCAGGTAGTCCGGGCCGCCGCGGTGGCTGCGTTCCTGCGCGATGATGATCTGCAGGCGGTTCTTCGCGGTCTCGGCGGTGTTCTTCTTGGTCTTGAGGAAATCGAATAGTCCCATGCTCACCCTCCGAACAACTTGGTGAAGAAGCCCTTCTTCTCCACGGAGATGAAACGCATCGGACGTTCCTCGCCGAGAATGCGCGCCACGGCGTCCTCGTAGGCCTGGCCGGCCGGGGATTCGGCGTCCAGGATCACCGGCTCGCCCTTGTTGGAGGCGTTGAGCACGTCGCCGGATTCGGGGATCACGCCGATCGCCTTCAGCCCTAGCACTTCCTCCACGTCGGTGATGCTGAGCATCTCGCCGGTTTCCACGCGCGCCGGGCTGTAGCGGGTCAGCAGCAGGAACGCGGGCAGGCTCTTGCCGCTCTCGGCCTTGTGGGTCTTGGAGTCGAGCAGGCCGAGGATGCGGTCGGAGTCGCGCACCGAGGACACTTCCGGGTTGACCACCACCACCGCGCGGTCGGCGAAGTACATCGCCAGGAACGCGCCCTTCTCGATGCCGGCCGGCGAATCGCAGACGATGTAGTCGAAGCCGTCGGCAGCCAGGTCCTTGAGTACCTTCTCCACGCCTTCCTGGGTCAGCGCGTCCTTGTCGCGGGTCTGCGAGGCGGCCAGCACGAACAGGTTGTCGAAGCGCTTGTCCTTGATCAGCGCCTGCTTCAGCGTGGCTTCGTTGTGCACCACGTTGACGAAGTCGTACACCACGCGGCGTTCGCAGCCCATGATCAGGTCGAGGTTGCGCAGGCCCACGTCGAAGTCGATCACGGCGACCTTCTTGCCGCGTCGCGCCAGCCCGCAGGCCAGGCTCGCGCTGGTGGTGGTCTTGCCGACGCCGCCCTTGCCGGAGGTGACAACGATAATTTCAGCCAAAGGACTATCTCCTGATACGTTCGAGGTTGGGCCGCGTCAGTCTTGCGCGGCGATCATGATCTGGTCCTGCTCCAGCCAGACCTGGACGGCCTTGCCACGCAGTTCCTTGGGAATATCGTCCAGCACCTTGTAGTGGCCGGCAATGGCGACCAGTTCGGCGTGGAAATCGCGGCAGAAGATCCGCGCCTCGGTGTTGCCCTGGGCGCCGGCCAGCGCACGGCCGCGCAGCGTGCCGTAGATGTGGATGCTGCCGTCGGAGATCACCTCGGCGCCGGCGCCGACGGTGGCCATCACGGTCAGGTCGCAGTTCTCCGCGTACAGCTGCTGCCCGGAGCGCACCGCGTTCTTCTGCATGCGCCCGGGTTGCGGCCGCGCCGCCGGAGCGGGCGGCGGCGGAGGCGGGGGCGGCGGCGAGACCGGTGCCGGAGCCGCAGCGGGCGCGCCGCCATCGAAGCGCTCGTACTGCGCGCGGAACTTGGCCAGCAGCGGCAGGCCCAGCGCCACCGACAGTTCCTCGATCTCGCGGGTGCCGTAGGCCAGCGCCACCGGCAGCACGCCGGCGTCGCGCAGCCCGTCCAGCAGCGCCTGCGCGGTGGCCACGTCCGGGGTCTGCGCCAGGCCGCCGAAATCGATGATCACCGCGGCACGGCCGAACAGCTTGGGCGCGCGCTGCACGCGCTCGCGCATCTCCTGGCTCAGCCGCGCCACGTCCAGCGTGCGCACGCGCAGGTTGGCGATGCCGACCTGGCCGATCTTCAGTTCGCCGGCCTGCTCGAAGTCCAGATTCACCGACGACACGCTCAGGTCCCGGTCGGGCGCTGCGCCCGCTGCAGACGATGGGCGTGGCCGGCCCAGGGCAGGTCGGGCAGGGTGTCGCCGTAGGTTTCGCGCACCCAGGCGTAACTGCACAGGTCCTTCAACAGCATGCTCGCACGCACCTCCACTTCGTTCATCGTGTTCTGGCCCACTTCGCGGAAGCCGAAGCTGCCATGGAACAGCAGCGCCGCATCGGCGCCGTGATCCAGAAAAACCTCGCACGCCAGTTGCGGGTAGCGCAACTCGGCGTAGCTCTGCACGTCGGCGTAGAACGCCCGGCCGACGCCGCCGCCGCGGCGGCGGCTGGCCACCACGATGCGGTCGATGTAGAAAAACTGCGGGTAGCGCTCGCGGAACCAGGCGAAATTGCTGCTGTCGTGGTCGCTGTCGCTGCCGAAGCCGACCAGGAAGCCGGCCAGGTTGCCGTCGCGCTCGGCGACGCGGAAGTACTCTGCGGTTTCGTAGAAGCGGTGCAGCTTGGCCGGATCCAGCGGCAGGATCGCCAGTCCGGCGTTGTTGTTCAGGGCCAGGACCGAATCGAGCTCGTGCTCGCGCACGTCGCGGATGACGATCGACATTGAGACTCCATTGCTGATGCGCGCGCGGCCCCGTGCGGACCGCAGGGGCGGATTATCGCACGCGCGACCCGGGGCGGCGAGCCGCGCCGGCATGACTTCCGTGGGAGTGCAATGCGCGCCGTTCATCCTAAGATGGCTGCATGTTGGGATATCTCAGCCATACCCGCGTTCTGCGCTATGCCGGCCTGTTCACCTGGGCCGTCATCTGCATGCCGTTGCTGTACCTGTACTGGGAGCCGGTCGAGGAATCGGGACGGATGCCCAGCGGCGAGGTGTGGCTGCTGCTGACCAGCTACCTGGGCTTCGGCGTGGTCTATTTCCTGCTGACCCGGCGCCTGCACAGCGGCGACGGCGTGCGCTGGTACGACCGCGGCATGCTGGTGCTGCTGACCATCTGCGCGCTGGCGGTCGGCTACCTGCACCGGTCGGGGCTGGGCAGCATCCTGATGATGGTGGCGGCGGGGGTGATCCCCTGGCTGCTGCCGGTGCGCGCCGGCGTGGCCTGGCTGCTGCTGAGCCAGCTGGCGGTGCTGCCGGTGTACCTGACCATCGGCTTCCCGCCGTTCGAGGCGCTGATGCAGTCGCTGCTGTACGGCGGCTTCTCCATGTTCATCTTCGTCACCAGCCTGGTCGCGCGCCAGCAGACCCAGGCGCGCGAGGAGCAGCGCCAGCTCAACGCCGAGCTGCGCGCCACCCGCGCGCTGCTGGCCGAGAGCGCCCGGGTCAACGAGCGCACGCGGATCTCGCGCGAACTGCACGACCTGCTCGGCCACCACCTGACCGCGCTGAGCCTGAACCTGGAAGTGGCCGGCCACATCACCGAGGGCCGTGCGCAGGAACATGTGCAGCAGGCGCATACCCTGGCCAAGCTGCTGCTGACCGACGTGCGCGAGGCGGTGAGCCAGTTGCGCGACAGCGGTGCGATCGACCTGGCGGCGGCGCTGCGGCCGCTGGCCGAGCGGGTGCCGTCGCTGCAGATCCACCTGCAGGTGGAGGAGCCGCTGACCGTGGAGGATCCCGAGCGCGCGCACGTGTTGCTGCGCTGCACCCAGGAAATCATCACCAACGCGGTGCGCCACGCCCAGGCCGACCATCTGTGGATCGAGGTGCGCCGCGACGGCCCGCAGGTGGTGATCCAGGCGCGCGACGACGGCCGCGGTTGCGAGACCCTGGCCCCCGGCAACGGTCTGCGCGGCATGCGCGAGCGCCTGAGCCAGTACGGCGGCAGCCTGGACGTGGCGGCCGCGCCCGGTGCGGGCTTCCGCCTGCGGGCCGCCGTTCCCGGCGCCGCCACCCTGCTGCCGCCCGCCGTTTCCCAAGGAGTGCTGTGATGATCCGTGTGTGTCTGGTCGACGATCAAACCCTGGTGCGGCAGGGCATCCGCTCGCTGCTGGCGCTGGACGGCGGCATCGAGGTGGTGGCCGAGGCCAGCGACGGCCGCCAGGCGGTGGAACTGATCCCGCAGGTGCTGCCCGACGTGGTGCTGATGGACATGCGCATGCCGTCGATGTCCGGGCTGGAGGCGCTGCAGGTGCTGTCGCGTGCCGCCGCGCTGCCGCCGACCATCATCCTGACCACCTTCGACGACGACCAGCTGGTGCTGGCCGGGCTCAAGGCCGGGGCCAAGGGCTATCTGCTCAAGGACGTGTCGCTGGAGCAACTGGTCGGCGCGATCCGCACCGTCGCCGCCGGCGGCTCGCTGGTGCAGCCGGCGGTGACCCAGCGTCTGCTCTCGGGCCTGGAGCACATGCGCAACGACTTCGTCAGCCTGGACCGGCCCGACCCGCTGACCGACCGTGAGACCGAGATCCTGCGCCTGATGGCCAGCGGCTTCTCCAACAAGGAGATCGCCAATTCGCTGGGCGTGGCCGAGGGCACCATCAAGAACCACGTCTCCAACATTCTCTCCAAGCTGGGCGTGCGCGACCGCACCCGGGCGGTGCTGAAGGCGTTCGAGCTGCAACTGGTCTGACAAGGCCGGCGGCCTGGCGCCGTCTGCGGCCCGGCCGTGCGCGGCAGATGGTCTGAACGAGACAGGAGGACGGCCCGCGAGGTCGGTAGCGCGCACGCCGGGCGGGTCCTGGGCGACCGGGGGCCGTGGGATGCGGGTCGGCACAGGTCGCCCGCGTCTGTTCCGCGCAGCACAGTGGTCTGGCCTGGGGCCGGCATGCATCAGCCACGCCCGTGCGCTTGGGAGTGCCGCCGTTGCTCGTTCCGGTGCGGTCGATGACCGGGTGCGCCTGCCTGTCCGGTGCCGGCGCCAGGACAATGGTCTGGTCGCCCTCGGTGCCGCGCGCACGGCCATCTCCGGCACCGCGCGAGGCCGTTGCGGCGCAGGGCGAAGCGGCATTCCGTGATGTGCTGACCACGGACAGCGAAGCCTGCTAGGATGGGCGCTTCGCTTCATCAACCCGGCCGTGGGATCGGCCCCGGAGACCTCCTGAATGACCCGTATTATCGAGTTCCTGATCGCCCTGGGGATCGTGGCTGGCCTGTTCGTCATTGTCGGCGTGGTGCTGCCCTCGGAGCGTCACATGTCCGAAAGCGTCGAGACCAACCGGCGCATGACCATCGTCTATGACACGGTCAACAGCCTGCGTCGGTTCAAGGACTGGAACCCCCTGGTGCTGCGCGACCCGCGCATCGAGCTGAAGCTCTCCGGCCCGGAATCCGGCGTCGGCGCGCGTCTGGATTACAGCTCCAAGGAGGGCTACATCGGCAAGGGTAGCTGGACCATCACCTCGACCGAGAAGAACAAGGACGTGGTCATCGCCATCGAGGACGAGACCAAGGGCAAGGACAAGACCACCAGCTTCAAGCTGGAGCCGACCGGCAAGAACGGCCGCAACGTGAAGATCACCCAGGACTACACCGTCAAGTACGGTTGGGACCTGCTGGGTCGCTACGCCGGTCTGTATGTCAGCCGCCACGTCGGCGACGACATCAAGCTGGGTCTGTCGCGCCTGAGCAACGTGCTGGCCACCGTGCCGAACGTGGACTACCGCTCCGACGACACCCCGCTGAAGGACCTGAAGGTCGTCGACGTGCCGGCCGAGGATCTGCTGGTGGTCAACGCCGGCAACATCGACCGCGACAACGACTCCATCAAGAAGTCCATCAAGGACAACCAGGAGTGGATCAAGCGGGTGATGGACGCCAACGGCCTGGAAGCGGCCGGTCCGGTGCGCATCGTCACCACCGACTTCGGCGCCGACAAGTACGCGTTCGACGTCGCCCAGCCGGTGCGCAAGCGTGCCGGTGGCGCGCCGAAGGACGACGCCAAGAAGGATGAGAAGAAGGACGACAAGAAGGACGACGCGGCCGCCGCGCCGGTCGATGCCACCCCGGTTGCCGCCTCCGGCGAGCCGCTGAAGGTGACCATCCCGCAGGGCGCCCCGGTGACCTACGTGCGGACCGAAGCGCACCGTTCCGCCTTCGCCAGCTACACCGGCCACATGGCCGGCCTGGATGCGGCGCGCAATGCGCTGCGTGCCTGGGCCGCGACCAGCGGCTACGACGTGACCGACCGTCCGTACGAAGCCTGGAAGGGCGGCGTGGACAAGGCGTTCACGCCGGAAGGCACCTACGACATCTACTGGGCAATCAAGTAAGTCCTGCCCTGGTGGACGAGTGAACCGGAACGCGCCGCATCTTGCGGCGCGTTCTGTTTATGGGGCCGGCAAAACGCTGCCGCGCTCCCGGAGGAAACCCTCATGCTGACATTCGATCGCCGTGCGCGCGGGCCGTTCTGGCTGTGCAGTGCCGGCGCGCTGCTGGCGGCCGTGTCGATCGGCCTGTCGGCCTATGCCTCGCACGGCGTAACCGAGCCCCTGGCGCAATCGCATCTGCAGACCGCGGCGCTGTACGCCTTCGGTCATGGCGTGGCGCTGGCGGCGCTGGGACGCCGCAGCGAGCGCCTGCTCGGGCGCCTGGCGCTGTGCCTGTTGCTGCTCGGCACCCTGCTGTTTTCCGGCAGCCTGGCCGGCAACGCGCTGGCGCAGTGGCCGACCCGGCTGGCGCCGATCGGAGGCACCACGCTGATGCTGGGCTGGTTGCTGTGGGCGGTGGATGCGTTGCGGCGCTGAGCCGGATTCACGTCGGCACTGGGTGAGGCAGGCCAGGCGCAGCGGATAGGTGCGCAACGACGTACTTGAAACCTTGCGGTTGCGAAGCCGAGGCAGTGCGGCGCGATGCTGTCGCTGCGGCACGCGCGCTGGCGGTCGTGTCCGCGCTGGTCGCCGCGGGGTTTGGGGGTGGGGCGCCGCGCCGCGCTCAGGGTGCGCCGACCAGCTCCACCTGCGTCTGCAATCGCACCCACGCGTCCTGGCTGGGATCGTTGACCGTGACCTGCACGGTGTAGGTGCCGAGCGGGTCGCTGTCCTCGAAGCGCAACTGCACCGACAGCGGCGCCAGTTCCAGCAGGCCGGCGGCGGCCGGCGGGCCCCCCATGCCCAGCGGCCGCATCGGATCCTGCAGGGTGGTGCTGCCGTCGGGGCCGAGCACGCGCAGGCTCATCTGCGCATCGCAGGCGCCGCCGTTGTTGGGGCTGGGCGCGCAGCCGGAGTACAGCAGCGCCACGCGCAGCAACTGGCCGCGATGCACGCGCGCGATCGTGCGCAGCTGCGGCGCATGCGCGGCCTCGGTCTGCCCCCACGCCTGCGCGAACGTGGCGAAGTCGGCGTCGTCGGCGATCTGCAGCGCGGCGGCGAAGGCCTTGTCGTGGCCGCGTTCGGCGCTGTCGGGCACGGCCTGGCCCTGCCGGTCGTGCCATTGCGCGGCGGCGCAGGTGGGCAGTGCCAGGGCCAGGAGGGTCAGTGCCCGCCACGTGGCGGTGCCGGTGCGCGACCGGCGCGTGTGGGAGCGGATCATGTGCGAGCGGCCTCCTGCCAGCACCAGTGCCAGGGTTCGTAGACGATGCCATGCGGGTTGTCGCGCGGATAGCTCATCCGATAGCCGAAGGCATCGGTGTGCGCGCGGAGCCAGGCGAAGGCGGGCGTGCGCTCGAAGCTTTCCTCGGCCGGCGGCTCGCCGGGTGTGCCGATGTCCAGCGCGTGCCCGCTGTGGTGCTCGCTGAAGCCCGGCGCGGCATTGACCGCGAGGATCTGCTCCAGGGTCTGCCCGCGGGCGAACTTGCGGGCGAAGATGCCGAGTTGATACGCGTGGCTGCGATAGCCGGAGATCGCCTCCAGCACCACGCCATCGCGCGCAGCGGCGTGGCGCAGCGCGTGCCAGGCGCGTGCGGCGCCCGCGCTCAGCCACAGCGGGCGGCGATAGCGGTCGGCGCCGGCCGCGTGCAGGGTGGTCGGTTCCGGTTGCAGCGGCAGGCCGCTGCGCTGTGCGTAAGCGTCGGCGGCCAGTCCCAACTGGTCCAGTTGGGCCTGCAGTGCGTGCAGCGGCAACCAGGCGTCGGCATCGCGCGGTGCGCCGCGTGCGGGCAGCGCGTCGAGCCGATCCAGTGCCGCGTCGATGCCGGGTTCGTGCATCAGCCGCGGCACCAGTGCGTGCAGCCCGTGTGCGTTCGCAGTCGCCAGGTAGCGCCCGTCGTGCTTGCGCCGCAGCAGCCAGGTCGCCTGTGCGAGCTGGCGCGCGTCGGCGTTGCTGCGGGCGCGCAGCAATGCGGCCGGCAGCAGTTCGATGGTCTCGGTGTTGAGCAGCAGGTGGGGAACGGTGCGCATCGGCACAGGGTAGAGCCAAGCACCGCGGGCGGCCAGTCGTCGGGCGATCCCGCCGCGCCGCGCACGACGGGGCAGGCGCGGCTCAGAAGAACTCGTCGAGCAACTGATGGAACTGCAGCCGCGTGAGGTCTGGCGTGGCGATGCCGTACGCGGCGAAGAAGTGGTCGGCGAGCGCCGGGCCGAATTCGTCCAGGCAGTTGGCCAGGATCGCCAGGTCCTGGTACGGATCGGCGACCCCGGCGCGGCCGAGATCGATCACGCCGACGACGCGGTCCGGCGCGTCGAGCAGGATGTTGTCCAGCGAGTAGTCGCCGTGGCTCAGCACGCGTTCGCTGGCCAGCGGCAGCAGCGCGGTCATCGCCTGCCACACCGCCTCCGCCGACCAGCCGGCGCGCGCGGCGCCGAAGTCCCCGGTGTCGACCAGGCCCGCCTGCAGCCGGCGCTGCGCCGCGGTCAGACGCAGCGGGTGGCTGGCGTCGAACGGACAGGTGTCGATCGGCGTGGCGTGGAAGGCACGCAGGAACTCGGCCAGCGCCTGCACGATGCGCTCGGCCTGCGCCGGCGCCTCCTGCAGCCACTGGTAGGCGGTCTTGCCCGGCAGCGCTTCGCTCAGCAGCCAGGCGCCGGCGGCGTCGGCCTCGAAATGCAGCACGCGCGGCACGCCGCGCGTTCCGCGCAGCCAGTGCAGCCGTGCGAACTCGTCCACCACGTCGTCGTGCGAGGTGCCGGTGCCGCGCTTGAGATACAGATCCGGCGTGCCGGCACCGTCGAGCCGGTAGACCTGGGCGCCGGCTTCGCCGACCAGATTGCGGTGCCAGTGCAGCCCGTGCAGCCGCGCCGACAGCGTCGGCGGCAGCGCCGGTGCGGTAGTGGGAATCTCGCGGGGCGCTGCGTCGTCCATCGGGCCGATCCTCGAGGCGTCATGTGGAAGGCGACGTCGTCGCTGTCGTCGCGACGCGCGCGGCTGGCGACGAGGACGCGGGTGGCTGGTGTTCCAGCATATCGCCTCGCAGACGCCAGAACGCCCGACGCGGTGTGCTCCACGGATCGGGCGCGTCGCACCGCGAGACCTTGCCGCACCGCGCAGCACGTCGTGCCCTGCGCGGCCGGTCGCAGCAGCGGCCGACGCGGCGAGGCGAGGCGCGCCGGACTCAGGCCATGCGGCGCGCCGTGCTGCGGGTGTCTTCGCCGCTGCGCGCCGTCGCCGCGAGCGTCTGCCATTCCTGCAGCACCTGCCGGGGATGTTCGACGCTGAGCAGCAGCCAGCCGCCCTCGTGCAGCGGAACGGCCAGGACGCGGTCGCTGGTGATCAGGCAGAACGCCTTGTGCCCGTCGCGGGTCCGGTAGTGGCCGGCATGGAAGCCGGGGTAGCCGAAGCCGAGCAGCTTCAAGGCCGGCTTGAAGCCGGTGTGCTCGGACAGCGCGACCACGCGCGCGTTGTCCAGGCGCAGGGCGGCCAGCGGCACGCGCTTGGTCAGGAAGGTCGCGCGTACGTCCACCAGGCCGTCGTGCAGCAGCACGCGCTGCCGCGCGAAGGTGGCGGTGCCGGCCACGCCGATCAGCGCCAGCAGCCCGAAATGCCACCAGAGCGCGCCGGGCCGCGCCGCGTGCAGCGCGAACGCGCCGATCACCGCGGCCACGAGCAGCAGCGGCAGCCACAGCCACAAGGCCAGGCCCAGTCGATGCGCCGGCGCCACCGGATACTGCCGCGCCGGGGAGGGCGACGCGGAGCGCAGTCGGCTCATGGTGCGGCTCCATGGCTGGTGGGCAGAGTACGCACCCAGGTCGCGACATCGGCGATCAGGGCGGGGTCGACGTGGCCGGGCGTCGCGTACTCGGCCGGTCCGGGTGCGCCGCTGCCGGCGATGCCCAGGTGGTTCAGCGCGGCGTAGCGGTGCAGGGTCGCGCGCGGGTCGTCGGCCAGCGCATGTTGCCAACGCTGCCAGTCCGGCGCGGTGACCTGGAAATCGCGCTCGCCCTGCAGCCACAGCACCGGCTGCCCGAGCGCGCGGACGTCGGCGACTGGGTCGACCTGGTCGAACGCTCGCCAGTAGGTGGCGGGCACGTCCAGCGGCGAATCGCTGCGCGCGACCTCGCCACCGCCGCGGACCTTGGCCACGCGGCGCTCGATCTCGGCCAGCGCCGCCTGCCGCTGCGGCGACGGCGGATGTTCCTGGCTCAGCAGGTAGCGGTTCTGTTCGATCAGCAGGTCCAGCAGTGGCCGCGCCGGCGCCGCCCACAGCACGATGCCGGCGGTCTTGCCGGAGCGGCGTGCGATGCGGGCGGCGAGCATGCCGCCCTGGCTGTGGCCCATCACCACGATGCGCGCAGGGTCGATGCCGGGCGTGCGCGCCAGCGCCGCCACCGCGGCGACGGCGTCGTCTGTGGTCTCGTCGTCCATGGTGAACCCCTGGTTGATGCGCCCGGCAAAGCTCTCCGGCAAGGCGAAGGTCCGCTTGTCGTAGCGCAGCACCGCGATGCCCCGCGCGGCGAGCCCGCGTGCGACGTCGAGGAATGGACGGTTCGGGCCGATGGTCTCGTCGCGGTCCTGCGGGCCCGAGCCGTGCACCAGGACCACCGCCGGGAACGGACCCTTGCCCACCGGCAGGGCGAGCGTGCCTGGCAGCGGACCGACCGCAAACGCCTGTTCGCGGAAGCCGGCGTTGGCGGCGGGAGGCGGAGGCGCCGGCGGCGGTGCGGGGGTAAACAGCAGGCCGGCGATCTTGCCGTCCGCGTCGATCGACACATGCGCCATCAATGCGCCGCGCTCGAACTGCAGGCGCTGTTCGATCACCCGCAGCCCGTGCTGCTGGCGTTCGCTGGCCGGGCCGCGCTGCTGCAGCGCGCCCAGTTGCGCGGACAAGGTGTGCCACGCCTCGGCCAGTTTGGCGGGCGGCACCGCCTTGGCCATCGCCGGGGTGAACTCGGCTTCGACCGCGGCGAGGTCGCCGGCCTGCAGGCGATCCAGTAGCGCGCTGGCGGTTTGTTGTGGCGCCGCAGCCAGCACCGTGAGCGGCGCCAGCATCGCCGCCAGTACAGGTGCGAGGACCCGATGCCGGCGCATGTCAGAGCTCCCGCTTGAACATCAGCAGCGGTTTGGTGCCCGGCAGTGCGACGACGTTGACCAGTTCCCAGCCGAGCTTGCCGTGCTTGTTCAGGTCGGCCTGCAGCTCGTCCAGTTTCAGCCCCAGCATCAGATTGGTCTTGGCCTCGACGGTGAGGTATTCCCAGCGCTTGCTCATGCTTTCGGCTCCTTGTCGTCACGCGGCTTGGGCAGCCGCCCTGCCTTGCGCAGCGCGTCGCGCAACACGTATTCGATCTGCGCGTTGAGGCTGCGCAGTTCGTCGTCGGCCCAGCGCTGCGCCGCCGCCAGCACGTCGGCGTTGATGCGCAGCGGATAGGCCTTCTTCTCGCTCATGACCGCTCCTGCCGCGCGGCGTCGCTGCGCCGCAGGTGCAGCAGCATCGACACGATCAGCGCGTTCACCGTCAGCAGCAGTGCGATCGCCACCGCATAGACGCCGGCGCGCTGGCCGCCGGTCCAGTACAGCGCCGCCGCGCCGAGCAGGATCGCCAAGCCGATCAGCGCCCAGCGCAGGCCCAGCCCGCGCGCGCGGTCGTCGCCCTTGCCGCCGACCCAGGCGGCGATGACCAGGGCCGGCAGGCCGGAGAGGGCGAGCGCCAGCGGCGCAATGGCGGCATACATGGGCATCGACACCTCAGTACAGCGAGCCGGCGTTGACGATCGGCTGGGTGCCGCGGTCCGAGCACAGCACGGTCAACAGGTTGCTGACCATGTGCGCCTTGCGCTCCTCGTCCAGCGCGACCACGCCGTTCTTCTGCAGTTCGGCCAGGGCCATCTCGACCATGCCCACCGCGCCGGCGACGATGCGGGTGCGCGCGGCGATCACCGCGTTGGCCTGTTGCCGCTGCAGCATCGCCTGGGCGATTTCCGGGGCGTAGGCGAGGTGGCTGATGCGCGCCTCGATGACGTCCACGCCGGCCTGGGTCAGGCGTTCGTCGAGGTGGCGCTTGAGCTGTTCGCTGATCTCGTTGGGATGGCTGCGCAGCGAGATCTGCCCGTCCTCGTGTTGGTCGTAGGGATAGCTGGTGGCCATCGCGCGCAGCGCCGCCTCGGACTGGATGTGCACGAAGCTCTCGTAGTCGTCGACGTTGTAGACCGCCTCGGAGGCATCCATCACCTGCCACACGATCACCGCGGCGATCTCGATCGGGCTGCCGTCCAGTTCGTTGACCTTGAGCCGGCCGCTCTCGAAGTTGCGCACGCGCTGGCTGACCTTGCGCTTGCTGAAGAAGGGGTTGTTCCAGCGCAGGCCCGGGTCCTTGACCGTGCCCACGTAGCGACCGAACAGGCTCAGCACCGCGGCCTGGTTCGGTTCCAGCGCGTACAGGCCGACCACCAGGAACAGCGCGACGGTCAGCACCGGGATCGCGACCAGCAGGGTCCACGGCATCGCCGACGGCTGCAGCACGCCGGTGGCGATGATCGCCCCGGCGCCGGCCACGAACACCAGGACCAGGCCCACGATCATCGGAATGCCGGGCAGGGAGGAACGGGGCTGCTCTTTCATGGTGGACGTCCTTGGGTGGTTGGACGAAACGATATCAAATTGATATCAGGTTGCAAGAGGCGGGGAGCGGGGAATCGGGAATGGGGAATCGTGGAAGCGGGTTCATGGGGGCGGGCGGGTCTAGGGGAGCCGGCTACCCGCCTGCGTGCGGCATCCGCTTTTGAGGATCGGTAGGGCGCTGAAGTCGCGAGGTATGAAGGGGCAGGTGCTGCGGCGGCAGCCCGGGTGTCGACTTGGCGGGCGTCGGCGGTGTGCATCCATCGGCCGCGTGCTGTCACGCCGGGGACAGCAGACCCAGCGCTTTTACGATTCCCCAATCCCGATTCCCGGCCGCCGAGGCGGCCACTCACCCGCCGAGAATCAGCACCGGCGAGCGGAAACCGCTGAGGTGATGGGTGCCGGTGGCGATGTCGCTGCGGTAGCGGCCGGGGATCTCGATCTGGCAGCGTTTGCCGATGCGCACGCCGGGGCCGATGTCGACCTGTCGGCCGAGCGTGGCCTGGGCGCCGATCTGCGCTTCGGCACCGAGCGTCACGCCGGCCTCGATCCATGCCGAGGCGCCGACCTTGACCGCCGATTCCAGCACCGCCGCCGCGCCGATCCAGGCGTTGAAGCCGATGTCGCAGTGCGCATCGACGATGGCGCCGGCGCCGATCGCGCAGTTCTCGCCAACGCGCGCGCTCGCGGCCACCTGCGCGCCGCGGCAGATCAGCGGCGGCATCCTGAAGCCGCGCGCCTTCAGTTCGCCCATCAGCTCCTGGCGGCGGAAGTTGAGGAACTGCGCGCCCCAGGCGACGAAGGCGGTGGCGCCGGTGTCGGCCAGTGCGTGCAGGGCATCGAGGTCGAAGCGGTAGTCCTTGCCCTGCGCCACGTCCAGCGGATGCAGCACGCAGTCCGGCGCCGCCTCGGCCCAGGCGGCGAGCGCCCAGCGCAGCAGCGCACCGCTGCCGACCACGTATTTGTCAGAGGACATGGCGGCCCTCCATGACATCCATGTACCAGCGTTCGATCTGCATGTTGGCGTGCTCGTAGTCGCCCAGCACCGCGCGCGGGGCGCCGGCGCGCAATCCCGACTGCACCTGTTCCATGATCTCGATGTCCTCGCGCAGCACCTTCTCGGCGCCGTGCAGGTGCCCGAGCAGCACCGCGTCGGAACCCGGGTAGCGCTGCTTCTTGCGCGCGGTGACGTAGTAGACCAGCAGGTCGGTGCGCTGCGCCGACACCGGTTGATGGTGCTCGATGATGAAGGAATAGCCGCCCGAGCCCGAGGCGATGTGCAGGTTCGGGTACAGCAGCCAGTTCAGATACCAGTCGTCGTTGCCGAAACGCTCGACGTGCGCGTGCCAGGGGTAGTGCGCCATCGCCAGCAGTGGTTCGTTGAGGCCGCCGCTGCTGAAATCGCGCAGGCGCGCCAGATGCGCCTCGCGCGAGGCGCTGCCCTCGGCGTGGTAGCGGCGCGCCTCGGCGACGCCGGCATCGTCCATCTGCACCTGGAACTTGACCTGCTGCGCCAGCGTGCGCGCATGCACGAAGCGCGGGTGCAGCGCATCGCGCAGGTTCTCGTAGGCCAGTTTCCAGTTGAAGTCGGCCTCGAAGGTCGCCACCAGCACTTCGTCGTCGAACTGCTCGGAGGCGGCGCGCAGCATCTCCAGCGCCTCCAGCGAGAACTGCGTTTCCAGCGGCATCGGCGCGGGCGACAGGTTCACGAACACCAGCTTGCCGATGCAGGCCACCGCGAAGCGGCGCAGCCGCAGGCAGGCGCGCGCCTCCGGTGCCAGGCGGTAGGCATCGTCCTGGAAGGGGATGTTGTCCACGCCGCCGTCGGCGCCGTAGCGCCAGCCGTGGTAGCTGCAGACCAGCGGACGCACGCCCTGCGGTTGCTGCTGCAGCGGGTTCTGCCGGTGCAGGCACAGGTTGTCGAAGGCGCGCAGCTCGCCGTCGATGTTCTGCACCACCACGTCCACCCCGCACACCGAGCGGCGCACGAAGGCATTGGGCTTGTCCAGCAGCATGCGCGGGGCCACGAACTGCCACAGCGGCTTCATCAGGAGCTCGCGCTCCCGGGCGAACCAGGCCTCGTCGATGTAGGCTTCGGCCGGCATCAGCGAATGCACGGGCGACCCTCGATGGTGCGGCAGGGCGTGCCGTGGCGGTTTCCGACGCTGCGTGCGTGCATGGCGAGACATCCCCGGTGACGCTGCAGAAGATAGCACCTCGCTGCGCGCAGGCGATGGCGTGGCCGGCCCTGTGCCGGCGCGGGGCGCCGGCCCGTTAGAATACGGTCCCCCTCTTCGCGCAGGCGCCGCCGTCATGGTCACTCTGGGAACCCCGCTGTCCGCTTCCGCCACCCGCGTGCTGCTGCTCGGCTCCGGCGAACTCGGCAAGGAAGTGGCGATCGAACTGCAGCGCTTCGGCGTGGAGGTGATCGCGGTGGACCGTTATGCCGATGCGCCGGCGATGCAGGTCGCGCACCGCAGCCACGTGGTCGACATGCTCGATGCGATGGCGCTGCGCGAGCTGATCGCGCGCGAACAGCCGCACCTGATCGTGCCGGAGATCGAGGCGATCCATACCGAAACGCTGGTGGCGCTGGAGCGCGACCTGGGCCAGCGGGTGATTCCGACCGCGCGTGCGGCGCGGCTGACCATGGACCGTGAAGGCATCCGCCGCCTGGCCGCCGAGACCCTGGGCCTGCCGACCTCGCCGTACCGCTTCGTGGACACGCCCGAGCAGTACCGCGAGGCGATCGCCGCGGTCGGCCTGCCGTGCGTGGTCAAGCCGGTGATGTCGTCCTCCGGCAAGGGCCAGAGCACCCTGCGCAGCGCCGCCGACATCGATGCGGCCTGGGAGTACGCGCAGACCGGTGGCCGCGCCGGCGCCGGCCGCTGCATCGTCGAAGGCTTCATCGACTTCGAGTACGAAATCACCCTGCTGACCGTGCGCCACGCCGGCGGCACCGCGTTCTGCGATCCGATCGGGCACTGGCAGAAGGACGGCGACTACCGCGAGAGCTGGCAGCCGCAGCCGATGTCGGCGCTGGCGCTGCAGCGCGCGCAGGACATCGCCCGCGCGGTCACCGACGATCTCGGCGGCTGGGGCCTGTTCGGCGTGGAGTTGTTCGTCAAGGGCGACGAGGTCTGGTTCAGCGAAGTGTCGCCGCGGCCGCACGACACCGGCCTGGTCACCCTGGTGTCGCAGGAACTGAGCGAGTTCGCCCTGCATGCGCGGGCGATCCTCGGCCTGCCGATTCCGGCGATCCGCCAGAACGGCCCGTCGGCCTCGTGCGCGCTGCTGGCGCACGGCGAAGGCGTGCCGCGCTTCGGCAACGTCGACGCCGCCCTGCAGGCCCCGGACACCGCCCTGCGCCTGTTCGGCAAGCCCAGCGTGCACGGCCACCGCCGCGTCGGCGTGACCCTGGCCCGCGGCGGAAGCATCGACGAAGCGCGGCAAACCGCCCGCGACGCCGCCGCCGCCCTCAGCATCGACCTAGACGCCTAGAAGTTCAGATGCAGGGAAAGTGGGCCCAAGCGCGGACCCGCTTTCCCATTCCCCACTCCCGATTCCCCATTTTCGGCTCTCAAGCCGGCGGCGCAAACCGTGCCGCCGCCAGCCGGATGCTCCACACCAGTTCCACCATCGCCAGATTGTTGAGCAGGGCCTCGCCGCCCAGCACCAGCCAATAGCCGGCGCCGTCGACCCAGAACGGCACGAACGACCAGTCCGGCAGCAGCAACTGCGGCTCGCTGTAGAACGCCACGTAGCGGTGCGCGCCATGCCAGCCGCGCGCGCTCTGGCGCTGGGCGAAGCCGGAAAAGTCGGCGGCGGCCACGCTGAGCGTCTCGGCCTGTTCCTGGTCCAGGCCGGCATGGCCCAGGCAGAAGCCGCTGTCGGAGGCCAGCACCGCGCGGCGTTCGGCCGACAGCGGGGCGATCACGTGCTGGGCGAAATCGTCCAGGCGGATTTCCGGCCCCGGTACCGCGCGCCGCAGCAACTGCACCCATTGCTGTTCGCGCGCCTCCTGCAGCAGCCGCTGCGCGTCGCCGCCCACGCGCTGGCGCCATTCCTGCAGCGACAACGCACCGTGCGCACCGAGCAACAGTTGCAGCGCGCGCTGCATACGGTCGGGCGTGGCGCTGGCAAAGCCGTGCAGTACGCCGTGCGGGGTCGGCATCAGCCAAGTCGGTTCGGAGCCGGTCGGTTCGTGGGTGGTCATCGCGGCGCACTCGCGCTGGAAAAGGACAGGGCATCGACGCTGCGGCCGCCCAGCGGCTCGCGCTGCTGCAGCCAGCGTGCGGTGCGGTCCCAGCGGTCGCCCAGGGCCAGCGCGTGGCGGCGCAGTTCGCGGGTGGCGAGCATGAAGGCGAGCTTGTCCTGGCAACTGATGCAGTAGTCCAGGAACTCGCGCTCGCAGCGCGCCGCGGCGATCGGCGCGCCATCGCACAGCGCGTCCACCACTTCGCGCACCATCCGCCGCGAATGATCCGGGCTGGCCCGGCGCACCCGCGCCGGCACGTCGGCCGACGGCCGCGCCAGCACGCTCCAGCGCGTGGCCAGGGCGTTGATCGGCAGCAGCGCGTGGCCCTGGCTGTGGCGCTGGAAGGCCTCGGCCACGTGCGGCGGCAGATGCGTCGCGGCCATCTGCAGCGCCAACTGGCGCAAGGCGATGTCGTGGCGTGGCAGCGCCACGAACAGGTCGGCGAGCACGCCCTGGGTCGGTTCGTTGTCGTGCAACTGCAGCGCCGCATGTAGCCGCGCCAGGTGCGCGGCGGCGTCGCGCGGGTCGCGCAGCAACGCGCGGGCATGGGTGCGCATCACCAGGCGTGCGGGGTCGCGGGCGGGAGTGGTGGCCATGGGCGCCTCAGTCCAGCAGGGTGTCGATCAGGTCGATCATGAATTCGGCGTCCTCCGTGGCCATCGCCTCGAAGCCCTGCTCCAGGCCCAGCGCATCGAGCACCGCCTGGTCGTCGCGGTGCGCGGCATCGCCGAGCGCGAGCAGGGTGTCGCGCAGCACCGGCAGTTGCGGGCCCAGGCGCGGATGCGCCAGCAGCACGTGGCCGATTTCGCACAGCGCGCTTTCCACCAGCGGGCGCAGCCGCGCGCGGGTCAGCCGCGACAGGCCGTGGTAGGCGGTGGCCAGGAACAGGCCGGCGTCGGCTTCGCCCTCCAGCAGCAACCGCGCCACCGCGGCGTAGCTGCTGGCCGGGCGCCAGGCGATGCGTTCCGGCTCCAGGTCGGCCGGTTCCAGCAGGCGCAGGCCGATCAGGCGCACGTCGTGGTTGGCGGTCAGCGCGATGCGGCAGCCGTAGGGCAGGTCTTCCACGCAGCGCGCCGGCGCCTCGGCCGCGGTCGCGATCACCACCTCGTCGGCGCGGCCGCGCGGCCGCACCAGCGGCAGGTAGCCGCGGTCGCGGATCAAGGCGCTGGCGTCGAACGGGCTGGCGTACACCAGGTCGACGACGCTGTCGTCCAGTAGTTGCCGCTGTTCGGCGGCGTCGGCCGGCATCAGCAGGCGCAGGCCGATGCCGGCGCGGCGTTGCAGCACCGTGCTGAGCAGGTACCAGCCGCCGAAGTATTCGGGCGCGAAGTCCGGCGCGACCAGGAACGTGCAGCTCATGCCGGCGTCTCCGCCTGTTCGTCCTGCAGCCATTGCGCGTACAGTGGCTGCAGCGCCTCGATGCGCCGCCGCGAGGGCTTGCGCCGCACCGAGGTGAAGCCGACCACGCGGCCGTCGCGCACGTTCGGCAAGGCGGTGGCGTAGACCCAATAGCAGGCGCCGTCGCGGCGCAGGTTCTTGACGTAGCCGTGCCACTTCTCGCCGGCCAGCACGGTGTCCCACAGTTCGCGGAATGCGCGCCGCGGCATCTCCGGGTGGCGCAGGATGCAGTGCGGCGCGCCGATCAGCAGTTCGCGCGGCCAGCCGCTGAGTTCGACGAAGGCGTCGTTGGCATGAGTGATGACGCCGTCCAGGTTGGTGCGCGAAACGATCAGGCGCCCGTCCGGGTAGGCGACCTCGCGCTCGCTCCAGTACACGGTGCGGCGGCTGCCATCGTGATAGCGCAGCTCGGCGCTGCGGTGCGGCTCGTGCGGCGGATCCATCGGCGGCAGCGGCATGGCGGCGCCCTACAGGATCTGCTGCAGCGCCTGCGCGGCGCGCTTGATGTCCAGGAACACCAGGCCCAGCCTGGCGCTGGGCTTGGCCAGCACGGTGAGCACCGCCTCGCGGCCGGCCGCGCTCATGATCACGTAGCCGAGTTCGCCCTGGATCAGCACCCGCTCCAGCGTGCCGCGCGCCAGCTCGCGCGCGCTGCGTTCGCCCAGCGCGAGCAGCGCCGCCGACATCGCGCCGACCCGGTCCTCGTCCATGCCCTGCGGCATCGCCGAGGCGATCATCAGCCCGTCCAGGGAGATCAGCGCCGAAGCCTCGATATCGGCGGTGGCGCCGTTGAGGCCCTCCAGCGCCTGTTGCAACTGTTGCGTTCGCATGCTCGCCTTCCGCTTGCGCATCCCGACCGGGTGCGGGAGGCATTGGACCGCGTCGGCGCGGGTTTGCCCTTGATCTGGATCAAGGCCGATGGCGGTGCTTGGCGCGGCAGTCGGTCCACGGGCAACGCGGGCCATGGTCTGCCAGAAACAACGCGGCGGCCCATGGGCCGCCGATGCTGGCTGCGCGGGCCGCGTCGCGACCCGCGCTATGTTCTCCCGCCTTCGCTTACGGTCCCGCGGCGACGTCGACCCAGACCAGATGGTGGTCGCTGCCGTCGGCGATGGCGGCGGCGGGATCGCTGGACGCCGGCCATAACACGCCGCTGTCCAGGTAGCGGAAGCTGCGCGACGGCAGCACGTAGTCCAGGCGCATGGTGCCGGCCTTGGGCCCGAAATCGCCGGTGACCTGCTGCGGCGGGCCGCGGTGCGCGACGCCGTTGGCCGCGTAGGCGCGCGTGGTCTCCTCGCCGCCGGCGCTGTGCGGGGTGGGGTATTGCAGCACGCGCGGATGCGTCACCAGCGCACGGATCGCATCGTGGCGGCCTTCGCCGTCGATCACGTCGTTGTTGAGGTCGCCGAGCAGCACGAACTGCGCATCGGCGGCCAGTCCGCCGCAGCGGCCGGCGTCGTCGCACAGCCAGCGCGCCGTGCCGCGGCCGGCATCGTCCAGGTAGTCGCGCCACAGCCGCAGTTCGTCGTGGTTGCGCGCCGCGTTGCGCTTCTCCGCGCCGTCGAACACCGGCGGGGTCGGATGCGCCACCAGCGCATGCAGCACGCCCAGCGGGGTGCGCACCGGCACGTCCCAATGCGATTTCGACGACAGCCGCAGCTGCGCCCACACCGCGTCGCTGTAGAAGAAGCGGCCGGTGGCCGGATCGACCGGACGCAGCGCCCCGGGCATCGCGCTCCACTTGAACAGGCGGAAGCTGCGCACCGCGGCGGTGTCGATCGGGTACCTGGACAGCAGCAGCATGCCGTACTGGCCGGGATGCAGGCCGTAGCCCCAGGCATCGTTGCCGCGCGCGCGGCCTTCGCCGCCGATGTGCCCGTCGTTGTCCAGGTCCAGGCCGCTGGGCACGCCGGTGTTGACCGGCGCCAGGTAGCGGTACGGGTAGCGCAGCGCCGCGCCGCCGTGCGGCTGCGGCACCGCCAGGTAGCGCTGCTCGAACAGGTCGGCCGCGCGGTGCGCGTCGTCGTAGTCGAACTCGTTGAGCAGCACCAGGTCCGGGCGCACCTGCTGCAGCACCGCGGCGATCTTGCGCGCCTGCGCGCTGTCGCCCTGCAGCGCGGCGATCAGGCCGCCGGGTTCGTCGGCATTGAGCGAGGTGTTGTAGGTGGCCAGCCGCAGCGTCGTGGCGGCTGGCGCGGCAGCGTCGGTCATCGTGGAAGAAGTGGGAACGGTGTGCGCGCAGGCGCCGCACAGCAGGGTCAGGGCGAGCAGGAAGAGGCGTGATGTCATGCGCCCAGTTTCGCATGCGCTGCATGTCGGCACGATGGCGCAACCGTCCGCGGCGGCACCGGCTGGGCCGCGCTTCGCCAGTGGCCGTCGGCTAGCCGCCGAGCTGGCGCAGGTAGTCGTCGAAATCGCGCCAGTGGCGGCCGTCGTAGGCCTGCAGCGGCCGGAAGCGGCGCTTGTAGTCCATCTTCTGGTGGCCGCGGATCCAGTAGCCCAGATACAGGTGGCGCAGACCCTCGCGTCGCGCCCAGGCGATCTGCTGCAGGATCGCCAGCGTTCCCAGACCGCGTGCGCCGGCGTCCGGGTCGTAGAAGGTGTAGACCGCCGACAGCGCCTGCTCGGCGATGTCGGTCACCGCCACCGCCAGCAGCGGCCCACGCCGGCCGTCCGGCAGGCGTTGCCGCAGTTCCAGGAAGCGCCCATGCGACCAGCGGCCGATCAGGAACTGGTCGAACTCGTGTGCGCCGTGATCGTCCATGCCGCCGCCGGGATGGCGATGGCGCAGGTAGCGTTGATACAGCGCCAGTTGTTCCTCGCTGCGCTCGGCGGCGACGATGCGCACCTCGATATCGGCATTGCGCGCCAGGCAGCGGCGCTGGCTGCGATCGGGCGCGAAGTCCTCGATCGGGATGCGCACCGCCACGCAGGCGCGGCAGTGGTCGCAGTGCGGGCGGTAGACCAGATCGCCGGAGCGGCGGAAGCCCCAGCTCAACGCCAGCGGATACAGCGCCCCCAGGCGCGGATCGTGCGGGTCCAGCACCAGGTCGCGCGCCTGCCGCTCGGGCCAGTAGCCGCACGCGTGCTGGCCGGTCTGGAACAGCCGCAGGTCGTCGCTGGCGTCGGAGTGGATGGCCATGCGCCGAGCATAGCGCTTCGCCATCGCAGGGGCCGCGACTGTCCGCACCATGAATACGCCCGGCAGCCGGTCAACCGTGGCGGCGACGGGGCGTTGTCTGCAGGGAAGGCGCCACGGCGCCGGCCCGATGCACGGGCCGCCCGCGGCGCCGGACGCCTGCCGTCCCGGCAGGTTCCCATCATCCTCAGGGAGTGACCCATGAAGTCTCGCAATCCGCTGCTTGCCCTGGCCGTGCTGGCCGTGCTCTCCGGTGCCGCCTACGCCGTTACCCCGCCGCCGGCCGATCCTGCCGCGCCCGCCGATGCCGGCGGTATCGCCGCGCTCGACAAGAACGGCGACGGCGTCATCGACCGCAGCGAGGCCGCCGCCGATCCGCGCCTGGCCGAGCATTTCGACGCGCTGGACAAGAACCACGACGGCAAGCTCAGCCGCGACGAGTGGCCGCGTCACGGCCGCCACGGTGGCCGTGGCGGCCCGGGTGGCCCGGGCGAACACGGCGTGCCTGGCGCGATGATGGCCAAGCTGGACACCAACAAGGACGGCCGCATCAGTCGCGCCGAAGCGCAGGCCGATCCCAAGCTCGCCGCGCGCTTCGACAAGATGGACGTGAACAAGGACGGCTACATCGACCGTGCCGACTTCGAGTTGCGCGCCAAGCAGCATCGCGATGCCTGGTTCGCCGCCGCCGACACCAACAAGGACGGCATGCTCAGCCGCGCCGAGTTCGATGCGGCGCAGGCCAAGCGCTGGGCGCATCGCCCGGATGGCCCGCGCGGTGGCGACGCACCGCCGCCGCCGATGCCTGCCCCGGACAGCAACTGAGCCATCCGCCGCGGCGATGGCCGCGGCGTCTCTGCACCAAGGCGCCGATCGACAGCGCCCCTGCGCCCCTCGCGCAGGGGCGTTTTTTTGTGTGGAAGGAAACCTGCTGCCTCGTGTCGCGCCGTCATGCACGGGAGGCGATCATCGGCTGGCTGTCACCATCATGGGCGACAGCGCGCAGGCATCGCCTTGCTCGGCGCGGCTCAGTTGCCGCGCGGTGCCGGCTGCACGCGCACGCGTACTTCGTCGCTGCCGGTGTCCTGTGCCGGCGGCCTGGCCGGCTGGGTCGCGGCGGGTTGCGCCGGTGCGGCGCTGGGCGCGCGGTTGTCGCGATGGCGCAGCACCGTGATCAGCGCTACCGCGCCGATCGCCAGCAGCAGGGCGATGCGGATGCGCCAGGCCCAGCGCTTGCCGCCGTCCGCTTCCACCTGCGAGCGGAACTCGTTCAAGTAGGGCGCACGGCCCTGTTCCGGGTCGCGGCGGGTACTGTCGAGCAGGCCGGCGTCGCGCAGCAGTTCGCGCGCGCGTGGCTGGTCGTTGGCATGCACCACCCACACCGTGGGCTGCGCCTGCGCCGCCACCGGATCGAGATAGCTGAACTGGCCGCTGCGGCGGGTCCGGTAGGAGCGGCCGTTGCTCAGTCGCACCTCGATGCCGGCATCGCGCAGCAGGGCGGCCACGCCTTCGGCGGTTTCCACGCGTTGGCTGCTGAAGATCTGACGCATGTTCGTTTCCTCAGCGCTTTGCCGGAACCTGCGCCGCGGCGTCGGCGTCGGGAACCACGCGGATCAGGCCTTCCTGTGCGGTGCTCGCCACCAGGGTCCCGTCGCGGGTGAAGAACTGCCCGCGCGCCAGGCCGCGCGCGCCCTGCGCGCTGGGGCTGTCCAGCGAGTACAGCAGCCAGTCGTCGGCGCGGAACGGGCGGTGGAACCACAGCGCATGGTCGAGCGAAGCCATCTGCACGTTCGGCGTGTAGTAGCTGATGCCGTGCGGGAAGGTGGCGGTGCCGAGCAGATGGAAGTCCGAGGCGTAGGCGAGCAGCGCCTGGTGCAGTTCCGGCGCATCGCCGACCGGCTCGCTCAGGCGCAGCCACATCTGCTGGAACGGCGGGCGCTTGGGCGGATTCAGTTCGTCGCGCGGATACACGTGGCGGAACTCGAACGGGCCGCCGCGCGAGAGCCAGCGCTGCACCTTGGTCGGCAGCGTCGCCAGCACTTCCGGGCGCGCCGCCGGGGTCGGCTCGATGTCTTCCGGCTGCGGCACTTCCGGCATCTTCAGCTGGTGGGTGGCGCCGTCCTCCTGTTCCTGGAACGAGGCCGCACAGAAGAAGATCACCTTGCCGTGCTGGATCGCGGTGACCCGGCGCACCGAGAAGCTGCCGCCGTCGCGGGTGCGGTCCACGTCGTAGACGATGGGGTGCTCGATGTCGCCGGCGCGCAGGAAGTAGGCGTGCAGCGAATGCACCCGGCGCGCGTTCTCCACCGTGGCCTGCGCCGCCGACAGCGCCTGGCCCAGCACCTGGCCGCCGAACACGTACTTGGTGCCGATGTCGCGGCTCTGGCCGCGGAACAGGTTGTCCTCCAGCCGCTCCAGCGACAGCAGCTCGATCAGTTCGGACACGACGGGGGCGGGCTTGGCGGACAAGAGGCGGGGCCTGGCGACGGACGTGGGCCGATTATACCGGGCCGTCCGCGCGTGCCCGCCTGCCGCCGCGCTCAGCCCTTGCCGAGCCGCGCCGCCAGTGCGCGCAGCGCGGCCTGGGTGTCCGGCGCCTGCCAGTCGTCGATCAAGCGCTCCAGGCCGATGTGCTCGTCGGCCAGCGCCGCGCGCAGGTCGGCGCGGGCGATGGCCCGGGTCTGCAGCATCGGCTGTCGCGGCCGCTTCAGCAGGTCCAGCAGCCAGGCCAGCGCGCGCGCCACCACCAGGTCGGCATCGACCAGTTCGTCGACCAGGCCGATCTCCAGCGCGCGCTCGGCGCTGACCAGGTCGCCGCCGACCAGCAGGCGTTCGGCACGGTGCGCGCCGACCACCCGCCGCAGCAGGCGCTGGATGCCTTCCGGCGCGACCAGGCCGACCTGGGTCTCGTTGAGCCCGATGGTGACCGGGCGCGCCGGCTCGGGGCTGCGCGCCATCACCCGGTAGTCGCAGCACAGCGCCAGCACGCAGCCGCCGGCCGGGGCGTGGCCGGTCAGCGCCGCCACCACCGGCATCGGGCTGGCGGCCAGCGCGCGCGCCGCGCCGAAGAACTGCTGCCAGCTGACGAGCAGCTTGGCGCGGTCGTCGCCGTGACTCAGCAGGTGCGGTACGTCCATGCCGGCGGAGAACAGGCGCTCGTTGCCCGACAGCACCAGGCCGTGCGCGCCGTCGGCGCCGGCCTGCTCGATGGCCTGGATCAGCTGCCGGCACAGGTCGGTGTCCAGCGCATTGACCGGCGGCCGCGCTAGGCGCAGTTCGCGGATGGGGCCGTGGTTGATCACGTCGATGAGCGTCGTCATGCTGCGGTCTGCTTTCGAAGAAGGAACCGCGGCGATGATAACCAAACCATTCGCTGGCGTATTGATGGTGCTGTGCACGGTCGCCACGGCGGCATCGGCCGCGCAACCGGCCTGCGTCACCCTCGAGCAGGGCTGGGTGCGGCTGCCGCCGAATCCGGCGATGCCGATGACTGCCGGCTACGGCGTGCTGCACAACGGCTGCGCCAAGCCGGTCACGGTCACCGGCGCCAGCAGCCCCGGCTTCGGCGATGTGTCGCTGCACGAGACCACGGTCGTGTCCGGTGTCAGCCGGATGCGCGCGGTCGAGCGCGTGCCGCTGGCCCCCGGCGCGCGCGTGGAACTCAAGCCCGGCGGCATGCACCTGATGCTGATGCAGGGCAAGGGCGCACTGACCGAAGGCCAGGCCGTGCCGCTGCAGTTGCAACTGGAAGGCGGCGGCAAGGCCGATGCGACGCTGACCGTGCGCAAGCAGGCGATGTAAGGGGAGCGTCCTCGCGAAAAGGGGCCTCCCCTCGTCGTAGGAGCGGTTCTCGTCCCTTTTGTGGAATCAGCCGCGACGGGCGAAGCCCAGCGTCGGCTGACACCATCCGTCGTCGGGACTGAAGTCCCTCCCACAAGGAGCGCACGCTGCTCCTGCGTGGGTAGGTCACTGCAAAGGGGGCGATGCGCCGGGTCGGACCCGGCGCAAGCGCAGGCGTCAGCTCGTCGCCTTGCGTACGGCCTCAGGCAGCGGCGCGCTCTTGCCGGTCTGGGTGTCCATCCACACCACCACCACGTGGCCGTCGGAATAGAGCCGGCTCTCGTCCTGCTGGTCGACGATGCGGTGGCCGATGGTCACGCTGCTGGTGCCCAGGCGCTCGACGAACAGTTCGACCAGGATGTCGTTGGGCCACACGATCGGTGCGCGATAGTTGACGTTGGTCGCCGCCACCACCGGTGCGATGCGGTCGCTCATCGAGACGCCTTCCACGCCCAGCATCCAGCGCACGCGCGCCTCTTCCAGGTAGGAGATGTACTTGGCGTTGTTGACGTGACCCATGCTGTCCATGTCGCGCCAGCGCACGCTGATCGGAATGCGCGCCAGGATCTTGTGTTCGCTGCTCATCAAACGTCCTTCTTCTTCTTGGTGCCGGTACTGGTGGTGCTCTTGCTGGCCTTGCCGCTCTTGGCCGCCACCGCCTGCTTCTTCGCCGGCTTTTCCGGCTTGACCTTGCGCGGCGGGCGCGCATCGGGCTTGTTGGCCATCGCCGCCGGCTGCTCCGGGCGCGCGCTGGTGGAGGGCAGCATCCGCGCCAGGAACTGGCCGGTGTACGATTGCGGGCAGGCCGCCACGTCTTCCGGCGTGCCGGTGACCAGGATGGTGCCGCCGCGGTGGCCGCCTTCCGGGCCGAGGTCGACGATCCAGTCCGCGGTCTTGATCACGTCCAGGTTGTGTTCGATCACCACCACGGTGTTGCCTTCGTCGCGCAGCTTGTGCAGCACGCCCAGCAGCGCCTCGATATCGTGGAAGTGCAGGCCGGTGGTCGGCTCGTCGAGGATGTACAGGGTGCGACCGGTATCGCGCCGCGACAGTTCCTTGGACAGCTTCACGCGCTGCGCCTCACCGCCGGACAGGGTGGTCGCGCTCTGTCCGAGCTTGATGTAGCTCAGGCCTACGTCGACCAGGGTCTCCAGCTTGCGCGCAATCGACGGCACCGGCTCGAACAACTTCAGCGCATCCTCGACGGTCATTTCCAGCACGTCGTTGATGTTGAAGCCCTTGTACAGGATCTCCAGCGTCTCGCGGTTGTAGCGCTTGCCGTGGCAGACGTCGCAGGGCACGTACACGTCCGGCAGGAAGTGCATCTCCACCTTGATCAGGCCGTCGCCCTGGCAGGCCTCGCAACGGCCGCCGCGCACGTTGAAGCTGAAGCGGCCCGGCGAGTAGCCGCGAGAGCGCGCTTCCGGCACCTGCGCGAACAGTTCGCGCAGCGGCGTGAACAGGCCGGTATAGGTGGCCGGGTTGGAGCGCGGGGTGCGGCCGATCGGCGACTGGTCGATGTCCACGACCTTGTCGAACAGGTCCAGGTGCTCGATCTCGCGGTACGGCGCCACGCTGTGCGAGGCGCCGTTGATCTCGTTGGCGGCCAGGGTGAACAGGGTGTCGTTGATCAGCGTCGACTTGCCCGAGCCGGACACGCCGGTGATGCAGGTCAGCAGGCCGGCCGGGATGTCCAGGTCGACGTTCTTGAGGTTGTTGCCGGTGGCCCCGCGCAGGTGCAGGGTCATCTTCGGGTTGGCCTTGTGGCGCTTGGCCGGGATCTCGATGCGGCGCTTGCCCGACAGGTATTGCCCGGTCAGCGAGCGCGGCGCCTTCAGCAGGTCCTGCACGCTGCCCTGGCCGACTACCTCGCCGCCGTGCACGCCGGCGCCGGGACCGATGTCCAGCACGTAGTCGGCCAGGCGGATCGCGTCCTCGTCGTGCTCGACCACGATCACCGTGTTGCCGAGATCACGCAGGCGGGTGAGGGTGCCGAGCAGGCGCTCGTTGTCGCGCTGGTGCAGGCCGATCGACGGCTCGTCGAGCACGTACATCACGCCCACCAGGCCGGCGCCGATCTGGCTGGCCAGGCGGATGCGCTGCGCCTCGCCGCCGGACAGGGTGTCGGCCTTGCGCTCGAGAGTCAGGTAATCCAGGCCGACGTCGACCAGGAAGCCCAGCCGCTCGGCGATCTCCTTGACGATCTTGCTGGCGATCTCGCCGCGCCAGCCGGGCAGGTCGAGCTGGCGGAAGAAGCTCAGCGCGTCGTCGATCGGCAGCACCACCAGGTCCGGAAGCGGGCGGTCGGCGACGAACACGTTGCGCGCGGCCTTGTTCAGGCGCGCGCCCTTGCAGTCCGGGCACGGCCGTTCGCTGATGTACTTGGCCAGTTCCTCGCGTACCGCCGGCGATTCGGTCTCGCGGTAGCGGCGCTCCAGGTTGGGGATGATGCCTTCGAAGCGATGCTTGCGCTGGGTGCGGCCGCCGGCATCGGTGAAGTAGGTGAAGGTGATGGTCTCGTCGCCGCTGCCGTACAGCACGGCCTGGCGCACGCTCGCCGGCAGCGACTGCCAGGGCGCGTCGACGTCGAACTTGTAGTGCTTGGCCAGCGAGGCGATCAGCTGGAAGTAGTACGCGTTGCGCCGGTCCCAGCCGCGCACCGCGCCGGCCGACAGCGACAGCTCCGGATGCACCACCACCCGCTCCGGATCGAAGAACTCCGCCACGCCCAGGCCGTCGCAGCTCGGGCAGGCGCCCATCGGCGCGTTGAACGAGAACAGGCGCGGTTCCAGCTCCGGCAGCGAGTAGTCGCAGACCGGGCAGCTGTACTTGGAGGAGAACAGGTGCGGCGCGGCCGCGGTGTCGTCCAGCGACTGCACCGCCACCATGCCGTCGGCCAGCTTCAGCGCGGTCTCGAAGCTCTCGGCCAGGCGCTGCTTGATGTCCTCGCGCGGACGGAAGCGGTCGATCACCGCCTCGATGGTGTGTTTCTGGCGCAGCGCCAGCGCCGGCACCGCGTCGATCTCGTACAGCTCGCCGTCCACGCGCACGCGCACGAAGCCTTGCGCGCGCAGTTGCTCGAACACCTGCGCATGCTCGCCCTTGCGCTCGCGGATCACCGGCGCCAGCAGCATGTAGCGCTGCTCCGGGTCCAGGGTCAGCACCTGGTCGACCATCTGGCTGACCGTCTGCGCCTCCAGTGGATAGCCGTGGTCGGGGCAGCGCGGCTGGCCCACGCGCGCGTACAGCAGGCGCAGGTAGTCGTAGATCTCGGTGATGGTGCCCACGGTCGAGCGCGGGTTGTGCGAGGTCGACTTCTGCTCGATCGCGATCGCCGGCGACAGGCCCTCGATGTGATCGATGTCGGGCTTCTCCATCACGCTGAGGAACTGCCGCGCGTACGCCGACAGCGACTCCACGTAGCGGCGCTGGCCTTCGGCGTAGATGGTGTCGAACGCCAACGAGGACTTGCCGGACCCGGACAGGCCGGTGATCACGATCAGCTTGTCGCGCGGCAGGTCGAGGTCGAGGTTCTTGAGGTTGTGCGTCCGCGCGCCGCGGATGCGGATGTAATCCATCGCCATGAAGAGATTCCGGAATGTGCCGGCCGTGGCGGTGCCGCTGGCCAGTGTGGGGGCGGAAAGGGGACGGCAATCGATCAGCGTACCCAGCTTGTCAGGTGGGGGCAATTGCCGCAGATCCCAGCGCCGCCGGGCGCCGGCGGCTGGCTGGTTCAGGCAGCCGCGCCGGCCTGGGGGGCTTGACAGCCCGGGCTCGGCCGGGCTTGACCCTGCCGCGCGCGGCGGCTTACAATCCCGCTCCTGTCTGCCCGAAACGGCACGACGGGAACGACCACAATAACTACAGAGGAAGTCTGGTCATGTACGCAGTACTGGTCACCGGCGGTAAGCAATACCGCGTCGCGCAGGGCGAAACGCTCCGCGTGGAAAAGCTCGAAGTCGAAGCCGGCAACGAGATCACGTTCGACAACATCCTGATGCTGGGCGACAGCGACGGCATCAAGATCGGCGACGCGCTGAAGGGCGCCGCCGTCACCGCCAAGGTCGTGGCCCATGGCCGCGCCGACAAGGTGCGCATCATCAAGTTCCGCCGCCGCAAGCACCACATGAAGCGTCAGGGTCATCGGCAGCACTACACCGAAATCGAGATCACCGGCATCGCCGGTGGCGACAAGAAGTAAGGAGCAGCAGTCATGGCACACAAAAAAGGCGTAGGTTCCTCGCGCAACGGCCGCGACTCCAACCCGAAGTACCTGGGCGTGAAGATGTTCGGCGGTCAGGCCATCGAAGCCGGCAACATCATCGTGCGTCAGCGCGGCACCCAGTTCCACCCGGGCGCCGGCGTCGGCCTGGGCCGCGACCACACCCTGTTCGCGCTGGTCGACGGCAAGGTCGAGTTCTCGGTGAAGGGCGCCAAGAAGCGCCGCACCGTGAGCGTGGTCACCGAGGCGTAAGTCGCCGGTGTCCAGGGCCTGCGCCGTGGCGCAGGCTTGCTGACGAAAGCCCCGCTTCGGCGGGGTTTTTGTTTTGCGGCTGGGAATGGGGAGTGGGGAATCGGGAATGGCAAAGGCGTCTCCCGTGAACTCGCCCTGTCCTGGTTGCGCCAAGCAATGCAGTGATGGATTTTGCCGATCTGTGGCTGCGACATAGAATCGTCGCCGCGGTGACGGCTCGCTTTTCCCATTCCCGATTCACCATTCCCCATTCCCGGTTGTTAATCCATGAAACTCGTAGACGAAGCGGAAATCCAGGTCACGGCCGGCAATGGCGGCAATGGCTGCATCGGCTTTCGCCGCGAGAAGTTCATCCCGCTGGGTGGGCCCGACGGTGGCGATGGCGGCAACGGGGGCAGCGTGTGGCTGGTCGCCGACGAGAATCTCAACACCCTGGTCGACTTCCGCCACCAGCGCGCGTTCCGTGCGCAGCGCGGCGAGAACGGCATGGGCCGGCAGATGTACGGCAAGGCCGGCGAGGACCTGACCATCACCGTGCCGGTCGGCACCGTGGTGATCAACGTCGAGACCGACGAGGTCATCGGCGACCTGGTCGCGCATGGCGACCGCCTGCTGGTCGCGCAGGGCGGCAAGGGCGGCCTGGGCAACATGCACTTCAAGAGTTCGGTGACGCGCGCGCCGCGCAAGGCGACGCCGGGCGAGGAGGGCGAGGAGCGCACGCTCAAGCTGGAGCTGAAGCTGCTGGCCGACGTCGGCCTGCTCGGCTTCCCCAATGCCGGCAAGAGCACCTTCATCCGGGCGGTGTCCGCGGCCACGCCGAAGGTCGCCGACTATCCGTTCACCACGCTGTATCCGAACCTGGGCGTGGTCAGCGTCGAGGCCTATCGCAGCTTCGTGATCGCCGACATTCCGGGGCTGATCGAGGGGGCTGCCGACGGCGCCGGCCTCGGTGCGCAGTTCCTGCGTCACCTGCAGCGCACCCGCCTGCTGCTGCACCTGGTGGATCTGGCGCCCATGGAGGGCGGCGTGGACGGCGTGTCGCCGACCGAGCAGGTGCGCGCGATCGAGCGCGAGCTGCAGAAGCACGACCCGGAGCTGTTGGCCAAGCCGCGCTGGCTGGTGCTGAACAAGGCCGACCTGATGTTCGAGGACGAGGCGCGGGCGCTGGCCGAGCAGGTCGTCGCCGGGCTGGGCTGGACCCAGCCCTGGTACCTGGTCTCGGCGCTGGGCCGCGAAGGCACCTGGCCGATCATGAAGGACGTGATGGCGTTCTTCGACCGTCAGCGCGAGGACGCGCTGGATGCGGCTGCCGATGCCTCCTGAGTTCCGCGCCGTGCGATGGCGCGCAGCGTGGGATGACGCGCACACGAAAAACCCGGCCGAGGCCGGGCTTTTTCGTGGTGCTGCCGGAAGCGTAGGCGCTTCCGGCGTCGACGGCGGCCGATCAGGCGGCGGTCTTGATCGCCTTGATGCGGGCGCTCAGGCGGCTCTTGTGGCGGGCAGCCTTGTTCTTGTGGATCAGGCCACGCGAGCTGAAACGGTCGAGGATCGGCTGGGCGATGGCGAAAGCGGCTTCGGCGCCGGCTGCGTCGTTGGCGTCCAGGGCCTTGATGACCTTCTTGACGGCGGTGCGCAGCATCGAACGCTGAGCCGTGTTGCGCGCGTTGCGCACGACGGTCTGCTTGGCGCGCTTCTTGGCGGACTTGATATTGGCCACGGTGGTGGTTTCCTGGAAAGCTGTGTGGTGGATAAAAACAAGCGGGAGAGTATGAAGCGTCCGAATATTCGCGTCAAGTCAATTGTCAAGAGGGCTGCCGCATGAGCCAGCCGCGCATGCTTCGCGGGCTGCTCTCCTTCAGCAGCATGACCATGGTCTCGCGCGTGCTGGGCCTGGTGCGCGACCAGGCCATCACCATTTCCTTCGGCGCCAACGCCACCACCGACGCGTTCTGGGTGGCGTTCCGCATTCCCAACTTCCTGCGCCGGCTGTTCGCCGAAGGCTCGTTCGCCACCGCCTTCGTGCCGGTGTTCACCGAGGTGAAGGAAACCCGCCCGCACGCCGACCTGCGCGCGCTGATGTCACGGGTGTCCGGCACCCTGGGTGGGGTGCTGCTGCTGGTCACCGCGCTGGGGCTGATCTTCACCCCGCAGGTGGCGATGCTGTTCAATCCCGGCGCCAGCGACGACCCGGCCAAGTTCGGGTTGATCGTCGACCTGCTGCGGCTGACCTTCCCGTTCCTGCTGTTCGTGTCGCTGACCGCGCTGGCCGGTGGCGCGCTCAACAGCTTCCACCGCTTCGGCCTGCCGGCGCTGACCCCGGTGATCCTCAACCTGTGCATGATCGCCGGCGCGCTGTGGCTGGCGCCGCGGCTGCAGGTGCCGATCCTGGCGATGGGCTGGGCGGTGCTGGTGGCCGGCGTGCTGCAGTTGCTGTTCCAGTTGCCGGCCCTGCGCGGGATCGACCTGCTGACCCTGCCGCGCTGGGGCTGGCAGCACCCGGACGTGCGCCGCGTGCTGACCCTGATGGTGCCGACCCTGTTCGGCTCCTCGATCGCGCAGATCAACCTGCTGCTGGACACGGTGATCGCCTCGTTCCTGTACGCCGGCTCGCAGAGCTGGCTGTCGCAGGCCGACCGCTTCCTGGAGCTGCCGCTGGGCGTGTTCGGGGTGGCCCTGGGCACGGTGATCCTGCCGGCGCTGTCGCGGCACCACGTCAAGACCGATCGCGCGGGGTTCTCCAGCGCGCTGGACTGGGGGCTGCGCACCACCTTGCTGATCGCGGTGCCGGCGATGCTGGGGCTGATGCTGCTGAGCCAGCCGCTGGTGGCGACCCTGTTCCAGTACGGCAAGTTCACCGCCTTCGACACGCGCATGGCGGCGATGTCGGTGTTCGGGCTGAGCTTCGGCCTGCCGGCGTTCGCCCTGCTCAAGGTGTTGCTGCCGGCGTTCTATTCGCGCCAGGACACGCGCACGCCGGTACGCGCCGGCGTCGCCGCGCTGGTTGCCAACATGGCGCTGAACCTGCTGTTCCTGGCGATCCTGTACCAGTTGTGGGTGCCGGCCGAGTTGCGCGCGCAGGGCGTGCGCGCGGCGCTGGAGGCGGTGCCGGGCCTGCACCTGGCGCTGGGCCTGGCCAGTGCGGTGGCCAGCTACCTCAACCTGTCGCTGCTGTGGCGCTGGCTGCGCCGCGACCAGGTCTACCAGCCCAAGCCGGGCTGGGGCGGTTACCTGCTGCGGCTGGGCGTGGCCTGCGCGGCGATGGCCGCGGTGCTGGCGCTGTGCCTGCACTGGCTGCCGGCCTTCACCACCATGGACAAGTGGCACCGCATCGGCAGCCTGCTGCTGCTGGTCGGCGGTGGTGGCGTGGTGTACCTGCTGGCGTTGCTGGCACTGGGGTTCCGGCCGCGGGATCTGCGCGAGCATTGAGAAGGGCCGGGAGTGGGGATTCGGGATGCGGGATGCGTAGGGGCGGCTTCAGCCGCGACCTGGGGTGCGGGTGAAGTCCTCGGTCGCGGCTGAAGCCGCTCCTACGACGGTTGGCTGCGCCCGGGCTGTGGCCCCACCCGCTATACTCGACGGTTACGCATCATCGACCGGCGCCTCCTGCGCCGGCGCTTCGGACCGAGGAATGAGCAGGCTGTTTAGAGACGTCGAGGGCGGGACCCTGTTCCCGCAGGGAAGCGTGGTCTGCATCGGCGCCTTCGATGGCCTGCACCTGGGCCACCGCGCGCTGGTGCGGCAGGCGACGGCGCGCGCGCGCGAAGCGGGCGTGCCGGCGGTGGCGCTGAGCTTCGAGCCGCTGCCGCGCGAGTTCTTCGCCCCGGCCGCGCCGCCGCCGCGACTGACCCTGGCCCGGGCCAAGGTGCAGGGCCTGCTCCAACTCGGCATCGACAGCGTCGGCCTGCTGCGCTTCGACCGGCGCATGGCCTCGATGAGCGCGGAGGACTTCGTGCAGCGCGTGCTGGTCGAGCGCCTGCGCGCGCGCGAGGTCTGGATCGGCCCGGCGTTCCGCTTCGGCCACAAGCGCGGTGGCGACATCGCGCTGCTGCGCGCGCTGGGCGCCCAGCATGGCTTCGCCGCCGAAGAGATCGCGCCGGTGCACCTGCGTGAGGAGCGCATTTCCAGCACCCGCATCCGCGAGTTGCTGGTAGCGGGGGAGTTCGCCCATGCCGCCGAACTGCTCGGCCGCCCGTATGCGATCGGCGGCCGCGTGGTGCGCGGCAAGCAGCTCGGGCGCACGCTCGGCTATCCCACCGCCAACCTGCGGTTCGCGCGGACCCCGGCGCTGTCCGGCATCTACGCCACCTGGGTGCACGGGGTGGCGGCGCAGCCGTGGCCGTCGGTGTCCAGCTTCGGTACCCGCCCGACCGTGCAGGGCGTGGAGCCGCTGCTGGAAGCGCACCTGTTCGATTTCCAGGGCGACCTGTACGGTCGCCACATCGAGGTGGAGTTCGTCGCCAAGCTGCGCGACGAGGAAACCTTCGCCGATCTGCCGGCGCTGACCGCGCAGATGCACCGCGACGCCGCGCTGGCGCGGCAACTGCTCGCCGAGCCGGCCGCCACGGGCCTGCCGCCCGTGTCCGCCGCCCCGCGTGCGGACCTCCCCCTGAAGACCACCGACCGGTAACTGCCCGTGACCCAGGACTACAAAGCCACCCTCCATCTGCCGGCGACCGAGTTCCCGATGCGCGGCGACCTGCCCAAGCGCGAGCCGGACATCCTGGCGCGCTGGGAGAGCGAGGGCCTGTACACGCGGCTGCGCGACAACGCCCAGGGCCGGCCGCTGTTCGTGCTGCACGATGGCCCGCCCTACGCCAATGGCGCGATCCACCTCGGCCATGCGGTCAACAAGATCCTCAAGGACATCATCGTCAAGTCCAAGTACCTGTCCGGCTACGACGCGCCGTACATCCCGGGCTGGGACTGCCATGGCCTGCCGATCGAGATCGCGATCGAGAAGAAGTTCGGCAAGGTCGGGGTCAAGCTCGATGCCGAGCAGTTCCGGCAGAAGTGCCGCGAATACGCCAACGAACAGATCGACATCCAGCGCCGCGACTTCAAGCGCCTGGGCGTGATCGGCGACTGGGACAACCCCTACCGCACCCTGGACTTCCATTTCGAGGCCAACGAGATCCGCGCGCTGGCCCGGATTGTCGAGAACGGCCACCTGACCCGCGGCGTGAAGCCGGTGCACTGGTGCTTCGACTGCGGCTCGGCGCTGGCCGAGGCCGAGATCGAGTACGCCGACAAGCAATCGCCGACGGTGGACGTGGCCTATACGGCCCGCGACGGCGCGGCGCTGGCCGCCGCGTTCGGCGCGACCCTGCCGGACGGCGCCGAAGTGGCCGTGCCGATCTGGACCACCACGCCGTGGACGCTGCCGGCCTCGCTGGCGGTGTCGCTGGGGCCGGAGCTGATCTATGCGCTGGTCGAAGGCCCGGCCCGCGACGGCCGCCGCCGCTGGCTGGTGCTGGCCGATGCGCTGGCCGAGCGCGCGCTGCAACGCTACGGCGTCGATGAGGTGGTGGTGCACGGCCGCGTCGCCGGAGCGGCGCTGGAGCACCAGGTGCTGGCGCACCCCTTCTACGACGAACGCGACGTGCCGGTGATCCTCGGCGACCACGTCTCCGACACCGACGGTACCGGCGCGGTGCACACCGCGCCCGGCCACGGCCAGGAGGACTACGTGGCGGTGAAGCCGTACGGGCTGCTGGAGCGCTATGGCGCGGCGCAGATCAACCCGGTCGATGCGCGCGGCGTGTACCTGCCGTCGACCCCGGCGGTCGATGGCACGGAACTCGCCGGGCTGCACATCTGGAAGGCCAACGACGTCATCGCCGACCTGCTGGCCGGGCGCGGGCTGCTGTTGGCGCGTGCCAGCATGGTCCACAGCTACCCGCATTGCTGGCGCCACAAGACCCCGATCGCGTTCCGCGCCACGCCGCAGTGGTTCATCTCGATGGAGCAGGCCGACCTGCGCGCCGAGGCGCTGCAGGCCATCGAGGGCGTGCACTGGTACCCGGCCTGGGGCCAGGCGCGCATCGCCGGCATGGTCGCCGGGCGTCCGGACTGGACGATCTCGCGCCAGCGCACCTGGGGCGTGCCGATCGCGCTGTTCGTGCACCGCGAGACCGGCGAGCCGCACCCGCGCAGCACCGAACTGATGCGCCAGGTCGCCGACCGCGTCGAGGAGGGCGGGGTGGACGTGTGGTATGCGCTGGACGCCGCCGAGCTGCTCGGCGACGAGGCGGCCGACTACGACAAGATCACCGACATCCTCGACGTCTGGTTCGACTCCGGCGTCACCCACGAGGCGGTGCTGACCGAGCGTGGCCTGCCCAAGCCGGCCGACCTGTACCTGGAAGGCTCCGACCAGCACCGCGGCTGGTTCCAGTCCTCGCTGCTGACCGGCGTGGCGCTGGACCACGCGGCGCCGTACCGGCAGTGCCTGACCCACGGCTTCACCGTGGACGAGCACGGCCGCAAGATGTCCAAGTCGCTGGGCAACGGCATCGAGCCGCAGGACATCATGAAGACCCTGGGCGCGGACATCCTGCGCCTGTGGATCGCCTCGGCCGACTACAGCAACGAGATGTCGCTGTCGCAGGAGATCCTCAAGCGCAACGCCGACGCCTACCGGCGCCTGCGCAACACCGCGCGCTTCCTGCTCGGCAACCTGCACGGCTTCAACCCGGCCGTGCACCTGCGGCCGCTGCCGGAGCTGGTGGCGCTGGATCGCTGGATCGTGCACCGCGCCTACGAGGTGCAGGAGCAGATCAAGGCCGCCTACGCGCGCTACGACTTCGCCGCCATCGTGCAGGCGCTGCTGAACTTCTGCAGCGTGGACCTGGGGTCGCTGTACCTGGACGTGACCAAGGACCGGCTGTACACGATGGCCGAGGATTCGCTTGGCCGGCGCTCGGCGCAGACCGCGATGTTCCATGTGGCCGAGGCCTTCGTGCGCTGGATCGCGCCGATCCTGAGCTTCACCGCCGACGAGCTGTGGGGCTACCTGCCGGGCGCGCACCTGGGCAACGTGCTGTTCGCGACCTGGTACGAAGGCCTGGCGCCGTTGCCGGAAGACGCGGCGCTGAGCGCGGCCGACTTCGAGCAACTGCTGGCGCTGCGCGAGCAGGTGGCCAAGGTGCTGGAGCCGATGCGCGGCAACGGCGTGATCGGCGCGGCGCTGGAGGCGGAGATCACCGTCGCCGCCGACGCCGCCACTGCGGCGAAGCTGCAGCCGCTGCAGGAGGAACTGCGGTTCCTGTTCATCAGCGGCGACGTGGTGGTGCGCGAGGCCACGACCGACGAGATCTTCGTCAGCGCCCAGGCCACCGAGAAGCCCAAGTGCGTGCGCTGCTGGCATTACCGTGCCGACGTCGGCGCCGACCCGGCGCATCCGGAACTGTGCGGCCGCTGCGTCAGCAACATCGAAGGACCGGGCGAGGAGCGCCGCTGGTTCTGAGTGCCGTCCCCGGCCGCGCGGCTTGCGCGTCGCCGGGGCCGACGGCGGCGCCGTGGCTGCGGCGTCGGCCATCCTTCCTTTCCTTCTTCGCCCAAGGCGGACTTCCCGCATGACCGCACGACCCAACCCCTCCGCCCTGATCTGGCTGCTGTTGTCGGCCGCGGTGATCGGCCTGGACCAGTGGAGCAAGGCCTGGGTGCTGTCCAGCCTGCCCGAGTTCACCGCGGTGCCGGTGATCCCCGGTTTCTGGAACTGGTACCGGACCTACAACACCGGCGCGGCGTTCAGTTTCCTGAGCCAGGCCGGCGGCTGGCAGCTCTGGTTCTTCACCGCGCTGGCGGTGGGCATCAGCGGCCTGCTGGCCTGGTGGCTGGCGCGTACCCCGCGCGGCGAGTGGCGCAGCGCGCTGCCGTACGCGCTGGTGATCGGCGGGGCGATCGGCAACGTGATCGACCGGCTGATGCACGGCCACGTGGTCGATTTCATCCAGTGGTACGTGGGCGAGCATTACTGGCCCTCGTTCAACATCGCCGACTCGGCGATCGTCGCCGGCGCCATCGGCATCGCCCTGTTCGGCGTGTTCGACGGCAAGGCGAAGCGAAAAGCGGGATAATCGGTGCCACTCTCCCTGTCGAAGCGCCTGGCCCCCTGCGGCCGGCGGATCTAGTTATGGATGTCCTGCTCGCCAACCCCCGCGGCTTCTGCGCCGGTGTCGATCGCGCCATCGAGATCGTCAAGCGCGCCATCGAAACCCTGGGCGCGCCGATCTACGTGCGTCACGAGGTGGTGCACAACCGCTTCGTGGTCGACGACCTCAAGCAGCGCGGCGCGATCTTCGTCGAGGAACTGGACGAGGTACCCGACGGCAACACGGTGATCTTCAGCGCCCACGGCGTGGCCCAGGCGGTGCGCCAGGAAGCCGAGCGGCGCGGGCTGAAGGTGTTCGACGCGACCTGCCCGCTGGTCACCAAGGTGCATTTCGAGGTGGCCCGGCACTGCCGCGCCGGCCGCGACGTGGTGCTGATCGGCCACGCCGGCCACCCGGAGGTGGAAGGCACGATGGGGCAGTGGGACCGCGAATGCGGCACCGGCCGCATCTACCTCGTCGAGGACATCGAGCAGGTCGCCACGCTGGACGTGCAGCAGCCAGAGAACCTGGCCTACACCACCCAGACCACGCTGTCGGTGGACGACACCCGCGGCATCATCGAGGCGCTGCGCGCGCGCTATCCGGCGATGCAGGGCCCGAAGAACGACGACATCTGCTACGCCACCCAGAACCGACAGGACGCAGTGCGCGACCTGGCCAGGGAGTGCGACCTGGTGCTGGTGGTCGGTTCGCCGAACAGCTCCAATTCCAACCGGCTCAGCGAGCTGGCGCGGCGCGACGGGGTGGAGTCCTACCTGATCGACGGCGCCGACGAGATCGACCCGGCCTGGATCGCCGGCAAACGCCGCGTCGGCCTCACCGCCGGCGCCTCGGCGCCGCAGGTGCTGGTGGACGGGGTGATCGCGCGGCTGCGCGAACTCGGCGCCGATGGCGTGTCGGAACTGGCGGGCGAACCGGAGTCGATGGTGTTCGCGCTGCCAAAGGAACTGCGGCTGCGCCTGGTCGACTGACGGTCGCGTTCGGTCGCGCGTTTGTGCGCTGGATGGGCGTATCTGTCGTGGCGCGCGTAGGAGCGGCTTTCAGCCGCGACGGGCGTTCCCGGTAAAGCCTGTCGCGGCTGATCCCCGAAAAGGGGACAAGAGCCGCTCCTGCGAGATGACGTGCTGTGTTTCTTCGCCAAAGCTCACTGGCGCTGCATGCCGCGCGGCCGTCCCTGCGCATCGAACTCGATGCCCACGGTCACGCGATCGCCTTGCACGCCATCGGGCATCCAGCGCAGGCGGCCGCGCCGGCCCACCAGCACGTACACGTGATCCACCTTCTTCGGCTCGGCCTGTAGCGCCTCGCGCTGTTCCTGCAGGGCCGTGGCCACCCGGTAGGCGCCCTCGAAATCGATGTCCTGCAGCGCGGCGGTGTCGGTGGCCGGCTTGAGGAACGGCCCGAACATGCGCGGATTCACCGGCGCCTCCTTGTGCCAGGCCTCGTCGTGGAAGCTGTATTCGTCCACGTGGTCCGGCTGTGCGGGGTCCAGCAGTTCGAGTCCGATCCGGTTGTCGTAGAAATGCACGGCATGGAACACGCGCAGGTCGTGGCCCTGCAGGTCGGGCAGGTCCGCCAGCGCCTGCCGCGCCGCGCGCAGCCGCTGCGGGTCGAACAGCAGGTTGCCGCGTGGTGCCGGCGTCGGCGTCGGCGCCGGCTCGGTGTCGGCAGCGCGGGCAGTCGGGGTCGGCGCCGCCAGCGATTGCGGCTTGGAGGGGGACTGTGGGCTCGCCGCCTGCAGGCGCGATCCTGCCTGCAGGGTGGCGCGGATGGTGTCCCAGGCGCCGCCGGCGAAGGCGAGGCCACCGAGCAGCAGCACCACGCCGGCGAAGACCACGGGGGTGGGCGGCGTCTTCATGTCAGCTCCAAGTCGGCGCGGGCGGGGTGTTGCGGGTCGTACAGCACCGACACGGTGTCGCGCGGCAACTGCCCGACGTCGAGCAGCGACACGAACCGTCGCATCGTCGCCTCGTGCGGGTTGCCCGACGCGTCCTCGAACGCCACGCGGAACTCCACCTGCGGCTGCTCGTTGAGGGTGGTGCCGGTCTGGCGCACGTCCAGCACCCGCGCACGCGCGCGCAGGCCGCGGTACTTCAGGGTCTCGTCGGTGGCGTTGCTGCGGATCACGCGCAGGATCACGCGCAGCGCCAGCACATAGCCGTTGAGCACCAGCGCACTCATCAGCAGCGGGTGGTTGAAGGACAGGAAGGTCCAGCCCATGCCGCGGTTCTGCAGGCGCCAGGCCACCACGTAGGCCGCACCGACCAGGACCACCAGCAGCACGGCGCCGGCCGCACGTCGCCACAGGCTGGCGCGGTCCAGCGCCGGCTCGGCGTCCTCCAGCACCAGGTTCGGGGTGGCGCCCGGCGTGGTGCTCAGCCGCAGCGGCACGGTGCGTCCGCTCTCGAAGCGGCGTTGCGCCGGCTTGCGGTCCACGATCAACACGGTGTCGCGGATGGGCGTGCCGGACAGGTTGTCGAAGGCGAGGGTCAGCGACAACTGCGGCCATCCCTTGACCTCGACCCCGGTCGGGGCGGCGCGTTCGATCAACGCCTCGCGGCGCACGCCGTGGGCGAGCAGGTGGCGCACGCGGTGCAGGGCGCGCCCGGGCATCAGCAGCAGCGTGTCCAGGTAGGCGTAGAGCAGGTGCAGCCACAGGCCCAGCGACAGCGCCAGCAGGGTCAGCGCCCATGCGGGCGTGCTGGGCTGGGCCAGCACGCGTGGCCAGTCGCTGGCCAAGTAGAGGATGCAGGGGAAGGGGATGGCGAAAAACAGCAGGAACGCGAGCCAGAACCAGGCGAACAACTTCACGATGAGCACGGGGATGGGTACGACGGGGGCGGGAGGGTAACCCATCGATTGCGGCGCTTGCGCGAAGGCACGGGCAGCGATTGACCCCGGCCCGGGCCGACGCCTAGAATTGCCAGTTCCGCCGGAATAGCTCAGTCGGTAGAGCGGCGCATTCGTAATGCGTAGGTCGCAGGTTCGACTCCTGTTTCCGGCACCAGTTGTATGAAAAGCCCCGGCCTTGGTCGGGGCTTTTTGTTTGGGATGTGCTGGAACTCGTTGATTCGAAAGGGATTGGCTGCAAGGCGATCGTTGGTCGACGCTCATGTTTTGTTGCGGATGGTTCGTGTTCGCACGAATGGGAGGCGCGTTGATCCTGATCACTTGGCTTCATTCCAACTTACATGGAAGCACCTAATTGCCTCACTGATTGAGCCTCCCCCTGGTATCTCGGCGAATTCTCATGGTAGTGGCAAGGTAGTCCTTGATGAGGTACGTTCCGCCTTGGCAGTGAAGCCAGCACAGGGGGATAGGATGCGCGTATCTCAGCAGTACAAGCTAAAACGAAAGCAGGCGGAGCTCGATTTCGTTGACGTTCCTTTGGATACAGATCTTCCAGTTTTTGTGGAGCCCACCGCAATTCGGGCAATGGACACCCCGTGGTCCAGTGAGTGCGTGGCACTCCTTCAGAACTTCTTTAGAAATGTTCTCAGCGCAGTGCAAAAGGGCGACAAAGCTAGGGCTGTCTCGCTACTTGGGGCGTTGAACGAAAGAAATGATTTTCATCTTGGATATTCATCTGGTAAATCGCGTGGCCACGCATTCGGCAAGGGGTCCGCAGGGTCAGTCTGGGATTCACTTCTGACAAGCAAAGCCGCGAAGTCTGGCGTGCTATCTGACTTGGAAGATACCGCCCTTCTCATCGAAGGCGTGGGTGCTGACATGATCTCTGATGCGGTCTGCAACATAATCCGAGCGCCGCTAATTGAGTACACTCAAGACATGTGCCGGTATTACGGCATTCCTGTGGTCTCAAATGTTTCATCAGGCCCCTGCTGGGACATGCAAGCGCAAAGTTGGGTGGCGAGGCATGTGGAGCTTCCCATGCCGAAGGGTGAGAGTCTCGTGTTGGTCCCAAAGTCGATTGTTCGACTCGCGGGTGCTTACGACGCCGGAACCTACTATCGGCATTATTTGTTGCCGGAGCTACAGAAACAACACTTGGCCAGTGGATCTGGTTTGGTAGAAGTGCTGAAGAGTAAGAAGCGAAGGGTTACGAAGACCGCTTTGATGAAGCACTACGGTAAAGACAAAGATGCTGTGGCAAAATTGACGGAGGATAATCCTGATGTCCTCGCGAAATATAAAAAGGCGAAGGCTGCAGATCCTTCACCTCCGATAAGCAATAGTGCGTTCGCAGAGATTGAGAAAGTCGCTAACGTTCAACTGTACGATCTCTATAAGGCGGTGGTAGCTGTCCCTCCTGGAAGAGCCCGTGCCCACGACTATGAGCGAGCTGTCGAAGGCCTCCTTTCGGCCTTGCTTTACCCATCTCTGATACACCCTGTACGCCAAGCGCCAATCAATCAGGGGCGGAAGATTGTCGATCTCCGGTTTTCTAATTCAGCCACGGCAGGCTTCTTTAGTTGGCTTTCAAAGCACTACACCGCGCCCTATGTCTTCGTTGAATTCAAAAATTACACAGCGGATGTTAAGAATCCAGAGCTCGACCAATTGTCTGGGCGGTTCTCAAAATCCGGAGGGCAAGTCGGTATTCTAATTTGCCGTGCGGTTAGTGATCGCAAGAAGATTGATGCTATGTGCAGGGATGCCGCAAAAGATGGGCGCGGCTACATGATCGTGCTTGACGATGCGGACTTGGAGATCCTCGTCAAGTCAACGACCGCGATGCACTACGATACGTCTAGGACAATCCTAAATGATCGCTTCGATAAGTTGGTGCTTTGAGTGATCATCCTGCATGAGCTGTGCGGCGAGACGATTAGATGGCTCGGATTGACGCACTTATAAATCAATTTTCATTGGAGGGGGTGTATGTCGTTTCCGGCCAAGGTGTACAGAATTCTGATTGGCTCTCCGTCAGATGTCGCGGATGAGAGAAAGATCGTTCCGGAGGCACTTCTTGAGTGGAACGTTAAGAACTCCTTTGACAAGAAGACCGCATTTCTACCGACGAAGTGGGAGACTGACGTTGTTCCGATCATGGGGGGGCGTCCACAGGATTTGATTAACAAACAGATTGTTCTGAGTTCTGACATTCTGATAGCCGTTTTTGGTTTGCGGCTAGGAAGCCCTACTGGCAAGGCCAAGAGTGGGACGGTAGAGGAGATACAGACGTTCATGCAGCTTGGGAAGCCTGTGCTTGTTTACTTCTCCAATAAGCCGGTCTCACCTGGTGAACTAAAGAGAAGCGCAGGGCAGCTCGAGGACCTTTGGAGCTTTAGAGATGAGTGCATGAAGAATGGCCTCATCGGTGAATATTCGTCTACCAACGAACTGAAGGAAATGATCATAGGCCACCTCTCCCTCATGGTTGGTCAGTTTGAAGAAAGCGATGTTGGCCCCCCGCGTGTAAAGGTGAGCGACTCGGACTCGATGGTTGCGGTTGCCGCGTCTCCTCAGACGGGGGACTTCACTGTGGCGCCGGTGGTCGTTGACTACAGCGAGAAAGCTATCCTAGTCAAAGGAAACACCGTTCAGTTCAAAGAGAAATTTCTGGCTGTGGGTGGAAAATGGAATGCACAACTTAAAGGTTGGATCTTCTCTAAGAAGCGCACGGATGAAGTTCGGAAAATTCTTGGAATGAGTGCCTAGTTTCGCTTGCTTCTTGTAGTGCATTTCTACATTGCGAGGATCCGTGGAAGGCTGAGCTTTCGCTGACTTTGGATTCGGACGATCCTCATCCAAACACCGCCTCGCATCCTGTCCTAAGTTGGCCCTATCACCACTTACGGACCACCCGCCTCATGGCATTCGCGCTCACCGACGTCCCAGGGAGTTAGGTGAGGTCCGATGCCGTGGTCGAGATGTCACGCTTCCCAATTAATTTAAAGACATTACTTAAAAGCTTTTATATATACAGGGGGCGTGAAATTGCGCCCACATACCCGGGAAATCCTAGCGTTTTGACCTCAGCTACCGGTACGCGCTGCCGTCTCCGGGGAGAGAGTGAGGCTGAGATTGGAGTGCTTTTTCTGAATCCTTAACTCCATCGTTCGTAGAACTGGTGCGGGCGTAGATTTCACAAGCTTGGCTAGATCGAGTGAGTGCCGCTGCGCGCAGGGCTGTTGCACGCTGTCACGGTTGCACGGGAGTTGAACCTCTACCCCATGCGAAGCGCTATCGAAGCGCATGCTACCGGAGGGTAATCCGCTAGATGCGGGCGACTGTGAAGGTTTCACTGCCTGCAATAGCAAGGGTTGGCGGCCATGTATGAAGCGTGCGGTGGTGTTCGACCTTGTAGGGGTAGCGATAAGTTTTACGGCTCAAGTCTCATCTTTTGCGACTGATATGTACAAGGATGCAACAGACAATCGCCGGGATGGCCGCATGGATCGTTGGACGTGGATGATGGTAAAGATGTATGCGCCCGCATTTGGGGCTTTGGCGCTGGGGCTGCTGCTGATGCTGCCGCTGGGAATGCTCCGAGAGAGTCCGTTGCTTGCAGGGGTGTACACGATGGCGCGATGGCTCCCGGCGTTGGCTATCGCGGTATCGGTCACCGTTGCACTTCTCGCTACTCTAAGGCTTTGGCGCTGGGATCAAGGGTGCAGCGCTTTGGTTTGCGAATGCGGTGGCTTGCTGGGACGGGAGCGTCCTGGGCGTTTTGGTGCTTATCGAAAGTGTCTCGCCTGCAGCCGCAACGTCAATGAGAGGTGCCACACGTAGGCTCGGTTCCGGGGCGCGTACACCGTAAGCCGCTGTCCGCCTTGAGCAGGCGTGAGCCCCACTTGGCTTTCCTTGGGCTTCACGGGCTCGAATCGGCTCAACGTGACGGCTTCCTGGCTTACGAGGCATCTATCGGGACCCTGTCTGCCAGTTGGGTTTCTAAGTCATTGTTCCAAAAGGATATTCAGCCATCTGTGGTGCCAGGAGTAACTGCATCAGTACTGCGATGTTCATATATGACAAATGGGATATGACAAATGGGCGTTGAGGACCTGGATTGACTCGAGAAATAAGTTAAGGTATAGTTAAAAAATAACCAGAGCAAAATGCTCACAAGCAACTTGACTCGATTACCCAGGTCTGTGAAGTAGTAGGCCCTTCTCTAGAATTTTCGGTCCTTGCAGCTTTTGATGCTCAGTTGGCATTTGAAAGTGAATACAGTTCCGGAAGTTTTGTCTACGCTAGCGAAGGAGTACGGGCAATGAATTATGAGTCAAAAAGTTTTCGTTTTTCCTACAATCTGTCCATCAAGCTTAAGACGATGGTGTGCGCGGTTTTCATGGCCGCCATTCTTGCGTTTGGTGGGTCTGGAACATGGCTGGGCTCTTTGGGGTCTTAAATCCCAGCCTTGAGGTGCGAGAGGTTGTTCGTGAGGTGCAAAGAGCCCCGCCAATTCTATAAGCACCCCATGGGGTGCTTTTTACTTGTGCTGCCATTACGTCGCGAATTCAGTGGCGCACGACGGGCTTCCGGGTGTCGTCCCGCCGCTCAGTCTGACGGGTGAAGTTTCCATCGGCGTCATCTGGTGCCCCAGCACCCCGCTAGAGTGGGGTGCTGGGGCTGTCAATCTCGGTTCACTCGAGCTCTGTTTGAGTAAAGTCACTGATGTCTATGGTCCAGTCGCCTACAGTGACTGCTCCGACCATGTGGTAGGGGTCATCATCGGATGGGTTGAAGTATGCGCGTAGCCCTTTCTTGCGCATTTCGGTTATTGCTCGACTCGCACTTTGGGATTGATCGATATAACGACGCAATGTTTCTTCTGCATTTTCGACCACTGCTTGCTGATCAGGGGGGAGTGCCGGAAATACGCTTGGAGAGTTGATGGCGTCCCCTTCGTTGTCTCCATAGGGTCTCTCTATATTCTTTATTGGTTCGACGGCTTTCACGACGTCCCGGATGGAGGTCGGTTTGGAATCGTACATTTGTGTGCGTCCATGAATATTGCTCCCTTACATCATTGACGTAAGGGGCAGGAGTGGAGATAGGTGCGGAGCCTTTTGAAAGGCGCGAGTAGCGTTAAAGAAAAATGGGATTGCCGCTCAGAATGAAATCATCCGCTCATAAGGGCGCCTCAGTAGCTCACTTAGAAGATGGCGGCTTCCGCCGAGTTCTTCCAGGTTGACCTGGACGACTTCCTTAGTTTCAGCGAATTATCCACAACCGCTCATGCGGCTTGGCGCACGAGCTTAGCGAGCCCAAAATCGACAGGCACGCTATGAGTTGTGGCATTCAAGGAAACGCAATCAGGGTTGATTGCTGAGTTGAACCTATCCAAATTTAACGTAGTTGTCAAGCATTCGGTTTTGATTGCTTCCGTTGCTGACGAGCTGACGGAGGAGTGTGGGGCAATCGCCTAGTCCTGTTTGTAAAGCATGATTTCCTTCGTGGCGCGCAGCGCATTGGGCTTGTCTTAGTTGGCGCTTAGCGGGGTAGGTGTGGCTTGCGGTTACGCTTAGCTGGTACGCACTCATGGGCTGGTTGTGGGGCGGTGCGCTAGGCCGGCTAGTTCGAGATCAGCTCGCGCGGGGCAGCTTAGAACTTATGAAGTCGTCCTTGCCTGGCCAAAGCATTGATTTTGCATGGGTTCGTAATGCGTAGGTCGCAGGTTCGACTCCTGTTTCCGGCACCAGTCGTACCCAGAAGGCAGCCGCGAGGCTGCCTTCCTGGTTTCTGCGCTCCCGTTTTTCTGCGACGCAGGTCCGTGCGCGCAACGGCCTGCGACGCCGTGTCGCAGGCGGGTGCGGCAATGTGTCGCACATAAAAACGCGGCCTGGCGCCCGCCCGGGCTTGTCAATGACTTCCGGAGTTGCCGCACGGCAGCATAAAATGCGTCGTTGATCGCGCATGCCGGCCCGGATGCCGCGGCGGACGCGGGACAGCCCTTGTGCGGCGCCCCGCCTCCCGCTCCCGCGCGGTTCGCATCCCCTACGCAATTGGATCGTTCGATGATTCCGTTGAAACAACTCCGGCGCTCGCTGCGCTCCGGTCTGTTGCTGCTGGCCGCGCTGCTGCTGGCCGGCTGCAACTCGGCCATCCTCAACCCCAAGGGTCAGATCGGCCACGACGAGAAGACGCTGCTGATCACCTCGGTGGTGCTGATGCTGCTGGTGGTGATCCCGGTCATCGTGATGACCCTGGCCTTCGCCTGGCGCTACCGCGCGTCCAACACCAAGGCCCGCTACGAGCCGAACTGGTCGCACTCCACCGCGATCGAGGTGGTGGTGTGGTCGATCCCGTGCATGATCATCCTGGTCCTGGCGGTGCTGACCTGGCGCTCCTCGCATGCGCTGGATCCGTACAAGCCGCTGGACTCCAAGGTCAAGCCGATCACCATCGAGGCGGTGGCGCTGGACTGGAAGTGGATGTTCATCTATCCGGAGCAGGGCATCGCCACGGTCAACGAGATCGCGTTCCCGGTCGACACGCCGCTGAACTTCAAGATCACCTCCGACACGGTGATGAACTCGTTCTTCATCCCGCACCTGGGCACGCAGATCTACGCGATGGCCGGCATGGAGACCAAGCTGCACCTGATCGCCAACGAGCCGGGCGAGATGTTCGGCCTGTCGGCCAACTACAGCGGCCACGGCTTCTCGAAGATGGGCTTCGCCGCGCATGCCACCGACCGCGCCGGCTTCGACGCGTGGGTGGCCAAGGTCAAGGCCTCGCAGAAGACCCTGGACCAGGCCGAGTTCCAGGTGCTGGCGGCCAACCGCAACGACAAGGCCGCCTACCCGGTGACGTACTACGCCTCGGTGCAGGATGGCCTGTTCAAGTCGTTGATCGACAAATACATGATGGGCAAGGGCCACAAGATGGAAGGCCACGACGCTCATCCGGCATCGGCTGCTGAGCCGGTCGCCATGTGCACTTCTGGAGACAAGTGATGCTAGGCAAACTCACGCTCGAGGCGGTTCCGTACCACGAGCCGATCATCATGGCGGCCCTTGGCGGCGCCGGCCTGCTCGGCCTGCTGGTAGTGGCGGCCGTCACCAAGTACAAGCTGTGGGGCTATCTCTGGAAGGAGTGGTTCACCTCGGTCGACCACAAGCGCATCGGCGTCATGTACATCGTGGTGGCGCTGGTCATGCTGCTGCGCGGCTTCGCCGACGCGGCGATGATGCGCACCCAGCAGGCGATCGCGCACGGCGGCAACGAAGGCATCTTCCCGCCGCATCACTACGATCAGATCTTCACCGCGCACGGCGTGATCATGATCTTCTTCATGGCCATGCCGTTCATGACCGGCCTGCTGAACCTGATCGTGCCGCTGCAGATCGGTGCGCGCGACGTGGCGTTCCCGTTCCTGAACTCGCTGAGCTTCTGGCTGTTCGTGGCCGGTGCGGCGCTGGTCAACATCTCCCTGGGCGTGGGCGAGTTCGCGCAGACCGGCTGGCTGGCCTATCCGCCGCTGTCCGGGCTGGAATACAGTCCAGGCGTCGGTGTCGACTACTACATCTGGGCGTTGCAGATATCGGGCCTGGGCACATTGCTCACCGGCATCAACTTCTTCGTGACGATCATGCGCATGCGCGCGCCAGGCATGACCCTGATGCGCATGCCGATCTTCACCTGGACCGCGCTGATCACCAACATCCTGATCATCGCCGCGTTCCCGATCCTGACAGTGGCGCTGGCGCTGCTGGGTGCGGACCGCTACCTGGGCACGCACTTCTTCACCAACGACGGTGGCGGCAACGCCATGATGTACGTCAACCTGATCTGGATCTGGGGCCACCCGGAGGTCTACATCCTGATCCTGCCGGCGTTCGGCATCTTCTCCGAGCTGATCGCTACCTTCAGCCGCAAGCGCCTGTTCGGCTACACCTCGATGGTGTACGCGACCTCGTGCATCGGCGTGCTGTCGTTCATCGTGTGGCTGCACCACTTCTTCACCATGGGCTCGGGCGCCAACGTCAATGCCTTCTTCGGCATCACGACGATGATCATCTCGATCCCCACCGGCGTGAAGATCTTCAACTGGCTGTTCACCATGTTCCGCGGCCGCGTGCACATGACCGCACCGGTGCTGTGGACCATCGGCTTCATCATCACCTTCGTCATCGGCGGCATGACCGGCGTGATGCTGGCGATCCCGGCGGTGGACTTCGTGCTGCACAACAGCCTGTTCCTGATCGCGCACTTCCATAACGTGATCATCGGCGGCGTGGTGTTCGGTTACCTGGCGGGCCTGACCTACTGGTTCCCGAAGGCGTTCGGCTTCAAGCTCAACGAGAAGCTGGGCAAGGCCTCGTTCTGGTGCTGGATCATCGGCTTCTTCGTCGCCTTCATGCCGCTGTACGTGCTCGGCTTCATGGGCATGACCCGGCGCATGAACAGCTACAACCATCCGGAGTGGGCGCCGTGGTTGATGGTGGCCGCGGCGGGTGCGGCGATCATCGGTACCGGCATCTTCCTGAACCTGGTGCAGATCGGCTACAGCATCTGGAAGCGCAAGGACAACCTGGACCTGACCGGCGACCCGTGGGACGGCCGGACCCTGGAATGGGCGACTTCCTCGCCGCCGCCGTTCTACAACTTCGCGGTATTGCCGCACATCGATGACCGCGACCAGTTCTGGGAAGACAAGCTCAAGGGCAAGGGCTGGACGCGTCCGGCCAAGTACGAACCGATCCACATGCCGCGCAACACGGCGGCGGGCTTCTGGATCGGCGCCTTCAGCATCGTCATGGGCTTCGGTCTGACCTGGCACATCTGGTGGATGGCGGTGATCGGCCTGGTCGGCATGATCGGCAGCTTCATCGCGCGCACCTTCGATGACGACATCGATTACTGGGTCCCGGCGGAGGAAGTGGAACGCATCGAGAACGCGCGTTTCGCCCTGCTGGAACAGCAACACGCGGCCAACGCCGCAAAGGCGGTCTGAACCATGGCTTCCACGACGCTCGATCCCCACGCCGCCCACGCGGGCGGCCACGACCACGACCACGAACATCACGACGCGGGCGGCAACACCGTCTTCGGGTTCTGGGTCTACCTGATGAGCGACTGCCTCATCTTCGCCGGCCTGTTCGCCACCTACGCGGTGCTGGCCGGTGCGACGGTGGACGGCCCGACCGCCAAGGAACTGTTCGACCTGAAGTTCGTGCTGGTGGAAACCTTCCTGCTGCTGTTCAGCAGCCTCGGCTTCGGCCTGGCGATGATCTCGGCGAACAAGCGCAGCATGGGCGGCCTGTACGGCTGGCTGGCGGTCACCGCGGCGCTGGGCCTGGGCTTCCTGGGCATGGAACTGTACGAGTTCCACCACCTGATCGAAGAAGGTGCCGGCCCCGGCCGCAGCGCGTTCCTGTCGGCCTTCTTCACCCTGGTCGGCACCCACGGTCTGCACGTGGCCTCGGGCCTGTTGTGGATGACCGTGCTGGTGATCCAGATCGCGAAGAACGGCCTGACCCCGCGCAACATGACCCGCCTGGCGTGCCTGAGCCTGTTCTGGCACTTCCTGGACGTGATCTGGATCGGCGTGTTCACCATCGTCTACCTGCTGGGAGCGCTGTAATGGCCAACCATCATTCCTCCGACACGCACGCCGAGCACGGCCACGGCGGCGGCCTGAAGTCCTACCTGGTCGGCTTCGTGCTGGCGGTGATCCTGACCGTGATCCCGTTCGGCATGGTGATGAGCGGGGCGTTCCCGCGCGGCGTCACCGTCATCGTCATCGCGGTGCTGGCCGCGGTGCAGATGCTGGTGCACCTGATCTACTTCCTGCACATGGACCGTTCGGCCGAACAGCGCTCCAACGTGCACGTGGGCCTGTTCTCGCTGCTGATCATCGGCATCGTGGTGGTCGGCTCGCTGTGGGTGATGCACAACCTCAACGTCAACATGATGCATTGAGGGCGGGCACCGCCGCAGGTTCGCGAAGGCCGCCTTCTGGCGGCCTTTTGCGTTCCACGGTCCGGTGCGGCAGCCCTGCAAGGCGCAGGCGGCCGACAGGCGCAATGTCGGCGTCGCGGGTTTTGTGCGATCGGCGTACCGAGGCGACCCGCGCGCATCGGCGCAGGGCGGGCGGCCGCGACGACGCGCGGCGCGCCGCCGTCAGCTGCGGTCCGAGCCGAGCGTCGCGGAGAGTTTCAGCAGGACCTGCGCGTCTTCCGCGCTGAGGCGATCGAGCAGCCAGGTTCTGACCGCGGCGGCGTGGATCGGCCGCGCCGCCGCGATCTTCTCCCGGCCCAGGGCGGTGATGGCCACCGTCACCACGCGCGGTTCGGCGTCGCTGCGGCGGACCAGGCCGCGCGCCTGCATGCGCGTGAGCTGATGCGACAGCCGACTCTTGTGCCATCCCATGGAATCGGCGAGCGCCTGCTGACGCAGCTCGCCCTTGCCCAGATCCACCAGCCGCGACAGCACGCCGAAGTCGCTGCCGGTCAGGCCGGCGTGGTCGGCCAGGTCCTTTTCGACGGCGGCCATCACCGTTTGGCCCATCTGCTTGAAGGCGTGCCAGATCGCCAGTTCGCCTGCGGAGAGTCGTGCGTGTTTCATGCGGGTCACCATAGGTGGCGGCGGTTGACATGGCAACCCGAAGGGCGTACTTCTAGGTTGACGTGACAACCTGTGCGTGTTCGCTGGCAGCGTGCGATGCCAGCCGAGCGGACACCCATTTACCGGAGGCGATGGCGATGTCTGCAATGACGTTCGCAGGTGTGGATGTGTTGATGACCGGCGGCAGCGACGGCATCGGGTTCGGCCTCGCGCGGCGCTTCCTGGCCGCGGGCGCAAACGTGCTGGTCACCGGCCGCGATGCAGGCAAGCTCGACCGCGCGGCTGCGGCCGCGCCCGGCCTGCAGACCCTGGTCAACGACATCGGGGTCGCCGAAGAGCACGAGCGACTGGCGCAGTACCTGCATGCGCGGCATCCCGGGCTGCGCGTGGTCGTCAACAACGCCGGCATCCAGCGACGCGTCGCGCTCGCCGACGACCAGGCGCCCTGGGCCGAGCGCCAGCGCGAGATCGACATCCTGTTCGCGGCCGTCGTGCATCTGAACCATTTGCTGGTCCCGCTGTTGCTGCAGCATGGCGCGCCTGCGCTCATTGCCAATGTCTCCTCCGGCGGCGCCTTCGTCCCGCAGCCGTTCGCCCCGGTCTACAGCGCCTGCAAGGCCGCGCTCCACAGCTATACGTGCAATCTCCGCTTCGCGCTTGCCGCGTCGCCGGTCAGGGTCGTCGAGATCATTCCGCCCGCGGTCCGCACCGCCCTGGCGGGCCCTGGCATGGCCCATGGCGCGGACCTGGACGACTTCTGCGACGCCATCTTCGCCGGCCTCGCGGCGGGGCAGGCCGATGAGCTCGGCTTCGGAATGACCGATACGGCGGAGTTTCGGCAGCGTCTCGACGTGGAGCGTGCCGTGTTCGATGGATTCTCCGGGCGTTTTCCCGTTCGCAGGTATTGAAGCGCGATCTGCCGCGTCTTCGGGCTCGCCTCTCGTCGAGCGCGGCACGAACGGCCGCGCGATCGCCGCAGGCATGACCTATGGCATGGCACGCGGCGGCGGCGCGGGCATAGCATGGGGGTTTGCCTGTCCGCTGTCGTTCGCCCCACTGGAGACCCCATGAACAAGTCCACCGCCTGGATGGCGCCGTTGCTGCTGGCCGCCACTGTCGCGTTCCAGGCCTCGGCGCAGACCGTCCCGCCGCGCGACGTGCCGTTCGCCGGTACGCTGAAGATCGATGTCGACGCCACCGATCTGGCCCATCGCATCTTCCGCGTGCGCAGCACCATCCCGGCCACGCCGGGGCCGATGACCCTGCTGTATCCGCAATGGATCCCCGGCAACCATTCGCCGACCGGTCCGATCGACAAGCTCGCCGGGCTGGTGATCAAGGCCAACGGCAAGGTGCTGCCGTGGACGCGCGACCAGTACGACGTCTATGCGTTCAAGATCGACGTGCCGGCCGGCGTCAGCGAGATCGTCGCCGAGTACCAGTTCCTGTCCTCGCAGGGCGACGGCCAGGGCCGGGTGATGATGACCCCGGAGATGCTCAACCTGCAGTGGAACACCACCGCGCTGTATCCGGCCGGGGTGTACGCGCGCAACATCAAGGCGCAGGCCAGCGTGACCCTGCCGGCCGGCTGGAGCTATGCCACCGCGCTGGAGACCGCCACGCGCAGCGGCGACACGGTGACCTTCAAGCCGATCGATTTCGACGACCTGGTCGACTCGCCGATGTTCGCCGGCAAGTACTACAAGCGCATCGTGCTGGACGACAAGAGCAAGGCGCCGGTGGCGCTGAACGTGTTCGCCGACAAGCCCAAGTCGCTGGAGGCCAAGCCCGAACAGGTCAAGGCGCACGTGGCCCTGGTGCAGCAGATGGACAAGCTGTACGGCGCGCGCCACTTCGACCACTACGAGTTCCTGCTGGCGTTGACCGACAAGCTCGGCGGCATCGGCCTGGAGCATCATCGCTCCAGCGAGAACAGCGGCCCGCTCGACTACTTCACCGAGTGGGACAAGAGCTGGGAGATGCGCGACCTGCTCGCGCACGAGTTCAACCACTCCTGGAACGGCAAGTACCGGCGCGGCGCCGACCTGGCTACGCCCAACTTCAACGTGCCGATGGGCGACAGCCTGCTGTGGCTGTACGAGGGCCAGACCCAGTTCTGGGGCGAGGTGATCGCCGCGCGCGCAGGGCTGTGGACCCAGGACCAGGCGCGCGACATGCTGGCCAACGTCGCTGCGACCTACCAGCGCGGCCGGCCCGGCCTGGCCTGGCGCGCGCTGCAGGACACCACCAACGACCCGACCATGTCGATGCGCCGGCCGCGCGCCTATCGCAGCTACCAGTTGAGCGAGGACTACTATTCCGGCGGGCAGATGGTCTGGCTGGAGGTCAACGCCAAGCTGCGCGAGCTCAGCGGCGGCAAGCGCTCGCTGGACGATTTCGCCAAGGCGTTCTTCGGCATGCACGACGGCGCCTGGGACGTGAACACCTACACCTTCGACGACATTGTCGCCACGCTCAATGGGATTGCCCCGTACGACTGGGCGAGCCTGCTGCGCAGCCGTCTCGATGCGCACGGTTCGTTGGTCGGTGGCATCGAGGCCAGCGGCTGGAAGCTGGTCTATACCGATCAGCCGAACGCGGCCAACAAGACCAGCGAGGCGCGCAACAAGAGCCTGGACCTGAGCTATTCGCTGGGCCTGAGCCTGGACCAGCAGGGCCAGGTGCAGTCCGTGCTGTGGGACAGCCCGGCGTTCAATGCCGGCATCATCGCCGGCAACCGCGTGGTCGCGGTCGGCGGCGCCGAGTACGGCGCCGACGCGCTCAAGGACGCGATCACCGCGGCCAAGGGCGGCAGCACGCCGATCGAACTGCTGGTCAAGCGCGGCGATCGTTACGACACCTTGCGCATCGCCTACCACGGCGGCCTGCAGTATCCGCACCTGGAGCGCATCGCCGGCACGCCGGATCGCCTGAGCGAGTTGTACAAGGCGCGCTGAGGTTGGCCGATGCGGCCGACGACCCGGCGCCATGGCGCGCCGGGTGGTAGGCAGGGTGTGTCATGGCGTCTTGATGTGGATCTTCCGGCCGCTGCGGATCGCCCAAGGCTGCAGTGGCGCCATTCCTGCAGCCAGCGGAGCGTCGTGTGGGAGCGACTTCAGGCGCGACGAGCGGGAAAGGCAACGCCTCCCGGGCAGCGTGCAGTCGGGACTGAAGTCCCTCCCACAAGGCATCGTCTGGGCGCATCGTGTAGGAACGGCTTCAGCCGCGACGCTTCACCGTTGAGGCTTCGCGGCTGAAGCCGCTCCTACAAAAATGCGTGGTTTGCCTGCTGCCGATGCCGCTGGACGGGCGTGGCGCACCTCCGTCGCGGACGCTGAGACCGCCAGCCACTATGCTGGTGCATTGTCTGAGCGGACCAGAAGCAGATGGCGAAAGCGAAAACGGCCTATGTCTGCGGCGAGTGCGGCGCCGAATACAACAAATGGCAGGGCCAGTGCACCGAATGCGGCGCCTGGAACACGTTGAGCGAGATCGTGCTGGAGAGCGCGGCCACGGCCAAGGCGCCGGCCGCGGCGCGACGCAGCGGCTGGGCCGGCAAGGCCGAGACGCCGAAGATCACCGCGCTCAAGGACGTGGAGCATCGCGACCAGGCGCGCGTGTCCACCGGCATCGGCGAGTTCGACCGGGTGCTGGGCGGCGGCCTGGTGGAAGGCGCGGTGGTGCTGATCGGCGGCGACCCCGGCATCGGCAAGTCGACCCTGCTGCTGCAGGCGCTGGCGAAGATGGCCGGCACCCTGCCGGTGCTGTACGTGACCGGCGAGGAATCGCTGGGCCAGGTCGCCGGCCGCGCGGTGCGCCTGGACCTGCCGCTGGACGGCCTCAACGCGCTGGCCGAAACCGGCATCGAGCACATCCTGCAGCACGCCAGCGCGGCGCGGCCCAAGCTGATCGTCGCCGACTCGGTGCAGACCCTGTGGACCGAGGCGTTGACCGCCGCGCCCGGCTCGGTCAGCCAGGTGCGCGAGAGCGCGGCACGGCTGGTGCGCTATGCCAAGGAGACCGGCACCGCGGTGTTCCTGGTCGGCCACGTCACCAAGGAGGGCGGCATCGCCGGCCCGCGCGTGCTCGAACACATGGTCGATGCGGTGCTGTACTTCGAGGGCGAGAGCGGCAGCCGCTTCCGCCTGCTGCGCGCGTTCAAGAACCGCTTCGGCGCGGTCAACGAACTGGGCGTGTTCGCGATGGGCGAAAAGGGCTTGAAGGAAGTCTCCAACCCGTCGGCGATCTTCCTCTCCGGCGGCAGCGCGCACCAGCCCGGCAGTTGCGTGATGGTCACCCGCGAGGGCACGCGGCCGCTGATGGTGGAAGTGCAGGCGCTGGTCGATGCCTCGCCGCTGTCCAATCCGCGGCGCGTGGCGGTGGGCCTGGAGCAGAACCGGCTGGCGATGCTGCTGGCGGTGCTGCATCGCCATGGCGGCATCGTGGTCGGCGACCAGGACGTGTTCGTCAACGTGGTCGGCGGCATCCGCGTGCAGGAGACCGCGGCCGACCTGCCGGTGCTGCTGGCGGTGCTGTCGTCGCTGCGCGACCGGCCGCTGGCGGAGAAGACCATCGCCTTCGGCGAGGTCGGCCTGTCCGGCGAGATCCGCCCGGTGCCCAACGGCGAGGACCGGCTGCGCGAAGCCGCCACGCACGGCTTCAAGCGCGCCATCGTGCCCAAGGCCAATGCGCCCAAGACCGGCACGGTCAAGGGCATGGAGGTGATCGCGGTGGAGCGTTTGTCGCAGGCGTTGGAGGCGGCGAGCGAATAGGCCGCGGCTCGACGGTCGCGTCTTCGCCGTTTCTGCGGGCTGCGTCGCTGCGGATCGCGGCGAGGTGGCACGTGCGATGGCGCGGCCCAGGTCGCTCGGCCGCTGCATCGCGCGGCGGGCGTGGGGGTCTCCGCTCGCACCGTCGGCATGCACTGCATCCATTCGCTGCACCCGGATGTGCGCCACTGGCAATGCTCGCAACCGGCGCATGGAAACTCCGACACAGCGAACGGCGCGCGTCGCCACGCGCGCCGTTGCCGTTGCGGCGCCGCAGTCGCGATGGCGCCCGCGATTGCGTCAATCCTTCCGGTACACCACGCCGAGCTTGTCGATCTCGTCGCCGTCGCGGCCGGTGAAGCCGGCGATGTGCCAGCCGCTGGGTGCGGTGAGCGTGTAGGTCTCGGCGGTCGGCGTGCCGGCGCTGAGGCTGCGGCCCTGGTTGGTGCGCAGGCTCAGCGAGAACAGCCGGGTGTGGCCGTTGTACTGGCCCACGCTCAGCGTGGCCGAGGTCAGTCGTTCGTTGGCCGCCAGGCGCAGCGTGACCGCATCGCCGCCACTGCCGCCGTGGGCCAGGGTGCTGCCGTTGTCCAGGCCCAGCGCGATGCCGTCCAGGCGCTCGGCGCCACGCAGGGTCACGCTGGCGATGGTGCGCTGCTCGGCGCCTTTGGCGATGTCGTTGAACGGCGTGCCGTGCGGGCCGCCGAACTGGTCGCTGGTACGCACGGTGGTGCCGACCGCCCAACCGAACTGCGCGGCCAGCGGGTAGTGGTCGGACAGCGGCTTGCCGGCGCTGTCGTAGAAGTTGCCGTCGTCGAGCTTGTAGCGGTTGGCGACCAGGGTCAGTTGCGGCGCGTCGCGGTACAGGATCTTGTCCACCACCTCGCAGTCGTTGGTCGGCGGGGTGCCGCACAGCAGCGGCGCGGCGCCGGCGGCGGGTGCGCTGCCCTTGACCAGTTCCACCCAGGCATCGGTCAGGCCGTTGCCGGCGATCAGCGTGCGGATGTTGTCCTCGGCGCGGGTGTAGCGGGTGTTGGAGTCCATCATCACCAACACCGCGTTGCCCGCCGACCAGGTCTGGATGAACTGCGAGAGCTGGCTGATGTTGGCGCGCCGCGCGGCCAGGTCCGCGCTCTCGGTGCCGGCGTTGGGATGGGCGTTGTACACGTCCAGCAGCACGCCGTCGTCCAGGCGCACGCGCATGTAGCTGAAGCCCTTGGGGGTGAGACAGTCGGTGCCGTTGCACTTGTCCCACTTGATGCGGGTGAAGTCGTCGAAGCGATAGTTGCTCAGCGTGTTGAGGCCGTCGCCGATCGCCGCGCCGCCGCTGGTGGGCGTGCGATAGGGGTGCTGGTCGCCCGCGTACAGCGTGGCGTGGTAGTTGAAGTCTTCCTGCACGTTGATCAGGCCGTACGGCGCCAGCTTCGGTGCGATCTGGGCGGTGTTGGCGGCCGGGTTGCTGCTGGAAATGCCTTGCGGCAGGCCGGCGACGTTGTAGGTGAGCACGTCGAGCACGCCGACGTCCGATTGCGCGTGGACCACGCCGGCGCAGGCCAGGCTCAATCCGATACCGTAGCTCACGAGGGTGCGTAGATGCTGGATCATGAATCGCCTCTTGCGGGTTGGGAGGAACAGCGGGTGGCGCGAGCGCCAGGGGCGGTGCCGGAAGGCACCGATGCCGCCGCGCGACCGGCCGGGGCCGGCGCACGTGGCGTCATGGGGTCAGGAACTGCGGATCGAGCGCGGTCTCGACCGCGGCGGCGAAGGCCGGCAGCGGGCAGTCGTAGGCGGCATCGCTATGGCTGCATTGCGGAATGAAGACCGCCGACTCCAGCGGCGGCGCCTGCACCGTCAGCGCGCGGCGTTCGCGTAGCTGCGCCAGGCTCTGCGCGGTGTAGCGCAGGCGGATCACGCGTTCGCCGTCGGCGCGGCGCCAGCGCTCGAACACCAGCGCGCCGCCGGGCACGGTCTGGTCGGGCTGGTACCCTTGCAGTTGCCAGTGCAGGTCGAGCATGCCGGCCAGCAGGGTCAGGGTGCCGTCGTGGCCGGACAGCACCACCAGCCGCGCCGCGCCGCCGATCGGTTCGGCGCGCGTGGCCTGGCCGCTGCCGTCCAGCAGCGTCGCCAGCAGCCGCGCCGCCAGCGGCGAGGCGGCCATGCGCGCCACCGCCGGCGCGCGCAGGCGCAGCGCGAATTCGGCCTGGTGCGGGGCGAAGGCGCGCAGCAGGCTGGCCTCGTCGATGCCGCGCCAGCCGAGCGCGGCGAAGTCCTGGCCATCGGCCCAGGCCATCAGCAGGCTTTCGCTGAGGCCGGAGGCGGCCGCGGCCGGGCCTTCGATGCCGGGGATCGCGTCGTCGGCGTCGTCCAGCCGCGCCGGCACCGCATCCAGGCGCAGCTTGCCGCTGCCGGCGTCGGCCGCGCAGGGCCGTTGCGCGCACTGCAGCAGCAGTTGCTGCAGGCTATCGATGGCATCCGCCTGGGCCGCGTTCCAGGCCTGCGCGTCGCCGCCGATGCGGCCGGCGATGGCCGCGCGCATCCTTGCCACTGCGGCGGGATCGCGCAACGCGGGTGCGCCGTCGAACAGCGGGTCGGAGGCACCCTCGGCGACGCTGTGCACCGGGTTGGCGCAGCCCGGGGTCAGCGTGCTGGCCAGCGCCTGCGCCGAGGCGAGGGTGCGCTGGGTGCGGTTGGCCCAGTAGTACGCGGCCGCGCAGCCGTCGCCGGCGAACAGCCCCAGGGGTGCATAGCGCGCGCGGTAGTAGGCGCCGAACAGCCGTTCCAGCGCCGCGCCGTTCGCGGTGAGATAGCCGGCCGGCACCGCGAAGCGCGGCCATGGGCGTGCCGAATAGCGCTCCAGTTGCTCCGCGCTGGACATTGCCGCGCGCACGCCGTGGCGCTTGAGGATGACGACTTTTTCCAGCGTTTCTGTCGCGGCCGGTTGCGCGTGTGCCGCGGCGCAGCCCAGCGGCATCAGGGCGAACAGGACGAGGGTGGCGAGGCGCGGCAGTGATGGCATCGGCAAGCTCCAGGCAGAGGCGGTGCGCCGCGCGGCGGTGTGCGGCGCACGGTGCGGTGGCGGGCGCCCGCGGCCATGCAGGCCGCGGGCGCCGGCTGGCTGCCGCGCGTGGCGGCAGCGCGGCAGATCAGAAACGTGCGCGCAGGCCCACCGACCAGGTGCGGCCGTAGTCGGTGTAGCCGCCGAACAGGCGGTCGCCGACGTACTGGCGCTGCACCGCACCGGTGAGGTTGATCGCGTTGACGAACACCGACAGGGTGTCGTTGACCTTCCAGGCCACGTTCGCGTCGAGGCTGCCGAACTGGTCGCTGTTGAGCGTGGCGACGTTGGCGGTGCCGACCGCGTTGACGATGTTGTCGCTCCAGCTGTAGCTCACCCGCGCCATCAGCGGCCCCTTCTCGTAGAACAGCACCGCGTTGTACGTGTTCTTGGCCACGCCTTCGAGGCTGTCGGTGAAGGTGCGGTTGCCGTCGCGGTAGGTGGCCTCGCTGTCGGTCCAGGTGTAGTTGAGCTGCATGCCGAGTCCGTCCAGCGGCGCCGGCAGGCCGGCGAAGACTTGCTGGTAAGCCACCTCCACGCCCTTGACGCTGGCCTGGCTGCCGTTGGTCTTGGACGAGAGCAGGTAGGTCTGGCCCTGGTACTGCAGGTTCGACATCTGGGTCTGGATGAAGCTTGAGATGTCCTTGTAGAACACGCCGCCGGTCAGCGCCGAGGTGCCGTCGATATACCACTCGAAGGTCAGGTCGTACTGCCAGGCCTCGAACGGGCGCAGCGACGGATTGCCGCCGCTGGCGGTGAGGATCTCGCCGCTGGAATTGAAGGTGAGCTTGGAGGAAAGATCGGTCAGGTCCGGACGGGTGATGACCTTGGCCGCGGAGCTGCGCAGCACCATGTCCTCGCGCACGTCCCAGGCCGCGTTGAACGAGGGCAGCGCGTTGCTGTAGCTGCGTGCGAAGTGCACCGGTTGCGCGCTGCCGTTGACGTCGGCATGGCCGTCGGTGGTCTGCTCGGTGCGCACCAGGCGCACGCCGAGGTTGCCGCGCAGTTCGCGGCCGGCCAGTTCGCTGCCGAAGTCGGCCATCGCATAGGCCGAGCCGATCTTCTCCTTGACCTCGTAGGAGTTCTGCAGGTCGGCGCTGTTGGGCGTGTTGACCAGGTCGGCCGCGGTCGGCCAATTGCCGAAGAAGGTCGATTCGATCGGCGCCAGCCAGTGTCGCGGCAGGTTGCCGTTGGCGTCGGCGAGCATGTCGTCCACCGGCAGCGCGGTGAAGTTGCCGGCTGGGAAGCGCACGCCGGCGATGCTGGTCAGCAGCAGGTCGGCGCGATCGTAGGTGCGCGAGCGCTGCCGGTACTTGGCGCCGACCTTGAGGTCGCGGAAGAAGCCGTCGCCGAGCGCGCGCTTGGCGTCGAACTGCAGCGCGTCCTCCTTGTCGCGCGCGTCGATCTCGCGCCACTCCAGGCGCCGGCCGGCCACGCTGGCGGGGTTGGTCGGATCGAAGCCGTTGGTGAAGCGCCAGTCGGGCACGTCGTCGCCATCGGCCTGCGGCATGTCCACGCGCATCGACAGGTTGGTGCCGCTGCGCAGGCGCGTGCGCCGGATCGGATCGGAGTCGTAGCTGTGCGCCTGCGAGTGGAACGCCACCGCGCCGAGCGTCCATGCATCGCCGTTCCAGGTGCTGGACAGGCGCGCGCTGCGGTTGTCGTCGGTGATGCCGGAGGTCTCGCGCGAGATCTGCACCTGGCCATTGCGGTAGTCGAAGCCGGCGATGCCGTCGTGCGCCACGCGCAGGTTGCTGAGCTTGGCCAGGCTGTCGAAGCCCACGCCCAGGCTGTACTCGTCGTAGTGCACGGTCTGCTTGGCGTACAGCAGGTCCAGGTTGGTTTCCCAGGCCGCGCTCGGCTTCCACTGCAGCGAGGCGGCGATGCCGGTGCGTTCGCGCTGTTCCAGTTCCAGCGTCGGGCGCAGGCCGGTGGGCACGTAGTGGGCGCCGGGCACGCCCGGCACGCCGTCGCGGTAGTAGTCCCAGCTCACTTCGTTGACCCGGTCCTGGCGCAGGCTGCGCTGCGCGTAGGCGCCGGACAGCAACACGCCGAAGGTGCCCTCGGCGTTGACCCAGTTGAACAGGCCGGACACGCGCGGATCGTTGGCGTGGGTGCGCTGCGCCTGGCTCGACTCCAGCGACACGTTGGTCAGGGGTTTGCCCAGTTCCAGCGGGCGAAAGGTGCGCACGTTGACGATGCCGCCGATCGCGCCTTCGTCCAGGTCGGCGGTGGGGCTCTTGATCACCTCCAGGCCTGCGACCAGTTCCGCCGGCAGGGTGTCGTAGCGGAACTGGCGGCCGGTCTGGCCGGAGGTGCGCACGTTCTCGTTGACCGCCATGGTCTGGCCGTTGAGCGTGGTCACCTGGAAGTTGGGGCCGAGGCCGCGCACGCGCACGTACACGCCTTCGCCGCGGTCGCGCACGATCGACACGCCGGGCACGCGCTGCAGCGCTTCGGCGACGTTCTGCGCCGGCAGCTTGCCGATGTCCTCGGCGGCGATCACGTCGACCACGCTGTCGGCGTAGCGCTTCTCGCGCAGCGCGGCGCTGAGGCTGCCGGCGTAGCTGCCGAGCACCTGGATGCCGTCCAGTTGCTTGACCGGTGCATCTGCCGGCGTTGCCGGTGCCGGCGTCGGTGAGGCCGTCATTGCCGGCGGCGCGGTGGTCGCTGTTTCGGCCGGCGCGCTCGCCGCCTCGATGGTCACCGTGGTCGGGGTGAGGAAGCGGTAGCGCAGCCCGGTGCCGTCGAGCAGTTGCTGCAGCGCCTGTTCCGGCGCCGCGCCGGCGCGGCTGCCATGGGTCTGCGGATTGCCGGTGCTGCCGGCGGCATAGACGAACTGCAGGCCGGTCTGCCGCGACAGTGCATTGAGCGCGCGCGCCAGCGGCTGCGCGGGAATCGCATCGACCGCGACGGGCGCGGTCTGCGCGCCGGCGGCGCCGGCGTGCAGGGCGAGGGCGATGGAAAGGAACAGGGTGCGGCGCATCGTCGGGTCCTGTGAAAGCGGGGGTGGTGGTGCGCGCGGCATCGCCATCGGGCGTTTGCCTGCGCTGTCCCCGGACTACGAGGCGCGACGGCGAAGATCGGGCACCGTTTTTCGATGAATTTTCTGTGACACGTGCAGCGCGTGCTGGCGTCGCGTGCGCGCACGGATGCGCGTGCACGATGCGTATGACGCGTTGATGGCACGCGACGGAGTACTGACCCAGGTCTGGACGATGCGTGCGGCGTGCATCGCGCGCGACGCGCTTGTCGCGCTACTGCAGGTGCGTCTTGGTGGGCGTGCGGCTGCGCACGTGGATGCCGTCGGCGCTGGTGCGCACCTGCAATGTCGGCTGCGCATCGAGGAACGCACGCAATGCGGCGACGTCGTCGCCACGCAGGTTGCCGGTCAGCCGCATCGCCCCGGCGTCGGCATCGTCGATCAGCAGGCGGGTGCGGTTGAGCCGGTTGAAATCCTCGGCGACGTTGGCCAGCGGTTCGTCGCGGAACACGATGCGGTGTTGCCACCACGCGTGCATGGCGGCGACATCCTCGTTGCCCAGTTCGATCCGGCCGTCGGCGGTGTCGATGCGTGCGCTCTGGCCGGCACCCAGATCGGCCAGCATCGGCTGCTGCGGCCGGTCCTCGCGCCACACCTGCACGCGTCCGGACGACACCTCGATGCGCGCCTGGTCGGGGTGCAGGGCGATGTCGAAGGTGGTGCCGATGTCCTGCACGCGCAGGCCGCCGGCCTGCACCTGCAGCGGGCGGCGGTCGGCGGCGACGACGAAGCTGGCCTGGCCCTGCAGCAACTGCAGCGTGCGACTCCACGGGGTCAGTGTGGCGCGCACCCGGGTCTGCGCATTGAGCCGCACCACGCTGCCGTCGGCCAGTTGCACGCTGCGCTGTTCGCCGAGCGCGGTGCGGTAGGTCTGGCTGCGCGGCCAGGCCCAGCCGATCAGCACCGCCATCGCGCACACCGCGGCGGCCGCGGCCAGGCGCCAGCGCGAGGCGGCATGGACGCGCGGCGCGCGCACTGCTGCCGCCGCTGGCGCGCGCCGCGGCACAGGCAGGGCGATCACGTTGCCGCCCGCGGCACCATCGGCGGCGGCGTCGCTGGCGAGCAAGGCGTCCACGTCCAGGTCCATGCCGCGCAGCGCTTCGCCGAGGTCGCCGGCCACGCGCTGCATCGCCAGATACTCGCGCAGGTGCTGCGGCGAGGCGGTCAGCCAGTCCAGCAGTTGCTGTTCCTGTTTCGCATCCAGCGGCTGCATGCGCTGCAATGCATGCCAGTGCGCGGCATCGGCGATGGCGCTACGCGAAGAGAAGGCGCTGTCGTTCACCAGCGGTCTCCGCTGTCGGCCAGCGCGCGTCGGCAGGCCGACAGCCCGCGCACCACGTGTTTCTTGACCATGTGCGGCGACACGCCCATGCGTTCGGCGATCTGCTTGTAGCTCAGCCCGTCGCGGTACTGCATCACCAGCACCGCACGGGTGCGCGCGGGCAGATCGGCGAGCAGGGCCTGCAACTGTTGCTGGCGCTGCCGCCGGTGTGCGCTGTCTTCCACGTCGTCTCCCGCCGCCAGCAATTGCGAGAACTGCTCCATCTCGTCGATGCGCAGCGGCGCCTGGCGGCGACGCGCGGCCTGTTCGCGCGCCAGGTTCTGCGCGACGGTGTACAGATAGGCTTCGGGATTGGCGATGGCCTCGCCCTGCTGCCGATGCGCGCGCAGCAGCCGCAGATAGGTCTCCTGCACCATGTCCTCGGCGTCCTCGCGTGCGCCGCGGCGCACGAAGAAGCCGCGCAGCACCGGGCCGTGTTCGGCGAACATGCGCGCCCATGTGCGTTTGGGGTGAGCCGCCACCGCGCCTGCCTTGTCCCTGGGGTGCCGGGCAGGCTAGAAGCTGCAGATGACGGTTCGGTGACGTGGGGTGCGATGCGCGGGGAACACGGCGGTGTTCGCCACTTCCTGTGGGAGCCGACTGTCATGCAGTGGCGGCGCGCGACGTGGTGCGCTTTCCGATGGCGCAATGCGTCGGGACTGAAGTCCCTCCCACAGTGCACACGGCGGGCTTGCTGTAGGAGCGGCTTCAGCCGCGATGGGCTCTACCGGTAGCGCCCATCGCGGCTGAAGCCGCTCCTGCGAAAGCAAGATGGATGCATCTGGCCGCGACCCACTAATGCGAATCGCGCGCCACCGCGTCGCCGCTGCCGCCGACCAGGAAGTCCAGGTCGGCGCCCAGGTGTGCCTGCTGCACGTGCTCCACGTAGAGCTTGCTCCAGCCGCGCGTCGGCGCCGGCGGCGGGGTCCATTCGCTGCGCCGGCGCAGCAGTTCCTCGTCGCTGACTTCCAGGTGCAACGCGCGGCCGGGGACGTCGAGTTCGATGATGTCGCCGTCGCGCACCAGCGCCAGGGTGCCGCCGGCGGCGGCCTCCGGCGAGGCGTGCAGCACCACCGTGCCGTAGGCGGTGCCGCTCATGCGCGCGTCGGAGATGCGCACCATGTCGGTGACGCCGGCGCGCAGCAGCTTCGGCGGCAGCGGCATGTTGCCGACCTCGGCCATACCCGGGTAGCCGCGCGGGCCGCAGTGCTTGAGCACCATGATGCAGTCGGCGTCGATGTCCAGCGCCTCGTCGTCGATGCGCGCCTTGAAGTCCTCGATGCTCTCGAACACCACCGCGCGCCCGCGGTGTCGCAACAGGTGCGGCGAGGCGGCCGAGGGCTTGATCACCGCGCCGTCCGGCGCCAGGTTGCCGCGCAGCACGGCGATGCCGGCCTCCGCGCGCACCGGCGCGTCCAGCGGATGGATCACCTCGCGGTTCCAGCACGGCGCCTGCGCCACGTTCTCGCCCAGGGTGCGGCCGTTGACGGTGCGCGCGTCCAGCGCCAGTTCGTTGCCGAGTTCGCGCATCACCGCCGGCAGCCCGCCGGCATAGTAGAAGTCTTCCATCAGGTACTGGCCGGACGGTTTGAGATTGACCAGGCACGGCAGCCGCGAGCCCAGCCGGTCCCAGTCGTCCAGTTGCAGCGGCACGCCCACGCGGCCGGCCAGGGCGAGCAGGTGCAGCACCGCGTTGGTGGAGCCGCCGATCGCCGCATTGACCTTGATCGCGTTGGCGAAGGCGTCGGCGCTGAGGATCTGCGACATGCGCAGATCCTCTTCCACCATCTGCACGATGCGCCGCCCGCTGAGCCGCGCCAGCCGCGCGCGGCGCGCGTCCACCGCCGGGATCGCCGCGTTCTCCGGCAGCGACATGCCCAGCGCCTCGACCATGCTGGCCATGGTCGAGGCGGTGCCCATGGTCATGCAGCTGCCCTTGGAGCGCTGCATGCAGGCTTCGGCCTCGACGAAATCGTCCTGGCTCAGGGTGCCGGCGCGGACCATCTCCGACATCTCGATCACGCCGGTGCCCGAGCCCAGCGCTTGCCCGCGCCAGTTGCCCGACAGCGACGGCCCGCCGGACACGCCGATGGTCGGCAGGTCCACGCTGGCCGCGCCCATCAGCAAGGACGGGGTGGTCTTGTCGCAGCCCATCAGCAGCACCACCCCGTCCAGCGGATTGGCGCGGATCGATTCCTCCACGTCCATGCTGGCGAGGTTGCGGAACAGCATTGCGGTGGGGCGCATCTGCGTCTCGCCCAGCGACATCACCGGGAACTCCAGCGGGAACCCGCCGGCCTCGTACACGCCGCGTTTGACGTGTTCGGCCAGTTCGCGCAGGTGGCCGTTGCACGGGGTCAGTTCCGACCAGGTGTTGCAGATGCCGATCACCGGGCGGCCATCGAACATGTCGTGCGGATGGCCGGCGCTCTTGAGCCAGCTGCGGTAGTAGAAGCCTTGCTTGCCTTCGCGCCCGAACCACGCCTGGCTGCGGCGCGGCGGTTTGCTGGGTGAGCCCATGTTGGCGGATTCCTCGAGTCCAGGACGCCGGGATCCGCCTTGTGCGCAAGCCGCCCCCGGATGCTTTACGCCGGGGATGCTAGCGGGCATATTGATACGTGAAAAATAGCAAATATCTCCGAATGGATATTTGTTTTCATATATCGAAATCCTATCCACCTAGAGCGAAACGGCATGGACAACTCGGCAAGCGCAGCGCCTTCCTCCCTCGGCAACGCAACCTACGGCAGCCTGCACGGGCGCCGCGTCTTCATCACCGGCGGCGGCTCCGGCATCGGCGCCGCGCTGGTCGAAGCCTTCGCCGCGCAGGGCGCGCAGGTGGCCTTCGTGGACGTCGCGGCCGAGGCCAGCGCCGCGCTGGCCGAGCGCCTGGCCGCGGCCGGCCTGACCGCGCCGTGGTGGCGCCGCTGCGACGTCACCGACGTGGCCGCGCTGCAGGCGGCGATCGGCGACGCGGCGGCCGAGCTGGGCGACTTCCACGTGCTGCTCAACAACGTCGGCAGCGACGACCGCCACGCGCTCGACGCGGTGACCCCGGAGTACTGGGAGCGCTGCGTGTCGATCAACCAGCGTGCGGCGTTCTTCGCCATCCAGGCGGTGGTGCCGGGCATGCAGCGGCTGGGCGGCGGTTCCATCGTCAACCTCGGCTCCACCGGCTGGCAGAGCAAGACCGGCGGCTACCCGGTGTACGCCACCGCCAAGTCCTCGGTGAACGGCCTGACCCGCGGCCTGGCCCGCGACCTGGGCGCGGCGCGGATCCGCATCAACGTGCTGACCCCGGGCTGGGTGATGACCGAACGCCAGGTCACCCTGTGGCTGGACGAGGCCGGCGAACGCGAACTGGCGCGCAACCAGTGCCTGCCGGACAAGGTGATGCCGGAGGACATCGCGCGCATGGCGCTGTTCCTGGCCTCGGACGAGGCGCGCGCGATCACCGCGCAGGAGTTCGTGGTGGACGGCGGCTGGACCTGAGCGACGCGGGATTCGGGCATCGCGCGTCGCGGCTGAAGCCGCTCCCACAAAAGCCGCGCGCCGGGACCGCGGCGGTGTTGTGGGAGGGACTTCAGTCCCGACGCGATCGGCTGTCCCTGGCAGTGGCAGGTGCGTCACGCATTGCGCGTCGCGGCTGAAGCCGCTCCTACGGCAGACGCAATCAGTCGTCCGTCGACAGCGACGGTGCGGCGACGCCGTAGACCGTCGCCGCCGCCTCCTGCAGCGCCTGCAGCACGATCCGCGCGCCCGGCGACAGCAGCCAGTCGCGGCGGGTGATCAGGCCGAAGGCGTCCATGCGGCAGGACAGCGCCGCCGGCACGATCGCCACGCTGCCGTGGTCGGCGAAATGCCGGGCCACGTCCTCCGGTACCACCGCCAGCGCGTCGCCATGGCGCAGCAGCTGCGGCAGCACCACCAGCGCCGAGGTCTCGATCACCCGCTTGGGCGCTTCCAGCCCGGCGTTCTGGAACATCAGTTCGAAGCGATGGCGCAGCACGCTGCCGTCCGGCGGCACGATCCACGGCGCCTCGGCCAGCACGGCCAGCGTCGGCAGCGGCCCCGCCAGCAGCGGATGGCCGGGGCGGGCGATGGCGCAGACCTTTTCCTCGGCCAGCGCCTGGTAGTGCAGGTGGCGCTTGTCGTGCCGCGCGAACAGCCGCGCCACCACGATGTCCAGCTTGTTCTGCGCCAGTTGCTCCAGCAGCACGTCGCTGCCGTCCACGCGCAGGCTCACCCGCAGCAGCGGATGCTGCGCGCCGACCTGGGCCAGCGCCGACGGCAGCAGGCTCATCGCCGGGCCGGCGATCGCGCCGACGCCGACGCTGCCGGCATAGCCGGCCTTCAGCGCCTCGATCTCGGCGCCGGCCTCGCCCAGGCTGGCCAGGGCGATGCGCGCGTGGCGGATCATCGCCTCGCCGTACCAGGTGGCGCGCATGCCGCGCGGCAGGCGCTCGAACAGCGGCACCGCCAGCATGTCCTCCAGGTCCTTGAGCAGCTTGGAGGCGGCCGGCTGCGACATGTTCAAGGTCTCGGCGGCACGGTGGATGTTGCCTTCCTCCTCGATCGCCAGCAGCAGCATCAATTGCCGGGTCTTCAGGCGGGCGCGGACGAACCAGGGCGGGGCAGCGGGCATGGCGCTCAGAGCGATATGAATGTTCGTATACGTTAAGCCAAAACCGATATTTGTTGCATATAGGTCGTCCGGCCAGAATAGGTCGGGCGCATCGCGCCGCGCGTGTCCCGCGTCGCCCGCTGCGAGTCCGCATCCCGACAGGCGACAGATTCATGCGATTGATCCAGTTGCTCGATGACGCAGGCAGCCCCGGCGTCGGCGTGGTGGAAGACGATGGCCGCCAGGTGCGGCTGCTGCGCGAGGTGGCGTCCACCTATGCGCTGGCCAACGCGGCGCTGGCCGCCGGCAATAGCCTGGAGGCGCAGGTGCAGCAGCTACGCGGCGAGCGTGTGCTCGACTACGCCGCGCTGCTGGCCGCCGGCCGGGTGCTGTCGCCGCTGACCCATCCGGACCCGGCGCATTGCCGCGTCACCGGCACCGGCCTGACCCACCTGGGCAGCGCCGCCACCCGCGATGCCATGCACCAGAACCTGCAGCAGCAGGCGGCGCAGGGCACGCTCACCGATTCGATGAAGATCTTCCAGCTCGGCGTGGACGGCGGCATCCCGCGCGATGGTCAGCCCGGCGCGCAGCCGGAGTGGTTCTACAAGGGCGACGGCAGCAGCCTGGTCGCGCCGGGTGCGCCGCTGCCGTCGCCGGATTTCGCCCTGGACGGCGGCGAGGAGCCGGAACTGGTCGGGCTGTACGTGATCGGCGTCGACGGCGTGCCGTACCGGCTCGGCTTCGCGCTGGGCAACGAGTTCTCCGACCACGTCACCGAGCGCCAGAACTACCTGTACCTGGCCCATTCCAAGCTGCGTGCCTGCGCGGTCGGCCCGGAGCTGCGTTGCGGCCCGTTGCCGCGCGACCTGCGCGGGCACAGCCGCATCCGCCGCGGCGATGCGGTGATCTGGGAGAAGCCCTTCGTCACCGGCGAGGCCAACATGTGCCATTCGCTGGCCAATCTCGAGTACCACCATTTCAAGTACGCCGCGCACCGCGTGCCCGGCGACGTGCACCTGCACTTCTTCGGCACCGCCACGCTGAGCTTTGCCGACGGCGTGCAGGCGCAGCCCGGCGACCGCTTCGAGATCGAACTGGCCGAGTTCGGCGCGGCGCTGGTCAATCCCTTGCAGCGCGTCGACAGCGGATTCGCCCTGGGCGGCGTGCGCGCGCTGTAGAACCGCACGGAGGTAGGCATGACCCGACGTTTCCAGAGCTACATCGACGGCCGCTGGGTGGCCGGCGACGACCTCGCCCCCGACGAGAATCCGTCCGACCTGTCGGCACCGGTCGGCGAAGCCGGCAGCCTCGACGCGGCCACGGTGCGCGAGGCGATCGCCGCCGCCAACGCGGCGCAGTCGGCGTGGGCCGCGAGCACCCCGCAGCAGCGCGCCGACGCGCTGGACGCGGTCGGCAGCGAGATCCTGGCGCGCAAGCAGGAACTGGGCGCGCTGCTGGCCTCGGAAGAGGGCAAGACCTTGCCGGAGAGCATCGGCGAGGCGGCGCGCGCCGGGCAGATCTTCAAGTTCTTCGCCGGCGAGGCGCTGCGCATTCCCGGCGAGACGCTGGCCTCCACCCGGCCCGGGGTCAACGTCGAGATCACCCGCGAGCCGGTCGGCACGGTCGGCATCATCGCGCCGTGGAATTTCCCGCTGGCGATCCCGGCGTGGAAGATCGCGCCGGCGCTGGCCTACGGCAACACGGTGGTGTTCAAGCCGGCGGAGATCGTGCCCGGCTGCGCCTGGGCGCTGGCCGAGATCCTCAGCCGCGCCGGCCTGCCCGACGGCGCGTTCAACCTGGTGCTCGGCAGCGGCAGCACGGTCGGCCAGGCGCTGGTCGGCGAGCGCGGCATCGATGCGCTGAGCTTCACCGGCTCGGTGCCCACCGGCAACCGGCTGCTGCGCCAGGCCGCCGAGCGCGGGCTGAAGATCCAGTTGGAGATGGGCGGCAAGAATCCGCTGGTGGTGCTGGCCGACGCCGACCTGGACCTGGCGGCGGAGATCGCGGTCAACGGCGCCTACTTCTCCACCGGCCAGCGCTGCACCGCGTCGAGCCGGCTGATCGTCGAACGCGCAGTGCACGACGACTTCGTCGCACGTGTGCGCACGCGCCTGGCCGCGCTGAAGATCGGCCATGCGCTGGAGCCGGGCGTGGACATCGGGCCGGTCGCCAGCGCCAGCCAGTTCGAACAGGACCGCGACTACCTACGCATCGCCCGCGAGGAAGGCGCCGAACTGCTCTACGGCGGCGAGGCGCTGGAGTGCGCGCACCGCGGCTACTACCTGCGCCCGGCGCTGGTGGCCGCGCAGCCGCAGCACCGCATCGCGCGCGAGGAGGTGTTCGGCCCGGTCGCCGCGGTGCTGGTGGCCGACGACTACGAACACGCGTTGGCCCTGGCCAACGACACCGAATTCGGCCTGTGCGCCGGCATCGCCACGCGCTCGCTGAAGCACGCCACGCATTTCAAGCGGCACGCGCAGGCGGGCATGGTGATGGTCAACCTGCCCACCGCCGGCGTCGACCCGCATGTCCCGTTCGGCGGACGCAAGGCCTCCAGCTACGGCCCGCGCGAACAGGGCCGGTATGCGGTGGAGTTCTACACCACGGTCAAGACGGCTTACACATCCGCACCATGAACTGATCGAATCAGCGCACGCCGGCCTGGGAGGGTGGGCGGCGCGGCGCGGCCTCCGGGCCCGTCCGCCGCCAGCGTGCCATCAACGAGGAGGGGCTATGCACAAGCACACGTCGGGAATGCGGGCGCTGGGAATCGCGGCACTGCTGGGGATGGCGCTGGCCGCGTGTTCCGGCGGCGGCAAGGACGCCGGCAAGGCGCACGGGCAACTCACCGTCGGTTTCAGCCAGGTCGGCGCCGAGAGCGAATGGCGCACCGCCAACACCGCTTCGATCAAGCAGGCCGTGGCCGATGCCGGCATGACGCTGAAGTTCTCCGACGCGCAGCAGAAGCAGGAGAACCAGATCAAGGCGCTGCGCTCGTTCATCGCCCAGCGCGTGGACGTGATCGCGTTTTCGCCGGTGGTGGAGTCGGGCTGGGAGACGGTGCTGCGCGAGGCCAAGGCCGCGAAGATCCCGGTGGTGCTGACCGACCGCGCGGTGAAGGTGTCCGACGACAGCCTGTACGTGACCCTGATCGGTTCGGATTTCGTCGAGGAAGGACGCAAGGCGGCGCGCTGGCTGGTCGAGCGTTCGCCGCTGAAGGACGGCGACACGCCGGTGCGCATCGTCGAACTGCAGGGCACCGTCGGCTCGGCGCCGGCGATCGATCGCATGAAGGGTTTCAAAGAGATACTGGCCGCGCATCCGCGCTTCCAGATCGTGCGCTCGCAGAGCGGCGACTTCACCCGCGCCAAGGGCAAGGAAGTGATGGAGGCATTCCTGAAGTCGGAGGGACGCAACATCGACGTGCTCTACGCGCACAACGACGACATGGCGATCGGCGCGATCCAGGCGATCGAGGAAGCCGGCCTGAAGCCGGGCAAGGACATCCTGGTGATCTCGGTGGACGGGGTGAAGGGCGCGTTCGAGGCGATGCAGGCCGGCAAGCTCAACGTCACCGTCGAATGCAATCCGCTGCTGGGCCCGCAACTGGTGCAGGCCATTCGCGACCTCAAGGCCGGCAAGCCGCTGCCCAAGCGCATCGTGGTGGAGGAGTCGGTGTACACCCAGGACCAGGCCGCGGCCGAACTGCCCAAGCGCAAGTACTGAGGCCGCGCGCATGCATCCGCTGGTGCTGGAGGCGCAGGGACTGAGCAAGGCCTATGCCGGCGTGGCCGCGCTGGAGGACATGGCGCTGCGCCTGCGCGGCGGCGAGATCCACGCGTTGATGGGCCAGAACGGCGCCGGCAAGTCGACCCTGATCAAGCTGCTCACCGGCGTGGCCGCCGCCGACGCCGGGCGTATCGCGCTGGACGGTGCGGTGGTGGCGCCGGCGTCGCCGCAGCAGGCGCAACGGCTCGGCATCAGCACCGTGTACCAGGAAGTGAACCTGTGCCCGAACCTGTCGGTGGCCGAGAACCTGTTCGCCGGCCGCTACCCGCTGCGCGGCTGGCTGCGGCGCATCGACTGGCGCCGGGTCGAGCGCGAGGCCGAGGCCGGCCTGCAGCGTTTGGGCATCGCCATCGACGTGCGGCGCGCGCTGGGCAGCTATCCGGTGGCGGTGCAGCAGATGGTGGCGATCGCGCGCGCGGTCGGCGTGTCGGCGCGGGTGCTGATCCTCGACGAACCCACTTCCAGTCTCGACGAAGGCGAGGTGGCCGAACTGTTCCGGGTGATGCGCGCGCTGCGCGATGGCGGCATGGCGATCCTGTTCGTCACCCACTTCCTGGACCAGGTGTACGCGGTGGCCGACCGCATCAGCGTGCTGCGCAACGGCCGCCTGGTCGGCGAATACACGCCGGCGGAATTGCCGGCGCCGCAACTGGTCGCGGCGATGGTCGGGCGCGCGCTCGACCCGGCCAGCGCCGCGGCCGCCGCGGTGCGCGCGGCCGCGCCCGAGGACGCTGCGCCGCTGCTGCAGGCGCAGGGTCTGGGCCGGCGAGGCCAGTTGCAGCCGGTCGACCTGCAACTGCGTCAAGGCCAGGTGCTGGGCCTGGCCGGCCTGCTCGGCGCCGGCCGCACCGAACTGGCGCGGTTGCTGTTCGGGCTGGACCGTGCCGATCGCGGCCGCGTGGCGATCGACGGCCGCGACGTGGCGCTGCGCGGCCCGCCCGATGCGATCGCCCACGGCCTGGCGCTGTGCCCGGAAGAACGCAAGACCGAGGGCATCGTCGCCGAACTGTCGGTGCGCGAGAACATCGTGCTGGCCTTGCAGGCGCGCATGGGCCTGCGCCGGTTCCTGGCGCCAGCCGAGCAACTGCGCATCGCGCAGGGTTACGTGGACGTGCTGGGCATCAAGACCGCCAGCCTGGAGACGCCGGTGGGGCTGCTGTCCGGCGGCAACCAGCAGAAGGTGGTGCTGGCGCGCTGGCTGGCGACGCGGCCGCGGCTGCTGATCCTGGACGAACCCACCCGCGGCATCGACATCGCCGCCAAGCAGGAGATCATGACCCGGATCCTGGCCCTGGCCCGCGAGGGCATGGCGGTGCTGTTCATCTCCGCCGAGGTCGCCGAGATCGCGCGCATCGCCGACCGCATCGCGGTGCTGCGCGAACGCCGCCTGGTCGGCGAATTGCCGGGCGGCTGCGGCGAGCGCGCGATCTTTGAGCTGATCGCCGGGAGCGCGGCATGAGCGCCGCCGCCACACCCGACGCCGCCGTGGCGCGCTGGCCGGCACGGCTGCGCACGCACCCGCTGTTTTGGCCGCTGGCGACGCTGGCCGTGCTGCTGCTCGGCAACGGCCTGTTCGATCCCGGCTTCCTGAGCCTGCAATGGCGCGACGGCCACCTGTACGGCAACCTGGTCGACATCGGCAACCGCGCCGCGCCGCTGGCGCTGGTGGCGATGGGCATGACCCTGGTGATCGCGGTGCGCGGCCTGGACATCTCGGTCGGCGCGGTGGTGGCGATCGCCGCGACCGTGGCGGCGTGGATGATCGGCGGCGGCGAACACAGCCGCTTCCCGCTGTGGGCGGTTCTGCTGGCACCGCTGCTGGCGGCGGCGCTGTGCGGGCTGTGGAACGGGTTGCTGGTGGTCAAGGTCGGCATGCAGCCGATCATCGCCACGCTGATCCTGATGGTGGCCGGGCGCGGCATCGCGCAGCTGATCGGCGACGGGCAGATCCTGACCATCTACTACCCGCCGTATTTCTACCTGGGCAACGGCTTCCTGCTCGGCCTGCCGTTCGCGCTGTTCGTGGTCGCGGCGGTGTTCGCCGCCTTGCAACTGCTGCTGGGGCGCACCGCGCTGGGGCTGTTCGTGCGCGCCATCGGCCACAACCCGCGCGCGGCGCGGGTGGCGGGCGTGCGCGCGCGGCTGATCGCGGTGCTGCTGTACGTGTTCTGCGCGTTCAGCGCCGGCCTGGCCGGGTTGCTGATCAGCTCCAACGTCAAGAGCGCCGACGCCAACAACGCCGGGCAATTGATGGAACTGGACGCGATCCTCGCGGTCACCCTCGGCGGCACGCTGCTCGATGGCGGCCGCTTCAGCCTGGCCGGCAGCGTGATCGGCGCGCTGATCATCCAGACCCTGACCGCGACCATCTACGCCTTCGGCGTGCCGGCGCAGGTGACCATGCTGATCAAGGCATTGCTGGTGTTCGCGGTGATGCTGCTGCAATCGCCGCGCTTCCGCGCCAACCTGCGCGGCTGGATCCGGCGGCCGCCGCCGCAGGTGCGGCCATGAGCGCGGCGGCTCCGCGCCTGGTCGGGTCCGGACTGCGCAAGGCGGCCGGCATGCTGCAGGGCGCGCGCCTGCCGCTGGCGATCACCGTGGCGCTGTTCGTGGCCATGCTCGCGGCCGGCGGGGTGCTCTACGACGGCTTCCTGGCGCCGCAGGTGCTGGCCAATCTGCTGATCGACAATGCCTTCCTGTGCATCGCCGCGGTGGGCATGAGCCTGGTGATCCTCAGCGGCGGCATCGACCTGTCGGTGGGCGCGGTGCTGGCGTTCACCACCGTGCTGTCGGCATCGCTGGTCGAGCGCCATGGCTGGTCGCCGCTGGCGGCGATCCCGCTGGTGCTGCTGCTCGGCGGCGTCTTCGGTGCGTTCATGGGCCTGCTGATCCAGCGCTACCGCCTGCAGCCGTTCGTGGTGACCCTGGCCGGCATGTTCCTGGCGCGCGGCGCCAGTTACCTGATCAGCGTCGATTCGATCCCGATCACCGACCCGCTGTACACCGCGATCGCGCAGGCGCGGCTGCCGCTGGGCGGCGACGCGTCGCTGTCGGTCGGTGCGTTGATCGCGCTGGCGATGGTGGCGCTGGGCATGTGGCTGACCCAGTGCACCCGCTTCGGCCGTTGCGTGTACGCGCTTGGCGGCAGCGAGGCCTCGGCGCGGCTGATGGGCCTGCCGGTGGAGGCGACCCAGGTGCGCGTCTACGCCTTCAGCGGCTTCTGCTCGGCGCTGGCCGGGGTGGTGTGCACGTTCTACATGCTGTCCGGCTACAGCCTGCATGCGCAGGGCCTGGAACTGGACGCCATCGCCGCGGTGGTGATCGGCGGCACGCTGCTGGCCGGCGGCAGCGGTTACGTGATCGGCACGCTGTTCGGCGTGCTGATCCTGGGGGCGATCCAGACCCTGATCGTGTTCGACGGCACGCTCAGTTCGTGGTGGACGCGCATCGTGATCGGCGGCCTGTTGCTGCTGTTCTGCCTGCTGCAGCGGTTGCTGACCCGGCGCCTGCCGGCGGCGGATGCGCTTGCCTGACCCAGGCCGCCGCGTGGCACCAGTGCGCCCGCGCGTGCGCGCCTGCGTTGCCGGCGGCAGCACCCGCTAGCGGGGCGCCAACGCCGCGGTGTCGTCCTGCAGCGGGGTGACCGCGATCCAGTCGATGTCCGGCGCGTACCGCGAGCGCAGCAGGATGTTGGGCGCGCGCTGCGAGATGTAGTGGACGCCGTCGGCGTCCGGCACCTCTTCGCCGGAGATCTGGATGCGATTGCGCCCGGCGTGCAGTTCGACCGGCACGCTCAGTTCCCACCAGTTGTTGCGGTGGAAGCTGTGCGGGAAGCTCGCCAGTATCGGCGGCGCCCCGTTGACGCGGATGCGCCCGATGCGGGCCAGCGGATCGGGATTGTAATGGCTCGCTTTTGACTGCTCGTCGTTGGCGTAGCGCAGGGTGAGCATGTACGAACCGGTGCGCGCGACCGCGACCGAGTCGAAGGTGAGCGTATTGCCGTTGCCGGGTGCGCCGCCGATCCCGGTGACCGCCTCGCCGCCGCTGGCGAGGGTGGCCTTGGTGCGCTGCGTGCTGCCGGCGAGCGTCGCCTGTTCGGCTTCGTAGCGCGGGCCGAGCACGGCGCCGGGGCCTACACGCAGGCGATCCAGCAGCGGGCGCTCGGCGCTGCCGCCGACCACGATCTTGTTGATCCCGTCCATCAGGAACACGCGCTGCGCAGGCGCCTGCAGCGGGTGGCCGTTGACGGCGAGCGACAACGCGCCGGGCGTGGCCACATCCAGCGACAGCGGCGTCAATCCTGCCTGCGGCGCATACACCCAGAAGGTGGCGGTGGCGCCGGCCGGCAGCGCCACCGCGCCGGCGCCGGAGACGTCGTCGCGGTCGTAGCGCGCCTGCGCGCCGCCGTCCAGTCTGGCGAGTTCGGCTTCGTAGATATGCGTGTCGCTGGCGGGGTCGGGCAAGGACAGGCTGATGCGATCGATCAGCGCATTGCCGTGCGTATGCCGGCGCCCGTCCGCGCTCGCGCTGGCGATGCTAAGCACATGGCGGCCCGCGCGCAGTGCGATGCGCAGGTCGGCGTGGTCCCACACCACCGGCTTGTAGCCGAGCGGCAGCATCACCTCGCGTTCGCTGGCCGCGTCCCCGTCGACGCGCACGAAGACATTGGTCGGCCCGAGCGCGGCGACCAGCGGATCCTGATTGAAACTGTTGGCGAGGATGCGCAGATCGTACACGCCGTCCTGCGGCACCTCGATGGGGAAGTCCAGGCGCACGTCGCGCGCGCTGGCGAATCCGCCGACCGCGTAGCGGCCGGAGGTGAAGAAGCGATCGAGCGCCTGCGGCGAGCCTTCCGGGCCACGCCGTTCGTAGCCGCTGCCGTGGTGCGCGGCGTCCTCGGCTTCGTACTGCCGCTGCCAGCGCAGTGGCGGCGTGCCCGCAGCGCCGCCGTGCGTGCCGGGCATGACCACCAGGCTGTAGGCCGATTCGGCCGCCAGCGCCGGCAACGCGCCATGGCCGAACTGCAGATCGATGCCGTCCGCGACGACCGGCACCTGCACGTCCGCAAGCAGGCGCGGCGCAGCGGCGTCGCCGAGCTGTCCGGTCCAGGAGATTTCGTGCACCACCACGCGGGCCTGCGCGCCGAAGCTGGCATGGGGAAGGTGGGTCAAGGAGAGCGTGGCGGGCCCGCTGCCGCCGCCGAACAGGACCCGCGCTTGCGTCTGCTGCGGGTCGAACGCGGCCACGGCCTGCAGGCTGTCGTCCTGCCCAGGATGCGGTGGCGTGACCGCCACGGTGCGCATGCCGCGCATCGCGGCATAGGCGTTCAGCAGCCACCACTGGCCGTTGCCGCGATTGGCCTGGACGGCCGAGTCGCTCAGGTTGCCGTCGATGTTCCAGTACGCCAGATCGGCATCGACCTTCGCCGCTTCGATCGCCGCCGCCCACTGCACGATCTGCCCCGGCACCGACGTGTGGTAGTTGAACGCGTATTCGTCGATGTTGATCGGCAGGTGCCGGCCGGCCAGCGCGGTGCCGGCGAACAGTTCCTGCTCCCAGCCGCGGAAGCGGGCCACGCTGCGCGTCAGCGACGCGGGATTGGTCAGCTCGTGCCAGGTGACCACGTCCGGCAGGGTGCCCGCGCGCAGCGCATGGTGCAGGAACCCCTTGTCCTGGTCGTACAGGATGCTGGTGTTGGGGCCGGCGATGCGCGCGTCCGGCAGGATGGCGCGGATACGTCGCCATGCACGGTCCCACGCGTCGAAATAGGCGCTCGGGTCGCTGCGCCAATCCACGCCATTGCAACTGTCCGGACCCTCCTGTCCGGGTGCGGCGGCCTTGGCGAACATGTTGCCTTCGGGCTCGTTGAACGGCACGAACACCACGTGCCGGCGGTACTCCGCAGGCAGCGCCTTGACCTGTTCGACCTGGCGCGCGATCTCGTCCAGATAGTGCGCCACCGACTGCGCACAGTCGCCCTGCGTCCAGCGGTAGGGGAAACCGCGGTGGATGTCGGTCATGTAGATGTAGGTATCGCCACCGGAGCCGCTAGCGATGGAACGGATCACCTCCAGCGCATCGGCGCCGGGATGCTGCAGCCCGTCCTGCGCCTTGGTCGCCACGCTGCGCAGGCCGATGCCCTCGACCAGGTTCGGGGACGGCAGGCGTGCGTCGTAGAGGCCGTAGAGACTGCCGGACGCGCCGCCGTGGAACGGGCCGGTGTCCTGCCCCAGGTCGACGGTGAGGCGATCGGCCGCGACCGCGGCGCCTGCCCAGGTGGCGAGGCAGGAGGCCAGCAACCGCGAGATGGGGGAACGAGCGAATGCACGCATGGGCGAGAGGTCGGCAGTGGCGCGGTAGGTCTGGCGGGGCGCAGAACAGCGCAGGCCGGGCCTTGGCGGCAGGATAGGGCAGCCGTCCGGCGCCGACCAATCACGTAAATCGGCCGCGCGATACGCAAACTGGAATGGTGCGCTGCGCACGCCGCCGACCGCGATGGCGCGGCGGCGCATGCCGCGTTGGGCGCTGGCGCAGCGTGCCGGCGTAGAATCCGGCAACCGCAAGCGGAGTGCCGACATGCTGACCATCTGGGGCCGCCACAACTCGAGCAACGTCCGCAAGGTGCTGTGGTGCGCCGAGGAGATCGGCCTGGCCTACACGTCCATCGAGGTTGGCGGCGCCTTCGGCGGCAACGACGCACCGGCCTATCGCGCACTCAATCCCAATGGCCTGGTGCCGGCGATCGAGGACGATGGCCTGGCGCTGTGGGAATCCAACGCCATCGTGCGCTACCTGGCCGCGCGCTACGCGCCTGGCACGCTGTACCCGCAGGATCCGGTGCTGCGCGCGCACGGCGACAAGTGGATGGACTGGACCACCTCGCGCTTCGCTGGCGCCTTTCGCGATCTGTTCTGGGGCGTGCTGCGCACCGCGCCCGAACAGCGCGATGCGGCCAGGATCGCCACCGCGCTGGAACAATCGGCCGCGTTGCTGCGCACCGCCGACGCCGCGCTGGCGCAGCAGCCGTGGCTGTCGGGCGAGCACTTCGCGATGGGCGACATTCCGCTGGGCAGTTTCGCCTATGCCTGGTTCGAGATGCCGATCGAACGCCCGGCGCTGCCGCACCTGCACGCCTGGTACCAGCGCCTGCAGCAACGCCCGGCCTACCGCAAGGGCGTGATGACGGCGCTGACCTGAGTGCGGCGCGCACGGCCGGCGCCTCTCCGCGGCGGCGGCGGCCATGCGCGTGCGCTGTTCGCACATGTGCGAGTCCATCTGACGGCAAGGAGCCGCCTCCCTTGATCGAGCCTCCCAAGATCGTGCTGTGCATCCCCGGCCCATGGCTGGATCGGTCCGACCTGCTCGCGCGCATCGTCCAGGACAGCGGCGGCTACCTGTTCGCCGGCCAGGTGCTGATGCACATGGACAGCGGCCAGGCGTGCGAACTGCACTACGAACCGCACGACGCACGCATGATCGACGCGTTCGCCGCTGCCGGGCCGCACTGGCGCGGCTCCGCGGACATGGCGCGCGTCGGGACGCACGCCTCGGTCGTCTACCTGATCGGTGCCGGCGGCTCGCGGGTGCGCGCGGAGGCGATGATGCGCGCGGCCGCGGCAGTGCTGGACGCCGGCGGCCTGGGAGTGAAGGTCGAAAGCAGCGGCGTCGCCCATAGCCCGGCCGATTGGCGGCAGCTGTGCATGAATCTGTCGCAAGGCAGTGCCCATCGCGCCTATGTGCTGAACATCACCGGCGAGCAGGTGCATTCCTGCGGCATGCACCAGTTCGGCATGAAGGACGCGATCGTCGGGGCGCAGGCGGCATCCGACCCGGTCGGTCTGCTGCACACCTTCACCTGCTACCTGTTCAACGAAGCGCCCGACGTGCGCGCCGGCCATACCTTCTCGGTCGCGGCGGACGCGCCGCGCTACCGGCTCCAGGCCGAGCCGAGTACCCAGTTCCAGCCCGGCGACCTGTTCGCCAATCCCTACGGACTGTGGCGGCTGACGCCGCTGTGACCGCGGGTTTCTTCCCGCATCCGGGTACGTGGATCGGGGCTGCCGTCGTCGAACGCCTGCGTGGCCTCAGGGGCGTCCGCCCGCCACCGCCGGCAGTGCGTCGCCACCCGCGCGGCGCATCACCCAGTTGAACAGCGGGGTGGCCATCAGCGTGGAGGTGATGGCCATCAGCACCAGGATCGAGAACAGGCCCTGCTCGATCACCCCGGCCTGCAGGCCGATGTTGATGATGATCAGCTCCATCAGCCCGCGCGCGTTCATCAGCGCGCCGATCGCCATGGCATTGCGGTTGTTCTCGCCGCTGATCCGCGCCGCGGCCCAGCAGGCGATGCCCTTGCCCAGGAACGAGGCCAGCAGGACCACGCCGGCGGCCAGCAGGATCTGCGGATCCAGCAGCACGCTCAACTCGGTCTTGAGGCCCGAGAAGGTGAAGAACATCGGCAGCAGGAACACCACCACGAACGGCTGCAACTGCTCGCGCAGCTTCTCGGTGAGCGCGCCCTTGGGCAGGCAGGCGCCGAGCAGGAAGCCGCCGAACACCGCGTGGATGCCGATCGCGTCCATCGCCCAGGCGCTGAGGCAGAACAGCATCAGCACCACCGCCAGCACGCCGGCGCTCAGCGGCTGGTCGGGGCGCACGTGGTCGGCCAGGCGGCGCAGCCAGTGGCGGCCGACCAGCAGCATGAACAGCGCGTAGCCCACGCCGCCGCCGATCGCCAGATAGGCGCTGCCCCAACTGCCGCCGAAGCTGGCCAGCACCACCGCCAGGATGCACCAGGCCGCGGCGTCGTCGACCGCACCGGCGGTCAGCGCCAGGGTGCCCAGTGGACTGTTGGTAAGACCGCGCTCGTGGATGATCCGCGCCAGCATCGGGAACGCGGTGATGGCGATGGCCGCGCCCAGGAACAGCGAAGCCTCCAGCAGCTTGGCCTTTGCCGAGAACAGCCCCGGCACGTGCAGCAGCCACGGCGCCAGCACGAACGCCAGCACGAACGGCACGGCGATGCCGGCCAGCGACACGCCCATCGCGCTGCGGTAGCGCGTGCGGAAGTGGTCGCCACGGAAATCGGTGCCGACCAGGAACATGTACAGGCCCACGCCGAACTGCGCGGCCACGTACAGCATGTCCAGGGTCGGCTTGGGAAACAGCGCCTGCTGCAGGTCCGGCAGCAGGGCGCCGAACAGCGATGGGCCCAGCGCGACGCCGGCGATCATCTCGCCGACCACCTGCGGCTGGCCCAGGCGCCTGGCCAGCAGGCCGACCAGCCGGCACACCAGCAGGATCACCGCCGCCTGCAGGAAGAAGTACACCGACATCTGCGGGGTGGTCATGGGCGGCCGTCCTGGAAGTGTCGGCGGATGATAGGAGGCCGGCGCTGCGAAATCCATGCGCGCGCCGCGTCACATGGTGGGGCGGGGCGCGTTTGCGGTATGGTGCCTCGCGCGCCGCGTGGCGCATGCCTGGTACACGCGCGCAGGCCGACACCGCAGGACGCACCGGAGGACGAAGCGATGAGCACGGGATGGACGCGGCGACAATGCCTGGGTGCCGTTGCCGCAGGCGCAGTAGCCGGTTTGCTGCCTGGGGCGGCCATCGCGGGCACTGCGACTGCAACTGCCGCCACTGCCGATGCGAGCGGTGCCGATGCGCTGTATCGGCGTGCGTTGGTGCTCGACGCCAACGCCCTGGCCTCGATCGGGCAGGTGTTCGATGGCCCGGATGTGCCGCAACTGCTGCAGCAGTTGCACGACTCCGGCGTGTCGGCGCTCAAGACCACGCTGGGCGGTGCCGCCGGCGACTTCGAGACCGCCGTGCAGGACATCGCCGCCGCGCAGGCGCTGGTCGACCGCTATCCGCAGCACTTCCTGAAGGTGCTGCAGCCGGCCGACCTGCGCCGCGCCAAGCGCGACGGCCGCGTGGCGTTGATTTTTTCCTTCGAGTCGGCGGCGATGCTGGGGGACAAGCCCGCGCGCATCGACCTGTTCCGCCAGCTCGGCGTGCGGGTCATGCAACTGACCTATAACCGCACCACGCCCTTTGGCGTGGGCTGCCTGGATGGCGACACCGGCGGCGTCACCGCGCTCGGCCGCGACGCCATCGCACGCATGAACCGGCTCGGGGTGGCACTGGATCTCAGCCATTGCAACCTGCAGACCACCCGCGACGGCATTGCGCTGTCGCAGCGTCCGCCGGTCATCACCCATGCCGGTTGCGCCGCGGTGTTCGCGCATCCGCGCAACAAGCCGGACGCCGAACTGCGCGCGCTGGCCGACAAGGGCGGGGTGATGGGCGTGTACATGCTGCCGTTCCTAACCGAGGACAGCCGCCAACCGCAGCTTGCCGACTACATGCGCCACCTGCTGCACGCACTGGAAATGTGTGGCGAGGACCATGTCGGCATCGGTACCGATTCGCTGTTCTTCCCGATCACCGAGCAGGACCGGCGCGCCTTCGAGGAAGACCTAGTGCAGCGCCGTCGCGACGGCATCGGCGCTCCGGGCGAGAACCGTTTGCCCTACCTGCCCGACGCCAATACCCCGCGCAAGCTCGAACGCGTCGCCGATGCGCTGCTGCGCCAGGGCTATAGCGCCCGCGTCGCCGAGAAGGTGCTGGGGCTGAACTTCGAGCGGGTGTTCGGCGAGATCTGGGCCACCTGACACCGCGGAACGATGCAAGGGCGTGCCTGCGGTCGTGTCACGTGACGCCATGCCGTCGTTCCACGCAGCGTTCCCGACCGTTCCAGCAACGCTGCGGCGCGTGCATTGACCGCGATCTCGCGCAGGTTCAGACTTCCCGCTCTCATACGCACCCGATCGTCCTGCCGCCATGGCCCACGCACCGCTGCTGATATTGCCCAACGCCCTGCGCGTCAGCGCAGGCCGGGTGCGCCTGCCTGAAGGAGTGGTCGACGCCGTGCGCTAACGCCGGCCATCGCCGATCCGCCGCAGACAAGCACCCGATGGGTGCTTTTTTATTGCCTGTTTTTCGCTGTTCCACCGTTCCGACACGCCAAGGAGAACGTGCCATGCACTACGCCGCCGAACCCGAAACCTAGCCGCATGCCCGCCTCGCCAACCGGGGCATGCGGCATCCCCCGTGTTGGCAATGCGGAACCTATCTCATGAACACGCACACCCTTTCCCGCTGGCGCAATCTCGGCATCATCGCCCACATCGACGCCGGCAAGACCACCCTCACCGAACGCCTGCTGTGGGCCACCGGCGCGATCCACCGCATCGGCGAAGTCCACGATGGCGCCGCCACCACCGACTTCTCCGAGATCGAGCGCGCCCGCGGCATCACCATCGGCGCGGCCGCGGTACAGGCGCAGTGGGCGCCAGCCGGGCAGCCGATGCATCGCCTGACCCTGATCGACACCCCTGGGCACATCGATTTCGCGATCGAGGTGGAACGTTCGCTGCGCGTGCTCGACGGCGCGGTCGCGGTGTTTTCCGCGGTCGACGGCGTGCAGCCGCAGTCGGAGACCGTGTGGCGGCAGGCGCGTCGCCACGGCGTGCCGATGCTCGCCTTCGTCAACAAGATGGACCGTGCCGGCGCGTCGTTCGATGGCGTGCTGGCGCAGTTGCGCGGCAAGCTCGACGCGACGGTGTGGCCGGTCGGCGTGCCGTTGCCGGGCGACTCCGGTTTCGACGGCTGGAGCGATCTGGTCGGCGGCCGTCTGCTGACCTGGGACGACGCGGGGCAACTGCACACGCGCGCCTGGAACACCGAGGAGGACGCCGCGTTCGCGGATGCACGCGAGCAGTTGATCGCCGCGGTGGCCGAGCACGACGAGGCGCTGGCGCAGGCCTATCTCGAGGAACGCGCGATCGACGCCGGATTGCTGCGCGCTGCCTTGCGCCGGGCCACTCTGGCCGGCGCCGGCGTGCCGGTGCTGGCCGGCTCGGCGTTCAAGGGCAAGGGCATCGAGCCGTTGCTGGACGCGATCGTCGACTGGTTGCCGTCGCCGCTGGACCGCCCGCCGGTCGCCGCCCGCGCCGACACCAATGCCGGTGCCGAAGACGGGCGCGAGACCTTGCTGGCGCCGGACCCGTCCGGTCCGCTGGCGGCGCTGGTGTTCAAGTTCGCACATACCGCGCAGGGGCCGCTGGCCTTCGTGCGCGTGTATTCGGGCACCTTGCGCGTCGGCGACACGGTGTGGACCTCGCATGCGCGGCGTCCGCGCCGGGTCGGGCGACTGGCGGTGGTGCAGGCGCAGCGCACCCACGACGTGGAGCAGGCCCAGGCCGGCGAGATCGTTGCCGTGCTCGGCTGGAAGGACGCGGTCAGCGGCGAGACGCTCAGTGGCGTGCAGGCGCGGTGGGTGCTGGAACACATCCGCACACAGCCGCCGGTGCTGGCGTGGCGGCTCGGCGCGGCCAACGCGACCGAGCTGGTGCGGCTGGGTCAGGGCCTGGCGCGGTTGGCGCAGGAGGATCCGTCCTTCCGCGTCGACAGCGATCCGGAGACCGGTGAAGCGGTGATCTGGGGCATGGGCGAACTGCACCTGGAGGTGATGGTCGAGCGATTGCGCAGCGAGTGGCACGTGGACGTGCGCACCGGGGCGCCGCGCGTGGCCTACCAGGAAACGCCGCGCGCGGCTGCGCTGGGCGTGGCGGCGCGGCTGTCCAAGCAGAACGGCGGCCAGGGCCAGTTCGCGCAGGTGGTGCTGGATGTGCTGCCGCGCGCGGATGGTGCGGTCACCTTCGTCGACCGCAGCCGCGGTGGCGTGGTGCCGAAGGCCTTCGTTGCCGCCACCGAGAAGGGTGCGCGTGCGGCGCTGGCGCAAGGCCCGCTCGGCCATCCGGTGGTCGGTGTGGAGGTGGTGCTGGTCGATGGCCAGGCGCACGCGGTGGATTCGTCGGACCTGGCGTTCCAGCGCGTGGCATCGGACGCGGTGAAGGCGGCGCTGGCGCAGGCCGGCACGCAGTTGCTGGAGCCGGTGATGGCGGTGGCGATCGACACGCCGGCGAACAGCGTGGGTGACGTGCTCGGCGATCTGCAGCGGCGCGAGGGACGCGTCGTGGCGATCGAAGAGCGCGGCTCCCGTGCCGAGGTGGTCGCGCAGGCGCCGCTGGCGCAACTGCAGGCCTATACCACCGCGTTGCGTTCGCTGACCCAGGGACGCGCATCGGCGAGCATGACCTTCGACGGCTATGCGCCGGTCAAGGCTGCGTGAGCCGGATCGCCTGCTGGCGATGCGGCAGGAGGACGAGGAGCCGGTTCGCCGGCTCCTCTTTTTTTGTCCGCGCTTGCGTTGGCGCCGCGATCCGGGCTTCATAGCCGGCCCCGATCGCCGGAGCCACCCATGCATCGCCGTCTTGTCCTCCTGACCCTGCTTGCCCTGTCGCCGGCGCTCGCCGCGGCGCAGCCGCCGGCATGCGCGACGCCGCTGCAGATGGCCGAGCACCTGTACAAGGCGCGCGATTTCTACTGGCAGCCGCAGAACCTGGACGGCTTGCTAACGCCATCCTTTGCGCATGCGCTGCAGGCCGACCAGCGCTGCGCGGCGCGCGAGGGCGTGTGCCGGCTGGACTTCGACCCGTGGACCAGCGCGCAGGACGGCGACATTCAGGGCGCGCCGACCTTCACCCTGGTCTCGGGCGGTTCGCAGGCCACCGTGGTGGAGGTGCGCATGGACTACCGCTTGGCGCTCGGCGGTCGTGCCGCGCGGGCGCAGTCGGTCAAGATCGAGCTGCAGCGCCGCGGCAACGGCTGCTGGGCGGTCAGCGACCTGATCGCGCCGGACGGGCAGTCGCTGTTCGCGCTGCTGACCGATCCGGAGGACTAGGGGCGCGGAGTGTCACGCCGGCCTGGAATCCAAGTCCTGCTGCTGGGAGAGGGGCTGGTGCGCCGTGCGGATGGCTGCATGCCGCCCTCAAAGTGCGGAGGTGATGGATGCGCTGGCAGGTGGGTCTATCCCGCGCGCACCTACCCTCACCCCAACCCCTCTCCCGGGGGGAGAGGGGCCAGGAGCGGGGCGGTGAGCTGGGCTACTGCAGCTTCAGCATCACGATCGCCTTGGCCGGCAGCGCCACCTGCAGCGTGTCGCCTTGCAGGCGGGCATCGGCGAACGCGGCCGGGCGCACCGCCTGCGGCTGGGCGAAGGTGTTGAGCGCGTCGATGGTCGGGGCGGTCAGGATCTGTCCGTCGACGCTGCGCGCCTGCACGCCGTCGACCTGCACCGCGATGTCGGCGCTGCGGTTGGGGTCCAGATTGGTCAGCGCCACGTACACGTGCCCGTCCTTGGCCCGCACCGCCGAGCCGTGCACCGCCGGCACCGTGTAGCCGGCATGCCGATAGTCCGGCGTCGTGATCTGCAGCGGCAGCGCGGTCGCGTCCTGGTAGGGCTTGTACAGCATGAACACGTGGTAGGTCGGCGTCAGCAGCATCCTGTCGCCGTCGGTGAGGATCATCGCCTGCAGCACGTTGACCATCTGCGCGATGTTGGCCATGCGCACGCGGTCGGCATGCTGGACGAAGATGTCCAGGTTGAGCGAGGCCACCAGCGCGTCGCGCAAGGTGTTCTGCTGGTGCAGGAAGCCCGGGTTCGCATCGGGCAGGCCCTTGTACCAGGTGCCCCATTCGTCGACCACCAGCGCGACCTTCTTGTCCGGGTCGTACTTGTCCATGATCGCGCTGTGCTTGGTGATCAGCTCGTCCATCAGGAGTGTGCGCGACAGCGTCTCGATCCAGGCCGCCTCGTCGAAGCTGGTCGAGGAGGCGCGCGGCGGCCAGCCGCCAGGGATGGTGTAGTAGTGCAGGCTGAGGCCATCCATGAACTTGGTGGCCTCGCGCATCATCACCTCGGTCCAGTGATAGTCGGCATCGCTGGGGCCGGGTGCGATCTTCATGATCTTCTGGTCGGCCGGCGCCTTGACGAAGGTCTGGTAGCGGCGGAACACGTCGGCGGCGTATTCGGCGCGCATGTTGCCGCCGCAGCCCCACAGCTCGTTGCCGACGCCGAAGAACGGCACCTTCCACGGCGCCTGGCGGCCGTTGCGGCGGCGCTGCTCGGCCAGGGTCGAGCGCGTGGGCGCGGTCATGTACTCCACCCACTGCGCCATCTCGTCCGGCGCCGCGTCGCCGACGTTGCCGGCCACGTAGGCCTGCGTGCCAAGCAGTTCGGTGAAATCCATGAACTCGTGGGTGCCGAAGCTGTTGGGTTCCTCCACGCCGCCCCAGTGGGTGTTGACGCTGGTCGGGCGCTGGTTGCGCGGACCGATGCCGTCGCGCCAGTGGTACTCGTCGGCGAAGCAGCCGCCGGGCCAGCGGATGTCGGGGACATCCAGCGCCTTCAGCGCGGCGACCACGTCGTTGCGGTAGCCGCGGGTGTTGGGGATCTTCGAGTCCGGGCCGACCCAGACGCCGCCATAGATGCCGGTGCCCAGGTGTTCGGCGAACTGCCCGAACAGGTGGCGCGACACCGCGGCACCAGGGCGGTCGGCACGCAGGGTGCCGCGCACCTCGACGTCGGCGGCCTGCGCCAGCGTGGCGGCCAGCGCCAGGCCGAGCGTCGCGGCGATCAGCGGCAGCCGCCGCCACTGCACCGCACGCTGCTTCAGGAAACGGGGCGAACGCATCAGGAACTCCTTGTCGAGTCGGGCGGCGCTGTCGCCAGCGTCGCGTGGAAGCGACGGCCGGCAGGCGGCCACGACGTGGCGCCAAACCGATGCCGCATTCGGGTGGCGCAACCCCGGCACGCGTCGCTCCGCGCCTGTCCCCGGTTGCCCCTGTCCCGAGCATAAAAGAGACGCGCAGAGCGGACCAATGTCCGAATGAGCTGCCGCCATATCCGAATTGCAATACGCGGCACCGCCCCTCGCGCAGCCCGGTCCGCGAGTGTGCGCGCTATCGCACAGCGCATGGCCGCTGCTCGCGCAGCGATGGCCGCGCCGCGCCATCGCTGGTTATGCTGCGGGCCCCGCGCATGCGCATCACCGAACAGGCTCCTGCATGTCCTCGCTCTTCGGTCATCTTCCCGACGGTACCGCCATCCAGCGCATGGTCCTGGACAGCGGCGACGGCCTGCGCGCCGAAGTGCTGACCTACGGCGGCCTGCTGCGCAGCCTGCGCCTGCACGGCGCGCATGGCGAGACCGACCTGGTGCTGGGGCTGCCGACGCTGCAGGACTACCTGCACGACCCGGCCTACCTGGGCGTGCTGGTCGGCCGCTTCGGCAACCGCATCGCCGGCTCGGCCTTCACCGTCGATGGCCGGCACTACGCGGTCACCGCCAACGAGGGCGCCAACCACCTGCACGGCGGCGCGCTGGGCTTCGGCCGGCGGGTATGGACGGTGCTGGCGCAGACCGAGCGCACGTTGCAGTTGCGCTACGACTCGCCGGCGGGCGAGGAAGGCTATCCGGGGAACGTCGCGGTGGAGGCGACCTACCGCGTCGATGGCCGCTGCCTGAGCGTCGAGTTCGTCGCGCAGACCGATGCGCCGACCCCGCTCAATCTCACCCATCATCCCTATTTCAACCTGGCCGGCGACGCCGCGGTGCCCGCCGCGGCGCAGTGGCTGCGGGTGCCGGCCGACCGTTACCTGCCGGTGGGCGACGCCGCGCTGCTGCCGCGTGGCGAGGTCGCCACGGTGGCCGGCACGCCGTTCGATTTCCGCCACGCGCGTGCCATCGCCGACAAGGACATCGCCGCCGATCCACAGCTGTCGCTCAGCGCCGGCTACGACCACTGCCTGGTGCTGGCCGACGGCCACGATTGCACCGCGCTGCTGTATTCGCCGCACAGCGGCGTGGCCATGCGCATCGCCAGCCCAATGCCGGCCGTGCAGCTGTACGAAGGCCAGGGCCTGGACCGGCAGCATCCGGCGCTGGGCCGCGGCATCTGCCTGGAGCCGCAGGGCTACCCGGACGCGCCGAATCAGCCGGGCTTTCCCGATTGCATCCTGCGTCCCGGGGAGGTCTACAGGCACCGCATCGTGTACCAGTTCGCCGAGGTCGGCCGCGGCGCGGAGTGGGCGGCGGTGGAGGCAGCGCTGGCGGAGCAGGGCGGCGGTTGACGTAGGGGACGTTGTAGGAGCGGCTTCAGCCGCGACCGGGCCGTTCCCGGTATCACCGGTCGCGGCGGAAGCCGCTTCTACGGGAAGACGGGGCCGCTACTGCGCGTGCCCCAGCACCAGCTCGATCACGAACTTGCTGCCGAAGAACGACAGCAGCAGGAGCACCATTGCCGCCAGGGTCCAGTGCACCGCCTTGACCCCGCGCCAGCCGTAGCGCCAGCGGCCGAACAGCAGCGCGCCGAACACGATCCACGACAGCACGCTGAGCACGGTCTTGTGCACCAGCCGCTGCGCCAGGAAATCCTGCACGAACAGCACCCCGGTCAGCAGGGTCAGGGTCAGCAGGATGAACCCGACCACGATGGTGCGGAACAGTAGCGTCTCCAGCGCGGTCAGCGGCGGCAGCGCGCGCAGCCAGGGATGGAAGTCGCGGCGTCGCAGCGCGCGTTCCTGCAGCCACAGCATCACCGCCAGCAGGGCGGCGATGCCCAGGGTGGCGTAGGCCAGCAGCGCCAGCCAGGCGTGCAGTTGCAGCCGCCAGTCCAGCACCGGCGCCGGCTCGTGGCCGTAGCCGTGGTAGGCCAGCAGCAGCGCCGCCGACAGCGGGAACACCACCACGCCCAGCGCGGCCATGCGCCCGCTGGCGCCGACCAGGGCGGTCATCAGCGCCATGCCCAGGCTGACCAGCGACAGCGCGGCGAAGAAGTGCATGTCCGGGCCGCCGGCGGTGTGCAGGGCGACCAGCACGTGATAGCCCGCGTGCAGCGCCACCGCCGGCAGCGCCGGCAGCAGCCAGGCCCGGCTGCGGTCCACCCGGTCGCGCACCACCGCGGCGATCAGCAGGCCGGTCGCGGTCAGGTACAGCAGGGCGGCAAGGACGGTGATGAGCATCGCGCCAGTTTCGCATATCGGGCCGGCCGCCGTGACGGCGGCGGCCGGGGATCGCCGGCGCGCCCGGCTATAATCGACGGCCGTTTCCCGTCCGCGACCCGCCCGCATGTTCGAATCCCTCACCCAACGCCTCTCCGGCACCATGCAGCGCCTGCGCGGCCGCGGTCGCCTGACAGAGGAGAACATCCGCGAAGCCACCCGCGAAGTGCGCATCGCGCTGCTCGAGGCCGACGTCGCCCTGCCGGTGGTGCAGGCGCTGATCGAGCGCATCAAGGTGCGCGCGGTCGGCCAGGAAGTGCTCAAGAGCCTGACCCCGGGCCAGGCGCTGATCAAGGTCGTGCGCGACGAGCTGACCGCGGTGATGGGCTCGGCCGCCAGCGACCTCAACCTCAACGTGCCGGCGCCGGCGATCGTGCTGATGGCCGGCCTGCAGGGCGCGGGCAAGACCACCACGGTCGGCAAGCTGGCCAAGCACCTGAAGGAAAAGCGCAAGAAGAAGGTGATGGTGGTGTCGGCAGACGTGTACCGCCCGGCCGCGATCGAGCAGCTCAAGACCCTGGCCGAGCAGGTCGGGGTGCTGTTCTTCCCGTCCGAGGCCTCGCAGAAGCCGGTGGACATCGTCCGCGCCGCCATCGCCGACGCGCGCAAGTCCTTCGTCGACGTGCTGCTGGTGGATACCGCCGGCCGCCTGGCCATCGACGCGGCGATGATGGAGGAGATCAAGGCGCTGCACGCGGCGATCGCCCCGGTCGAGACCCTGTTCGTGGTCGACGCGATGACCGGCCAGGACGCGGCCAACACCGCCAAGGCGTTCAGCGAGGCGCTGCCGCTGACCGGCGTGGTGCTGACCAAGACCGACGGCGACGCCCGCGGTGGCGCGGCGCTGAGCGTGCGCTACATCACCGGCAAGCCGATCAAGTTCATCGGCGTCGGCGAGAAGCCCGACGGCCTGGACGTGTTCCATCCCGACCGCCTGGCCAGCCGCATCCTCGACATGGGCGACGTGCTGTCGCTGGTCGAGCAGGTCGAGCACCAGGTCGACAAGGACAAGGCGCAGAAGCTGGCCGAGAAGGTCGCCAAGGGCAAGAAGTTCGACCTCAACGACATGCGCGACCAGCTCGAGCAGATGCAGAACATGGGCGGCCTGTCCGGGCTGATGGACAAGCTGCCGGGCATGGGCCAGATCCCCGAGCACCTCAAGCAGCAGGTCGCCGGCAACAAGGACGTGCCGCGGATGATCGCCATCATCGGCTCGATGACCAAGAAGGAGCGGCGCAACCCGGGCCTGCTCAACGGCTCGCGCCGCGCGCGCATCGCCCGCGGCTCCGGCACCCAGCCGGCCGACGTCAACAAGCTGATGAAGCAGTATCAGCAGATGGAAAAGATGATGAGCAAGATGGCCGGCGGCGGCATGAAGGGCCTGATGCGCGGCATGAAGGGCATGCTCGGCGGCATGGGCGGCCGCGGCGGCCTGCCGTTCCGCTGAGCCTGCAGCCACGGCACGCGTGGTGAGCGCGTCCGCCGGCACGCGCGTGCTGCGTCTGGCCCTCGCGCTCGCCCTGGCGCTGCACGCGACCTCCGGCTGGGCGGTGCTGCCGGCGACGCTGGTGTACTGGGTGCTGGTGGTGCTGGTCGCCGCCGCAATCGATCACGCGATGGCGCGCCGCACGGTCGGCAGTGCCGCGGCGGCGTCCATGGACTCCGTCAGTGGCGAGGCCGGCGCCGCGCCCGCACCGGCGCGGTTGCCGCCGCCAGCGCAGCCGGTCATCCCACCTGCGGCGCTGCGCGCGCGGCAGTCCGGTCCGCGCCAATGGCGCCGCCATCTCGAGGACATCGTTCCGTTCCCGGAGGAGCGCTTCCCGCGCCAGGGCATCTGCACCACCTCCGAACTGGTGCTGTACGCCGGCGATGCGCTGGTGCTCGCCTTCCATCCTGCTGCCGACGGCCCCGCACAATGGCGCTGCGACGTGCTTGCGCCGGGCGCGACCCAGCCGCAATGGCTGGACGTGGCGGCGGACGTCGAGTGCGTGGTGTCGATCGCGCAGACCGGCGTGTACTCGATCGGCATCGGCCAGGCCGAACTGCATGTACCCGGTACGGTGGCGCTGTGGCGACGCGTGCCGGAACCGGAACGGCTGGCGTGGCCGGTGCAGCCGCTGCGCGGCGCCCCCTTGGTCTATGCGCAGCGCTACGACGGCACCCTCGCCATCGATGACGCGCCGGCTCTGGATGCATGGCCGCTGGCGCAGTTGCCGCTCCGTTGCGTGGCACGCGCGCCGGCGGGAGCCGCGTTGCTCTTCGCCAGCGTCGATCGGAGCTGGGATGTGCCTGGAGCATCCGACGCCGCGGTGGCGGATCCAGCGGATGGCGCGATCGTGCATCGCCACTTCCTGCAGCTGAGCCAGGGTGACGTCCTGGTGCTTGAGGCGGTGTGGACATCCGCCCTCTTCGGCCAGCCACTGCCGGTGCCCGGCGGCACCCGTCCGACCGACGGCGAACTGCGGCTGTTCGCGCTGTTGCACGGGCCGCAGCTGGCGGCCTTGCATTCGTCCGCGACTGCGCCGACATGCGTGGAGGTGGTCTGTCCGGTCGACGGGCTGTATTGCCTGGAGTTGTGGTTGTCCGGCCCGGCGTCGTGGCGCGATCGTGCTGTGGAGACGTTGGTCGATCTGCGGCTGTGGGGCGCCTTCGTGCAGCGCCCGGCGCGGCTGCGCGCTTTTTCCCTGCAACAGGTGTGGGTCGGCGATCGGGGCCGGCAATGTCTGCCGGTGCCGGTGCCGTGAGCGTCGCCGCGTCGGTGGTACGGCGGCTCGGAGGCAGCACGGCTAACATGGCGATTCCTGGAATCGCGGAGCACGCATGATGGAGCGCCTGGCGCGCGTGGAGGCCTTTCGGCAGCGCTTCGGCCTGCGCCTGCCGATCCTGCTCAGCCCGATGGCCGGCGCCTGCCCGGTGCCGCTGTCGGCCGCGGTCGCCGCGGCCGGCGGCATGGGCGCGATGGGCGCGGTGCTGTCCGCGCCGCAGGACATCGGGGCGTGGATGGGCGCATTCCGCGCCGCCGGCGGCGGGCCGGCGCAGGTCAACCTGTGGGTGCCGGATCCGCCGCCTGCGCGCGATGCCGCCGCCGAGGCCGAGGTGCGCGCCTTTCTCGCTGCGTGGGGGCCGCCGGTCGAGGCGGCGGCCGGCGACGCGGCGCCGGCCGACTTCGACGCCCAGTTCGAGGCCTTGCGGGCGGCGCGGCCGGCGGTGGCCTCGTCGATCATGGGCCTGTTCCGCCCGGACCAGGTGCAACGCCTGCAGCAGGCGGAGATCGCCTGGTTCGCCTGCGTCACCACCCTGGACGAGGCGCTGGCCGCGCAGGCCGCCGGCGCCGATGCGGTGGTCGCGCAGGGGGCCGAGGCCGGTGGCCACCGCGGCGCCTTCGAGCCCGCCAGCGCCGAGCGGCAACTGACCGGGCTGTTCGCGCTGCTGCCACGGCTGGCCGACCATCTGCGGATCCCGGTGATCGCCGCCGGCGGCATCGGCGACGGCCGCGGCATCGCCGCCGCGCTGACCCTGGGCGCGAGCGCGGTGCAGATCGGCACCGCCCTGCTGCGCAGCCCGGAGGCGGCGCTGGCACCGGCCTGGGCCGACGCGCTGGCCAGGGCCGAACCCGAACAGACCACGCTGACCCGCGCCTTTTCCGGCCGCCTGGGCCGGGCGTTGGTCACCGACTACGTGCGCGCCGCCGCCGCGCCGGACGCGCCGCCGCCGCGGCCGTACCCGGTGCAGCGCGGGCTCACCGCACCGATGCGCCAGGCCGCGCAGCGCGCCGACCGCCTGGCGGCGATGCAGGCCTGGGCCGGGCAGTCGGCATGGATGGCGCCGGCCGAGCCCGCCGCGACATTGGTCGCGCGCTGGTGGACGCAGGCGCAGGCCCTGCTGTGAGCGCGCAGGTCTTCCACCACGGGCAGCCTGCCGGCGCCGAGCTGCTGGCCGCGGTCGCGCTGGTGAACTACGGGCATTTCAGCACCATGCAGGTGCGCAGTGGCGCCGTGCGTGGGTTCGACCTGCATCTGCAGCGGTTGCAGCAGGCCAACGCGGCGCTGTTCGGGAGTGCCTTGCCGCATGAGCGCGTGCGCGACGAGCTACGCGCGGCGCTGGCCGCCTTCGGCACTGGCGACGCCTCGCTGCGCGTCACCGTGTTCTCGCCCGCATTCACGCTGCGCCGGGCCGACGCCGACTGCGCCGTGGAACTGCTGGTGTCGCTGACGCCGCCGACACGGGCCGAGGCGGCGCCGCTGCGGCTGCGCAGTAGCGTATTTGCCCGCGAGACGCCACACATCAAGCATGTCGGCACCTTCGCCGCCTTCCACCAGCGCCGCCTGGCGCAGCAGGCCGGCAGCGACGACGCGCTGTTCGTCGACGCGCAGGGGCAGGTGGCCGAGGGCCCGACCTGGAACCTGGCGCTGTGGGACGGAGCCTGCCTGCACTGGCCGCAGGCCCCGGCGCTGCATGGCACCCAGCAGCGGCTGCTGCAGGCGGGCCTGGAGGAGTTGGGTGTGGCGCAAGGAGTGCGGTCGCTGTCGCTCCAGGAACTTGGGCCCGACGTGGCCGCCTTCACCTGCAACGCCCGCGGCCAGCAGCCGGTGGCGGCGGTGGACGGGCGCGCGCTGCGTCCGGCCGCGGATCTATTGGCCATGCTGGAGGCCGCGTTGCACACCCAGCCCTGGCAGGCGATCTGAGCACTCCGTGGACGGCCATCGCGGCATGGCTGCCGCTCCTGGCGAATCCCCAAATCTCGAATCCCCAATCCCGCGGCCGCAGGCCACGGCCCAGACTTGGCAGAGCCGGAGCCGGCCGCTATAATCGTCGGTTCACCGCGCCATCCTGGCGACTGGGCAACACCGGAAACTCACCATGGTCAAGATCCGCCTCACCCGTGGCGGCGCCAAGAAGCGCCCCTTCTACCACATCATCGTCACCGACGTGCGCAGCGCGCGCGACGGCCGCAACATCGAACGCGTCGGTTACTACAACCCGGTCGCCCAGGGCGCCGAGCCGCGCGTGGTGCTGGACCTGGCCCGCGTCGACCATTGGGTGTCCAATGGCGCGCAGCTGACCGACAAGGTGCGCAACCTGTACAAGGAAGCCACCAAGAACCAGGCCGCCGCGGCCTGATTCCGCGGGCCGCGCCCGGCGCGCGGCCCTTGCGTTTGCGCCAATGAAAGACAGCCAGCGCCGCATCCTGCTCGGTCGGGTCCTCGGCGCGTTCGGCATCCGTGGCGAGGCCAAGCTCGAGTCCTGGACCGAGCCGCGCCTCGCCATGTTTCGTTATCAGCCCTGGATCGTGCGCAAGCCCGATGGCAGCGAGAGCAGCCTCAGCGGCGTGCGCGGCCGCGAGTCCGGCAAGTACCTGATCGCCACGCTGCCCGAGGTCACCGACCGCGACGCCGTGGAAGCCCTGCGTGGCACCGAGATCTACGTGGCGCGCAGCAGCCTGCCGCCGCCGCGCCCGGACGAGTACTACTGGGTGGACCTGGAAGGCCTGGACGTGCGCACCGTCGACGGCGTGGCGCTGGGGCAGGTGTCGCACCTGTTCTCCACCGGCGCCAACGACGTGCTGGTGGTGCGCGGCGACCGCGAACGGCTGGTGCCGTTCGTGCAGCCGGACTACGTCAAGTCGGTGGATTTCGAGGCCAACCTGGTCGTGGTCGACTGGGACCCCGAGTTCTGAGTGAAGCGGCCATGCGGCCGCTTTTGCTTTTGCCTTTCCCATTCCCCATTCCCCATTCCCGGCTCCCCATTCCCAGCCTCATGCGCATCGACGTCATCAGCCTGTTCCCCGAGTTCGTCGCCCAGTGCGCCGGGTTCGGCGTGGTCGGGCGTGCGCAGGAGCGCGCGCTGCTGGACCTGCACGGCTGGAACCCGCGCGACTACGCCAGCGGCGGCTACCGCAAGGTCGACGATCGCCCGTTCGGGGGCGGTCCGGGCATGGTGATGATGATCGAGCCGCTGCAGGCCTGCCTGCAGGCGGTGCGCGACGCCGATCCGCAGCCGGCGCCGCTGATCTACCTGAGCCCGCAGGGGCGGCCACTGACCCAGGCCAGGGCCCGCGAACTGGCCGCGTTGCCGCGGCTGCTGCTGCTGTGCGGGCGCTACGAGGGCGTGGACGAGCGCTTCGTCGCCGCCGCGGTGGACGAGGAAATCTCGATCGGCGACTACGTGCTGTCCGGCGGCGAACTGGCCGCGGCGGTGCTGGTGGATGCGGTGACCCGGCTGCAGGAGGGGGCGCTGAACGACGCCGAATCCGCCGCCCAGGACAGTTTCGAGGGCCCGGACGGCCTGCTCGATTGTCCGCACTACACCCACCCGCGCGAACACGCGCTGGGCGAGGTGCCCGCGGTGCTGCGTTCCGGCAACCACGCTGCGATCGCCCGCTGGCGGCGCATGCAGGCGCTGGGGCGGACCTGGCTGCGGCGCCCGGAGCTGCTGGACGAGGCCGCGCTGAGCGCGGCCGACCGGCGCCTGCTGCAGGAATTCCGCCAGGAGCGGGAGGCAATGTTGGCCGCCGAACAGGAAAATCCATCCAGGCCCTAGCCATTGCCGCCGGGCTGGGTTAAAATGCCCGGCTTTCCGGCCAGTGCGTTCCGTGCTTGGCCCATCCGATATCGCGCAATCGCCGTGCGGCGACTGCCGGACCACCTCACCAGACACAAGCGGTGCCCACCATGAGCAAGCTCAACAAGACCATCCTGGCCGACTTCGAAGCCGCCCAGATCCAGCGCAAGCTGCCGGAGTTCAACCAGGGCGACACCGTCGTCGTCAACGTCAAGGTGAAGGAAGGCAACCGCGAGCGCGTGCAGGCCTACGAAGGCGTGGTGATCGGCACCAAGAACGCCGGCCTGAACTCCTCGTTCACCGTGCGCAAGATCTCGCACGGCTACGGCGTCGAGCGCGTGTTCCAGACCCACAGCGCCACCATCGACTCGGTCGAAGTGAAGCGCCGCGGCAAGGTCCGCGCCGGCAAGCTGTACTACCTGCGTGGCCTGGAAGGCAAGGCTGCCCGCATCAAGGAAGATCTGGCCGCCGCTGCGCAGGCCAAGGTCGCCCGCCAGGCCGCCGCTGCCGCCGCCAAGGCCGAGTAATCCCCGGCGACCAATCGGTCGCTGCCGCAACGGCCGCCTTCGGGCGGCCGTTTGCGTTTGTGGCGTCGGCCGTTGTGTCGGCCTGTTATGTCAGCCAAGGCCGCGCGCGATGCCTTGTAGGATCGGCTTCAACCGCGACAAGCTCGACCGGATCAAGGCCGATCCAGGCGCGTAGCGGCAATGGCTTTGCGGGGAATGCCGTCGCGGCTGAAGCCGATCCTACGCGAGGATGGTGCGATACGCGGACGGTCACTCAGCGCGCCGGATCCTGCGCCACCGCCACGTCGGCGACCGGCGCCGGCGGCTGCACCGGCACTTCCGCCGGATGCGCCACCGTCTCCGGCGGCGCGGGCGTCAGCATCCGCGCGGTGCGCCAGTTGCCCCAGCGGTAGTACGCCAGCGACACCAGCATCGCGCAGGTGGCGCTGGTCGGGAAGCTCCACCACACCGCATCGGCGCCCAGTTGCGGCTGCAGCAACTGCGCGAACGGCACGCGGATGCCCCACAGCGACAGCGCCAGGATCAGCAGCGGCGGGATCACCGCGCCGGTCGCGCGGACCACGCCGGAGATCACGAAGGTCACCCCGAAGAACAGGAACGACCACACCGCGATGTGGTTGAGGTGGCGCGCGATCTCCAGCGCCGCGCTGTGCGGCGGCAGGAACAGCGCCAGGGTCCAGCGGTCGAACAGGATCAGCGGCGCGATCAGTGCGCCGGTCAGCAAAAAGTTGAACAGCACGCCCTTGCGCGCAGTCGCCGCGACGCGGTCCCAGCGCTGCGCACCGACGTTCTGCGCGGCCATCGACGAGCAGGCCGCACCGATCGCCATCGCCGGCATCTGCAGATAGGCCCACAACTGCAGCGCTGCGCCGTAGGCCGCGGACGTGTCGGTGCCGTAGCCGTTGACCAGGGCGATCATCACGATCATCGCCAGCGAGATCAGCACCATCTGCAGGCCCATCGGCACGCCCTTGACGATCAGCGCGCGCAGGATCGGCAGGTCGAGCCGGAACAGCCGCGCGTCGCGGCGGCCCAGCCACAGCACGTGGCGCTTGTGGCGCAGGTACAGCAGCAACCCGGTCAGCGACACCGCCTGCGCGATCAGCGTGGCCCAGGCCGCACCGGCGATGCCCAGCTTGGGGAACGGCCCCAGCCCGAACAGCAGCAACGGGTTGAAGCCGATGTCCAACGCCACCGACAGCAGCAGGAAGCGGAACGGCGTGCGCGAATCGCCGGTGCCGCGCAGCGCCGCCGACAGGAACGCGAAGGTGTAGAGCAGCGGCATCGCCAGGAAGATCACCCGCAGGTAAGCCTCGGCCAGCGGCAGCGACGCCGCCGGCGTGCCCATCGCCGCCAGCAGGTGCCGCGCCAGCCACCAGCCGCCGGCGGCGATCAGCACCGAGATGCCGATGAAGAAGGTGGCGCTGGTGCCCATCACCCGCCGCGCCTGGGCCACGTCGCCGCGGCCCATCGCCTGGCCGATCAGGATGGTGGCGGCCATGCCAATGCCGAACACCGAACCGATCAGGAAGAACATGATGCTGTTGGCGTTGGCCGCGGCAGTGAGCGCCGCTTCGCCGAGATAGCGGCCGATCCACACGGCATTGACCGACCCGTTGAGCGACTGCGCGATGTTGCCGGCGAGGATCGGCAACGAGAACAGCAGCAACTGGCGGCCGATCGGGCCTTCGGTGAGCGCGGCAGGCTTGGTCATCGCGGGTCGGGATCGAGCGTGAGCCGGCCACACTAGCACCGACGGATGTCGGCAGGGCGATGGGCGGACCGGGATCTGTAGCGTTCGTGCAGCAGAGGGGCTGTGGGGCTGGCCTGCGCCGCCCCACGGCGGGTGGCGTGGGCCGTCACGCGTGGCGGCCGGTCCTGCCCGAGTCGCGGTAGTGCGCTTGCGCCGAGGATGGGCGCGCGTTCGGCATGGGTCGCGTCATGCGCCTGGTGTGGGTGTGGAGCAAAGCCAGCGCCAGCCTGGGACAGTAAACCTGGGTGAGCCACACCCACGGTGCGCCTGCCTCGAGTTCGCGCGCTACCTGCCAACGCATTCATCCTGAAGGGGCGTATCCCTGTGGGCGCGGTGCTTGCATTGGTGCGATCGCATCGCCATCTGTGCGGAAAGACGTGCGCGCCGCCCATTCACTCTGCCGGTGCCATGGTGTCCGATCCGGCGTGCCTGCAACCCCAACGCGAGTGATGTCGAGCAACGCAATGAATGAATCTGTCGTGCAAGCTGCCTCGGTGCGCCTGGATGTCTGGCTATGGGCCGCGCGCTTCTTCAAGACCCGCAGCCTGGCCAAGCAGGCCGTGGAAACAGGCAAGGTGGACGTGGCCGGGCAGCGGCCCAAGTCATCGCGCGCGGTGCGCGTGGGCGAGCAGGTGCGGGTGCAGCGTGGCGACGAGCTGTTCGAGATCCAGGTGCTGGGGCTGAGCGATACGCGCGGTCCTGCCAGCGTGGCGCAGGCGCTGTACCAGGAAAGCGAGGCGTCGCGCGAGCGCCGCGCCCAGTTGCGCGCGCAGCGCAGCGCCGAGCGCAACGGCTACCAGGCACCCGAGGGCAAGCCGGACAAGCGCGCGCGGCGGTTGATCCGCGCGTTGGGTGATCTGGACGCGCTGTAGCCGAACCTGCGTCGCCGTGCTTGGCCGGGCGGCGTTGCGCTGATCTTGGTCAGAAGGCGGGCTGCGGCCTGTAAGCCGCGCGCGTCGATGGCAGTGGCGACGCGTCCGGTATGCCGGAGTCGCAGCTGAAGCGGCTCCTACGAGGAGGCTTTTGCCGCCGCCAATGCCCGGTATTCCCGATCCAGCCGCTCCACCGACGCCTGCAAATCCGCTGCGGCGCCGTCGTTGACCACCACGTCGTCGGCAATGGCCAGGCGTGCGGCGCGGGTGGCCTGCGCCGCCAGCATGCGCTGCGCCAGGTCGGCGGTGATGCCGTCACGCTGCATCAGGCGGGCGTGCTGCATTGCCTCGGGGGCGTCGATCACCAGGATCCGGTCGAGCCAAGGATAGGCGGCGCGTGCGCCGACCTCCGTGAGCAGGGGAATGGCCGCGATCGCGTACGGTCCTGCGGCTTCGCGGCACTGTTGCTGCAGTAACTGGCGGATGGCGGGGTGGGTGATCGCTTCCAGGTCGCGGCGTGCCGTCGCGTCCTCGAAGATCCGCTGGCGCAAGGCCGCGCGGTCCAGGTTGCCATCGTCCTGCAGGATCTGCGGCCCGAACCGCGCCACGATCTGCGCCAGCGCCGGATGCCCGTGCGCGACCACCGCACGTGCGGCGAGGTCGGCATCGGCGACGACGATGCCCCTGGCCTCGAAGCGGCGACTCAGTTCGCTCTTGCCGGAGGCCACGCCTCCGGTCAGGCCGACGACGAAATCAGTCAAGCCGTGGGCTCCGTCAGCGCAGTCCCGACCAGCGCATGTAGGTCTCGACGATCTCCGTGCCCCAGAAGAAGGTGATCCAGCCGGCGATCGCCAGGTACGGGCCGAACGGGATCGGCGTGGCGCGGTCGCGGCCCTTGGCTGCCAGCCACAACGAACCCAGGATCGCACCGACCAGTGAGGAGATCAGGATGGTCGGCAGGATGCCCTTCAGGCCGCACCAGGCGCCGATCGCGGCCAGCAGCTTGAAATCGCCATGGCCCATGCCTTCCTTGCCGGTGATCTGCTTGAACAGCCACCACACCGACCACAGCGAGAAATAGCCGACCGCCGCGCCGAGCAGGGCAGGTTTGGCTGGCATGTACAGGTTGTCCATGCTGCCGATCAGACCGAGCCACATCAGTGGCAGGGTCAACTGGTCCGGCAGCAGGCGGGTGCGCAGGTCGATCCCGGACAGCGCCACCAGGAAACAACTGAACACGATCGCGCCGAAGCCCTGCCAGCCGAAGCCGAAGCGCCACACGCTGGCGACCACCAGCAAGCTGGTGAGCAGTTCCACCAGCGGGTACTGCGGCGAGATCGGCGCATGGCAGTAGCGGCACTTTCCGCGCAGCGCCAGCCAACTGAACAGCGGAATGTTCTCGAACCAGGCCAGCTTGTGCTTGCAGTGCGGGCAGTGCGACGGCTCCACCACGATGCCGGGCGGCGGCGGATCGTAGATGTCCGGCAGCTCCAGGATCTCGCGCGAATCGCGCTTCCACTGCCACTCCATGCGCTTGGGCATGCGCAGGATCACCACATTGAGGAAGCTGCCCACCAGCAAGCCGAGTCCGGCCGCGGCCGGAAAGCCGAGACCGGGGTGTTGATCGAGAAATGCCATTAATGCTTATCCAACGACGGAGGCCAGCTTGAAGATCGGCAGATACATGCCGATGACCATGCCACCGACGATGGTGCCGATGAACACCATGATCAGCGGCTCGATCAGGCTGCTCAAGGCATCGACCGCGTTGTTCACTTCCTGCTCGAAGTACTCGGCCACCTTGAACAGCATGGCATCCAGCGCGCCGGCCTCTTCGCCGATGGCGGTCATCTGGATGACCATGTGCGGAAACAGATTCGTCTGCTTCATCGCCACATTGACCGGGTAGCCGACCGCCACGTCGTCGCGCATGCGCAGTACGGCAGTCTCATAGACGCTGTTGCCGGTGGCGCCGGCGACGATGTCCAGCGCTTCCACCAGCGGTACGCCGGCACGGAAGGTGACCCCCAACGTACGCGAGAAGCGCGCCACTGAACTGTTGTGCATGATCTGACCGATGATTGGCACCTTGAGCACCAACCGATCCATTCCATGCTGCATCGCAGGCGAGCGTTTGTAGGCGAAGATGAAGCCGCCGATGCTGCCGATCAGCCCAATCAGCATGACTAGCCAATAGGACACCATGAAGCGCGAGGCTTCCACGATCATCTGAGTGAAGGCGGGAAGCTCTGCGCCGAAACCCTTGAACACGTCCTCGAACTGCGGCACCACCCAGACCAGCAGGATGGAGCTCACGATCAGCGCCACAGCCATCACCATGGCTGGATAGAACAAGGCCTTCTTGATCTTGCCCTTCAGTGCCTCGATGTTTTCCTTGTAGGTGGCGACCGTCTCCAGCACCGTCTCGAGCACGCCGGCGCCTTCGCCGGCCTTGACCAGATTGCGGTACAACTCGTCGAACTGAACGGGATGCTTGCTGACCGCTTCATAGAGCGAGGAGCCGCCCTCGATATCGGTGCGGATCTGATCGACCATCTTCTTCATCCGCGGGTTCTTGTGCCCGCTGGCGATGATTTCCAGTGCGCCCACGATCGGGACGCCCGACTTCATCATCGTCGCCATCTGGCGGCTGAAGAAAGCGATGTCCTTTGGGGTGATCTTTTTGCCCGCCGCGCCGAACAGCGGTTTGGGTTTGGGTTTGACGACCGATGGCGTGATGCCCTGGCGGCGCAGTTCTGCGCGCAACAGATTAGCGTTCTTGGCGGTCTGCTCGCCCTTCATCTTGACGCCGCGCTTGTCGGTCCCCTCCCAGACGAAGGGCATCTGCTGACTGGTATTGCGCGCGACCGGCTCTTTCTTGACTGCGCTACGAGTTGCGGACATCAGGTGGTCTCCCCCGTCCGGCCATCCCCGGGCGGACATGCAGAGCATGGTATCGGTTTCCTTGGCGTCTGGCACCCGGAGGCCCGCTGCGTTTGCACGATCCTTCGTCCATTGATGTGACCCTCGGCGTCACTTTCTGCCGAAATTTGGCAGAGGGTCCATTCTGTCGCAAATTGCCGATTTATCTGCCTCTTGCCGCGCCTGATAGGGCATGATGCGCCACGAGGCATGAAGCCGGATAGCGTGGGAAGTTGGCACGCATTCTGCTTGTATCACCTCGCACGTGGCGCTTCGCCGCGGCGCTCGGGGAGTAGATCCGCGGGCGAGTGCCTACATCACCACACCACTTCACATTCCATCTCTAGGGGCATGTTATGAAGAAACAGCAGGGCTTTACCCTGATCGAACTGATGATCGTGGTTGCGATCATCGCCATCCTGGCGGCCATCGCGCTGCCGATGTACCAGGACTACGTGGCCAAGTCGCAGGCCACCGCTGGTCTGGCCGAAATCACTCCGGGCAAGACGCAGTTCGAAGTCAAGAAGAACGACGGCAGCACCCTTTCCTCGCCGACTCAGATTGGCTTGCAGGCCAGCACGTCGCGTTGCGCCATCACTGTGACCAATACCACCATTGCCTGCAGCCTGAAGGGTAACGCGAGCAAGATCCAGGGCAAGATCATCACCCTGACCCGTGCAGACAGCGGTACGTGGACCTGCAGCGGCGGTGCCCTGGACGCGAAGTACAAGCCGACTGGTTGCACCTAATAATATTAGGCACAGTTGATGGAAAAGCCCCGCTCTATGCGGGGTTTTTCTTGGGTCGAAATTGGATTTCGAATCTTCTGGAGCAACCATTCCATGAAGAAACAGCGTGGCTTCTCCTTGGTGGAGCTTATGATAGTGGTCGCAATCGTTGCCATCCTGGCCGCGATTGCGCTTCCGCTTTACCAAGGGTATGTGGCGCGTGCGCAAGTGGCGAGCGCGCTGGATGAAATCACCATTGGCAAGGTGGGCTACGAGACGCTCATTAGTCAGGGGGCGGGAGATTCGAGTTACACCAACGATCGGCTAGGGGTGCATACCTCTACCGTGCGTTGTAGCCAAATTAGCGTGTACGCTCCGTCGGGCGGTTCCGCCATGCCTGCGATTTCCTGCAGCATGGTCGGTTCCAGTGGGGTGGACGGTGAGGTCATTAGATGGGATCTGGCTAACGATGATGTGTGGAGCTGCAGCACGACCGTCGATGCACGATATGCACCCGTCGGATGTAAGGTCATCTAGTTCGTGGCGCAGGGTTGTGTCTGACGTTTCTTCGTATCGAGGTCATGCCGAGTGAAGTCGCGCTTTTTCTTCTTGTGCGCTTTGTGTGCCGCGATGGTGGCCTGTGCCGTCTTCATTCCGGGGGTCGGCGGTGGTTTTCTGTTCGACGATTATCAAGCGGTCGTTTCGAATCCGCAGATTCATCTTGATCACTTGACGATTGAGGGTCTCGTCGCGGCATGCAAGGCTTATGGCGGTCCCTATGGTCGGCCTGTTGCGACGCTGAGTCTGGCGTTAAGCTACTGGTTGCACGGAATGGACGCGTCGGCCTTCAAGGTCGGGAACCTTGCTATTCATTTCATCAACATCGTGCTGTTGAGCTACTTGCTGCGTAGCTTGCTTCAATTGGCTTGGCCTTCTCTCCAGGAAAAATCCAGGGATCGGTATTCTCTTGTGATTGCCTTGGCTTGGGGATTGCACCCTCTCCAAGTATCGGCGGTGCTCTACGTCGTGCAGCGTATGGAGCTGCTGGGATATACGTTTACTTTTCTATCCCTTCTTGCATACGTTCATGCCAGAAATAAGCAGATCCTTGGGGAGCGATCTTGGCCGCTGTTTGTGATAAGTGGCTTGGCTTGCTTGCTCGGGCTGTTGTTCAAAGAAAATGCAGTGCAGTTGCCGCTCTATACGTTGGTATTGGAAGTGGTGCTATTGCGTTTTAAGGCGGGTCGCAGCGCTGCTTCCTCTTTTCTCAAGTTGAGCTATGCAATTGTTTTTTTTGTTGGCGTATCGGCATTTGCATGGTTTGTGTCGTCGCGCGCCGCAGATCAATTTATTGTGCGTGACTTCGGGATGTGGGAGCGTGTAATCAGTCAATTCCGCGTCCTGCCTATGTATCTTTACTGGGTGATCTGGCCATCGCCAAGTAATTTGAGCTTCTATCACGATGACTTTTTGCCATCCCAAGGATTGCTTGCCCCATGGACCACGCTTGCGGGTCTGGCGCTGTTGGCATGTCTTGTTGCTTTGGCTGTTTTGACGCGCAAACGCTTTCCGCTCATATCTCTTGCCATTCTTTTCTTCTTTGCATCACATGCAATCACTAGCGGGCCGCTTCCCTTAGAGCTGGTTTTCGAACATCGCAATTACTTTGCGCTGCTTTCTCCGCTTCTGGTGATCGCATCTTTTGTGCGATGGGGAGTCGAATCCGGACAGCGTTTGGTGGCGTCTACGCTGGTCGTGGCCTTGTTGATCGGTTTTGGCTTCGCATCTGTTTTGCGTAGCGCTACCTGGGGGAATCCCGAGCTCTTCGCCAACTCAGCCACTATCGACAACAAAAATTCCGCCCGCGCTGCGTATGAGTTGGCAACTATCTACTTGCAGAAGTCGGGAGGGGACGTTAATTCGCCTTCCTACATGTTGGCAATGGCTGAATTGGAAAGAGCGGCGATGTTGCCTCGTTCGTCTCCGCTTCCGGAGCAGGCAATCATTGTGACCAAGATAAAGCTCGGGCAGCCGGTGGAATCGGAATGGTGGGTTCGTATGATAGGGAAGTTCAAGCATCAGGCCCTGAGTCCTCAGGCATTTAGTGCTTTCTATACGCTGCAAAGTGAGCGCATGGATGGTGTGGAAATACCTGACGACAAATTAAAAGAGATCAGCGAGACATATGTCGCGCGCCAGCCAAATTCTTTTGAGGCGCACATCCTGTATGCAGATTATGCCGGAAGGGTGTTGCGCGATTTTGATTTGGCCGCTCGTGAGTACTGTGTTGCGATAAAGTTGAAAAAAGACGATCCTGGCTATGGATTGCGTTTGACTTCTTCGCTGGTCAAGCAAGGGCGAATTGGCGAGGCCAAAGCTTTGGCTCCATGCGTCCTGTCGGCTCAACCTGCAGGGAACATATCAGTTGGTCGTTAGGAATTGCCGGGAGTTGATTTCTAAGCTTCCATGGTGCTGAGGATATCTTTCCAGCTTGATGTGATGCTTGCCTCTCCTAGATGCTGGATGTAATAGGATCGCGCTTTTTTGCCCAATTCCGATCGAAGTTGGGAATGCTCGGCTAGCGATAAGATTCCATTCGCAATGTCCACGGCTGTTGCATGGACAGTGTGGGCTGGGATGGGGGGGCAGCCTTCGGGAAGGCTATAAAACTCCTGCGTCACGATAGGCTTGCCAGCGGCAAGTGCAATATATATCTTCAAAGGCAGTACGCGGGCTGCCTTGTCGCGTCCGCCGAAGACGCCTAGGCAGATGTCTGACTCAACGATATGTCGTTTGATATCATGGAGTGCCATCCAGGTGCGTAGCCATTTCACCCGGGGATGGTTCGTTAGATAAGTTTCTGCTGCTTCTGCCGCTTGCCCATCTCCAATAAGCAGGAATTCGAGATTGGTGCGATCGCGTAGTAGCTCGATTGCCTGCGCGATTTTTGTCGTGCCTTGCAAGGGAACGAAGGTTCCAAAAAATAGCACCCGAATGGGGGCATCTTTTCGCCGACTGTGGACCATTCCCATGTCTGTAGTTATGTCTTCGGGCATGGCGAGCGGCAGGGCGTGTATGCGGTGGCGCTCTACGTTGAATGTTGCGGCGACGTGGTCGGCGTTTTTACTGGTGTCGACGATCAATCCGTCGGCGCATTTCAAAGCGCGTGATTCGAACCTTAGTACCAGGTTCGACAGCCATCCTCCACGTGTCCCGCCTAGCCCCCGATCCTGATAGATCGTATCCCAGATCGTGATGTATGCATCACATATGCATCGCGGCCTTAGACCTCGAGGAACCCAAGATAGTAACCAGAGTAAAAGCGCGCCCGGGTAAGGGATGTAGACCAAGTCATTGCGTCGAGTGTGTACTAGTATCTTGAGAGCAGATTTCGCGTTCCGAACTGCTAGTCTGCTTAAGGCGACAGCCGCTTGCCAGCGGGGAAGTTTCGTCAGTTTCCAAAGATGGAACTCTTCCGGAAGCCAGTAGCAGAGATCCATGACCTCTATGTCCGCGTTTCGAAGAATGCGCAGGGTGTTCCATGCATTGGGATAGCCGTTGCCGCGAAGTGCGGCTCCACCAACGATCAGCCTCCGGGGGCGGTCGCGGGTGCCGGGCGATGTATTGTTTTCGCTCGATGGCGGAAGAGGGGTCACTGGATTCGGTTCTCTTCGTGCACAAAACGAGTCGTCACTAGTGACAGCAGGAAGACAAGAATATCTCCCAGAACACTGGCACCTCTGGTCAGGAGTACGAGCAGCAGGATCTTTTCCTGATTGTGCTGGTTTTCAAGGATGAGCAGCATGATGCCTTCACGTGCGCCCAATCCTGCTGGTGCGCCCGGAGCAAGGAAGCCAAGTGTCCAGGAAAGCGCGAAGGCCGCAATCGCCATGGCAAGGTCAACATCTGCTCCAAGGCTCCCGGACAGCAACCATATTCCGGTTCCAACGGCCAGAAAGTTGGCCATATAGGCTAAGAGGGCAGTCAATGCGATCTTTGGTCCTGGCAAGCCACCGGCTCGTCCAAGGATTCTCAATATCCATAGCTTGCTTCGTTCGAGTGATGCTGCGGAGAAGTCGAGGCAGAGCAGACCGGCGCCCGCAAAAGCGGCAAAAGACAGGGCATAGAGGGTCTTGGCGTGCCCGTGTGAGACGAGCGCTTGCGCCCCGTTCGGCGATAGTGCCAGTGCGGCTGTGCCCACGCAGAGGCTTGCGGCGACGGTGAGGAGTGCTTCCTGACCGGCGGTGATGACGTAGACTTTCGCGGTGATGCCTTGCTTCATGGATAGCGCGGCACGAGACACATGTTGAGCAATATTGCCTGGAATGTACTTGGCTAGTTGGGTTAGGCCGATGATGCTTGTGAGCAGAATTGCCGAATACACCTGGCCCTGTCTTATGAGTAGCTGCTTCCAGGCAAAGCCTGTCAGTGGGTAGATCAGACAGTAGCAGAGGGCAGCGGCTAGGGTGGCAAACATCACTTCCCGGTTCGACAGCGCGCGGCGGATTTCCTGGATGCCAAGATGCGTCGCAGCAAACCACAGGACATAAAACGTCAGTGCCGCCGCGAGCAGCCTGGATGCCCAGCGCCAAAGGGAGTTCATCGTTTCCTAGCGGCGATCAGGTAGCCGCTGCCCCAGTCCGTGTTGCGCGCAAGCGATTGCATCGCCATTGCCGTGCGCAAGCCCAGGCGGCCTGGCAATGACGAGATCAGCGTGGCCAGGCGAGAATAGTCTCGCCGATCGATGCCGCTGGCATGCGTTGCGGCCAGCTTTGACAGGTCACCACGCTCCTCAATCATTCTCCGATAACTGAATTCCCCAATCCATTCAGTCAGGTTCGCGACGGGGAAGCCGTAGCACTCGAAATGCACGCAGTCCAATTGCTGCGATTCGAGCAGGCGCGCGAGGCTGTCGCGATCATACCTGCGCCAATGGCCGGCCCATTCATCGCCTGCACCCCAGCGCTGCGGGTGCGCTGGCACAGACAGCACCATGGTGCCACCCGGCGCGAGCCAGCCTTTCCATTCTTCCAGGGCTGCACCATCGTGCTCGATATGCTCAAGTACATCGAAAGCGCATACGACAGCGAATTTTTCGGCCCAGCTATCGCCAGCGCTTTCTTCTATGGTGTGTCGTTCCTGATCGAGTGCCGCAATCGTTCGTGCCACTGCAAGTGCGGATTCGGAGCTCTCCAGACCAGTGGTCTGAAACCCGATTCGATCGAAGTCGCACAGCAGTGCGCCGGCGCCGCATCCCACCTCCAGCAGATGTCCTCGTGGCAGGCGCTTAGCGATCTCAAGCACTCTCGCTCTCCGCAGCAGGTAACGGATGGGTGGCGTCCATCCTGCTTCGGGGGCAAAGATGCCCAGCGATGTCGAGTAAATCATGGCTTCTGCTTTAGGAGGAACATCAATGATCGCGACGATAGGTCAGATTGGTGATTTGTTCTGAGATCAGTCCGATCAGAAAAACGATGACTGCAGCGCTGAAAAGCAGCGCGCTCATGTTGGTAAAACGATGCATCGTCGCGAATGTGTAGCCGTAGTAGGCCAGTCCAGTGACGAAGAAAGCAATGGAAACCGGAACGAATAACTTCAGGGGCGAGTACAACGTTGCGATCTTGAAAATAATGAGCAGGAACCGGATGCCGTCTTTCAAGGGCCTGATATGGCTCGCGGTCCCTACACGTTTTGCGACTGGGATAGGCACATACGCAACGGGATAGGCGCTTCTGAAGAAGGCCATGGTGCTTGTGGTGGGGTAGCTGAAGCCATTGGGAAGCAGATGCAAGAACTCTCGAAATCTTTCCGCGCGGACGGCGCGAAAGCCCGAGGTGAGATCCTTGACATGGAAGCCCGTCATGCGGCTCGCGAGCCAGTTGTAGAAGCGGTTGGCGAAGCCGCGGTGAATGCTCGCCTGGCCGCTACGGTCACGTGCCCCAACGACCATGTCGTAACCCACATCGAGCATCGCCAGAAGTTTGGGGATGTCTTGGGGGTCGTGCTGTCCATCCGCATCCATGAATACCAGGATGTCGCCGGTAGCCGCGCGCGCGCCTCGCTTGATCGCGGCACCATTGCCCATGGAGTAAGGGCTGCCAAGCACGCGTGCCCCATGCTCGCGCGCGACTTGGGCCGTCGCATCGGTGGAGCCGTCGTCGACGACGATGACCTCCGCTTCCGGTAGGCAGTCGCGCAGCTTTGGCAACGTGCGCGCCAGTCCCGCGACCTCGTTCTTGGCCGGGAGAATAATGCTGATTCTGTCCACTGATCGTTCCCCTTTCCCCGCTCGATATGTTAGCCCTAGTCGCCGCAGGATTCATGACGGTGAAGAGGTGGCATCAGATGCATCTTGCCGGATATGCAGTATCTTTGCCGCTGGCACGGAGAACTCGGACATGAACGTAGCTGTATCGGCCAACCTAGTCGGCATCACCGGGATCGCCCGCCGCCTCGTGCAAGACGGGGCGCTCGAGGAAGCCGTAGCGCGGACCGCCATGGCCCAGGCGGCCGAGGCGAAGGTGCCGCTGCCGCAGTGGTTCTCCGAGAAGAAGCTGGTCACTGCCGCACAGCTGGCCGCCGCGAACGCGGTTGAGTTCGGTATGCCGTTGATGGATGTCTCGGTTTTCGACGCCAGCCAGAACGCGATGAAGCTGGTCAGCGAGGAGTTGCTGCAGAAGTATCAGGTGCTGCCCTTGTTCAAGCGCGGCACCCGCCTGTTTGTCGGCATCAGCAACCCGACCCAGACGCGGGCGCTGGACGACATCAAGTTCCACACCAACCTGACGGTGGAGCCGATCCTGGTCGACGAGGATCAGATCCGCCGGACCCTGGAGCAGTGGCAGGCCAGCAACGATTCCCTCGGCAGCGCGCTGGGCGACGACGAGGGCATGGACAACCTCGATGTCGGCGGCGGCGACGAGGACATGGGCGGCGGTGGCGACACCGGCATCGACGCCAAGGGCGAGGACACCCCGGTCGTCAAGTTCGTGAACAAGGTGCTGGTCGATGCGATCCGCCGCGGCGCGTCCGACATCCACTTCGAGCCCTACGAGGACGACTACCGGGTGCGTCTGCGCATCGACGGCCTGCTCAAGAGCGTGGCCAAGGCCCCTGTCAAGCTCAACCAGCGTATCGCCGCGCGCCTGAAGGTGATGGCGCAGCTGGATATCGCCGAGAAGCGGGTCCCGCAGGACGGCCGCATCAAGCTCAATCTGTCCAAGAACAAGCAGATCGACTTCCGCGTCAGCACCTTGCCGACGCTGTTCGGCGAGAAGATCGTGCTGCGTATCCTCGACGGCAGTGCGGCCAAGCTGGGCATCGACAAGCTCGGCTACGAGCCCGAGCAGCAGAAGCTGTTCCTGGATGCGATCCACAAGCCGTACGGCATGGTCCTGGTCACCGGCCCCACCGGCTCGGGCAAGACGGTGTCGCTGTACACCGCGCTGGGCATCCTCAACGACGATACCCGCAACATCTCCACCGCCGAGGATCCGGTCGAAATCCGCCTGCCCGGGGTCAACCAGGTGCAGCAGAACAACAAGCGCGGCATGACCTTCGCCGCGGCGCTGCGCTCGTTCCTGCGCCAGGATCCGGACATCATCATGGTCGGCGAAATCCGCGACCTGGAGACTGCCGAGATCGCGATCAAGGCCGCGCAGACCGGCCACATGGTGCTGTCTACCCTGCACACCAACGACGCGCCGCAGACCATCGCGCGCCTGATGAACATGGGCATCGCGCCCTACAACATCACCAGTTCGGTGACCCTGGTCATCGCCCAGCGCCTGGCGCGGCGCCTGTGCAACAACTGCAAGCGTCCGGTCCAGTTGCCGGAGAAGGCCTTGCTGGCCGAAGGCTTCACCGAGGCGGAAATCGCCGCCGGCGTCCAGCTGTACGAGGCGGTCGGCTGCGACGAGTGCACCGAGGGCTACAAGGGCCGCACCGGCATCTACCAGGTGATGCCGATGAACGACGAGATCGCGGCGATCGTGCTGCAGGGCGGCAATGCCATGGACATCGCCAGCGCCGCGCAGAACATCGGCGTCAGGGACCTGCGCCAGTCGGCCCTGCTCAAGGCCCGCAACGGCATCACCAGTCTGGCCGAGATCAATCGGGTAACGAAGGATTGAAGGCTGGGAATGGGGAATGGGGATTGGGGAATCGGAAAAGCGGCTTTCCCATCCCTGGTGGCCTGCTGGTATTCCAAGTCTTATTCCCAGGCCTCTCGTAGCGCAGGGCGCATGATGCCGGTTGCGCCCAATCGCATTACCCGCCTGGTCGGATCACTCCCTCGGGCGAAGGGCCGGGGTAGCAGGAAGAGCGGCTTTTCCGATTCCCCAATCCCGATTCCCCATTCCCGGCTCCTCTACTCCATCCCCAGCTTCTTCAGCTTGTAGCGCAGCGCCCGAAAGGTGATGCCCAGTTGCGCGGCGGTGCGGGTCTTGTTCCAGCGGTTCTCTTCCAGCGCCTTCTGGATCGCGGCGCGTTCGAGTTGCTCGATGTAGGACGGCAGGGCGGAGGAGCTGGGGTCGATGTCGACCACGCCGCGAGGCAGCGCCGGGGCGGCCTCGGCGGCGCTGCGGGCGTGGTTGCCGGGTTGCGGCAGGCGCAGGTCGGTGGCGCTGATCTGGTCGTCCTCGGCCATCGCCAGGGCGCGTTCGAGGATGTTTTCCAGTTCGCGCACGTTGCCGGGGAAGGCGTAGCTGCTCAGGGCGTCCAGCGCCGAGGGCGACAGCAGCGGGGTGGGGCGGCCGTGGCTCTTGGCCAGCCGCGCCAGGATCGCCGCGGCCAGTTGCGGCAGGTCGCCGCCGCGCTCGCGCAGCGGCGGCACGCGCAGTTCGATCACGTTGATGCGGTAGTACAGGTCGTGGCGGAAGCGGCCCTCGGCGACCAGGTCGGCCAGGTCCTTGTGCGTGGCCGAGAGGATCCGCACGTCCACCGGCACTTCGCTGGCGGCGCCGACCGGGCGCACCGATTTCTCCTGGATCGCGCGCAGCAGCTTGACCTGCATCGGCAGCGGCAGTTCGGCGACCTCGTCGAGGAACAGGGTGCCGCCGTGCGCGGCCTGGAACAGGCCGGCCTGGTCGGCATGGGCGCCGGTGAAGCTGCCCTTTTTGTGGCCGAAGAACTCGCTTTCCATCAGTTCGGCGGGGATCGCGCCGCAGTTCACCGGCACGAACGGGCCGGCGGCGCGGGCGCCCTGTTCGTGGATGGTGCGCGCGACCAGTTCCTTGCCCACGCCGGACTCGCCGAGGATGTAGACCGGCGCCTGGTTGCGCGCGACCTTGGCGATGGTGCTGCGCAGCGCGTCCATCGCCGCCGAGGCGCCCAGCAGGCGGCTGGCCTGTTCCGGGGCCGGCGGTGGTGGCGCGGCGCGGCTCTCGTTGTTGAGTTCCAGCGCATGCTTGACCAGGCCGCGCAGCACCTGGATGTCCACCGGCTTGCTGACGAAGTCGAAGGCGCCGGCCTTCAGCGCCTCCACCGCCAGGTCCATGCTGCCGAAGGCGGTGATCATCGCCACCGGCGTGCGCGGGTAGTGTTTGGCGATCTCGCTGACCAGTTCGATGCCGTTGCCGTCGGGCAGGCGCATGTCGGTGATGCACAGATCGTAGGGATTGCTCGCCAGCAGTTCGCGCGCTTCGGCGAGGTTGGCGGCGGTGCTGATGCGCAGCCCCATCCGGCCCAGGGTCAGGACCAGCAACTCGCGGATGTCGCGCTCGTCGTCGACGACCAGGGCGCTTCGGGTTTCGTTCATGTGCAGGGAAGATAGCGTAGGAACCGGGGCGTGCGCCAATTTACCGGCGCCGGCCGCGCGCTGGCGGAGCGATTCTCACCTGTCAGCCGCTGAGCATGGCGTGTGGGCCGGGCAGGGCGACGCGGAAACAGGCGCCGCCGGCCGGTACCGGCACGTATTCCAGACGCGCCTGGTTCGCCCGGCACAGCTCGCGGGCGATGTACAGGCCCAGCCCGGTGCCGTGCTCGGAGGTGGTGAAGAACGGCCGGAACAGCTGTGCCGCCACCGCCTCGGGAATGCCGGGGCCGCGGTCCATCACGTCGACGATGGCGTTGTGTTCCTGCAGCGCCACGCGCAGCCGCACCCGCGCCGGCTCCTCCATCACCCGCCCGTACTTGAGCGCGTTGTGCACCAGGGCGCTGAGGATCTGGTGCAGGTGCTTGGGATCGACCAGCGCGTGCACCGGCTGCGGGGCGAGGATCGCTTCGAGGCTGTCGGTCTCGATCGACAGGGTCTGCCGGTACTCCAGGACGAAGCGGCGCACGAACGCGCCCAGGTCCAGGTTCTCCGGATTGGAGCGCTCGCGTCGGGCCAGGCCGAGCACGCTCTCGACGATGCCGTTGGTGCGCTGGCACTGCTGGTGGATGATCTGCAGCAGGCGGCGGTCGGCATCGCCGATCGCCGGCGATTCTTCCAGCAACTGCGAGGCGTAGTTGATCGCGGCCAGCGGGTTGCGGATCTCGTGGGCCAGGCTGGCCGAGAAGCGGCCCAGCGCCGACAGCGTCAACGACTCGGCGCGCCGCGACACCACCGTGGCGTCGTCCAGGAACACCAGGGTCAGGTCGCCCTCGGCCAGCAGCCGGGCGAAGCGCGGCTGCACCTCCGGCTGGTCCGGCGACAGCTGCAGTGGACTTTCGTCCTGGTTCCAGCCGTTGCGCCAGCGCTGCAGGCGCCGGGCCAGTTCCGGCGCGGCGCTGAGCAGGTCGAGCCGGCCGCTTTCGCTGTTGCCGTCGGTGTCGCCGAGCAGTGCCGACGCGGCCTCGTTGGCCAGCGTCACCCGATTCTGCGTGTCCACCACCAGCACCCCGGTGCGCATGCGGCGGATGATCAGCTCGTTGATTTCGTAGAGATTGGCCACCTCGGCGCCGCGGCGTTCGGCCAGGCTCTGGCTGGCGCGTGCGCGCTGGCCGAGGCGGTTGCAGATGTAGGCCACCGCCAGATAGCTGGTGGCGAACATCGCCAGTTCGGCCAGGCTGCGGGTGTTGTCGGCGCCGTCCAGGACGCTCCAGATGTATTCGGCCAGCGTCGCCGCCGAGGCGGTCAGGGCGACGGCGAGGCCGCCGCGCAGGCGCAGCAGCATCGCCGCGGCGGCGACGTTGAACAGCAGCATCATCGCGATGCCGGCGCTGGCCGCGGGCAGGGCGTGCGCGGCCAGGGTCGCGGCGACGATGTCGGCGATGGCGCTGAAGCCGACGATCGGCGCCAGGTGCGCCTCGTTGCGGCCCCACACCAGCAGCGCCAGTGCCACCGCCAGGTAGGCGGTGGACAGGGTGGTGGCCAGTTGCGGGTAGCGCGGCTCGCCGACCAGCACGCCGAGCGGGCTGAACACCAGGGCGGCGATCAGCCCGGCCACCAGCACACGGTACAGCGCGAAGAAATACAGCTCGCGGCGCGGGATGGACTCGATGCGATCGATGAGCGAGGCGCTGGGGGGCAAGCCGGACTCCGGGCGGGCAGCGGACGGCGCGAGTATAGGGGTGGTGCCGTCTGCGCGGATGGCGGCCGGGGCGGCGGCGGCCTGGTCGGGCCGTCGCCGCTGGGGGGCGGTGCCCGGTCGGGGCAAGAGAAGGGCGGGCGAGTGGGGCAGGGCGGGTGCGGCCCGGTGCCTGCGCCAGCCGATGATGCCGCCGCGGACCTCCGCGGCGTCCTCGGCCGGGTCGGAGCGTCGGCGCTTTTGCGCCGCCGCCCTGGGTCGGCGACAATAGGCGTCCCGTCCGTACCGCTCCCGGCCGCCACTCAGGGCCCGGATCGCTGCGGGACGGCCGTTCCTTTTCCCACGGTGACGCATGAATTTCCACGAATATCAGGCAAAACAACTGCTTGCCGAGTACGGCATCCCGGTCCCGGCCGGCAAGGTCGCGGCGACTCCGGAAGAAGCGGTTGAAGCCGCCAAGTCGCTGGGCGCTGGCCCTTGGATGGTCAAGGCGCAGATCCACGCAGGTGGCCGCGGCAAGGCCGGCGGTGTCAAGTTCTGCAAGACCACCGACGACGTGAAGGCCGTTGCCGAGAAGCTGCTCGGCACCAAGATGGCCACCTATCAGACCGCCGGCGTCGAGCTACCGATCAACCTGGTGCTGGTGACTACCGCCGGCGAGATCGTCAAGGAGCTGTACCTGTCGGTGCTGGTTGACCGCGGCACCCGTACCATCAGCTACATCGCATCGAGCGAGGGCGGCATGGAGATCGAACAGGTCGCCGCCGAGACCCCGGACAAGATCCACACGCTCAACGTCGACTTCGTCGAGGGCGTGCAGGGTTACCACGGCCGCGACATCGGCTTCAAGATGGGCCTGACCGCCAAGCAGGCCGGCCAGTTCGCCAGCATCATGGTCAACCTGTACCGCATCTTCAACGAGAAGGACCTGGCCCTGGTGGAGATCAATCCGCTGGCCATCCTGGACGACGGCAACCTCTACGCGCTGGACGGCAAGTTCAACAGCGACGACAACGCCAACTTCCGCCACAAGGAACTGGTCGCCATGCGCGACAAGTCCCAGGAAGACGAGACCGAAGTGACCGCTTCGGAGCTGGACATCAACTACGTCACCATGGACGGCAACATCGGCTGCATGGTCAATGGCGCCGGTCTGGCCATGGCCACGATGGACGTGATCAAGCTCAACGGCGGCGAGCCGGCGAACTTCCTGGACGTGGGCGGCGGCGCCAACAAGCAGCGCGTGATCGAGGCGTTCAAGCTGATCCTGTCCTCGGACAAGGTCGAAGGCATCTTCGTCAACATCTTCGGCGGCATCGTCCGCTGCGACATGATCGCCGAGGGCATCATCGCGGCGGTCAAGGAAGTGGGCGTCAAGGTGCCGGTCGTGGTGCGCCTGGAAGGCACCAACGTGGAAGAGGGCAAGCAGCTGCTGCGCGACAGCGGCATGGCCATCATCCCGGCCGACAACATCAACGACGGCGCCAAGAAGGTCGTTGAAGCTGTCAAGAACGCCGCCTGATCCACGACACCAAGGAACTCCAATGTCTGTTTTGATCAACAAGAACACCAAGGTGATCGTGCAGGGCTTCACCGGCCAGCAGGGCACCTTCCACGCCACCCAGATGATCGAGTACGGCACCCAGGTCGTCGGCGGCGTCACGCCGGGCAAGGGCGGTACCACCCACATCGACCTGCCGGTGTTCAACACCGTGGCCGATGCCGTGCAGAGCACGGGCGCCGACGCCTCGGTGATCTACGTGCCGCCGCCGTTCGCGGCCGACGCGATCCTGGAAGCGGCCGCGGCCGGCATCAAGGTCATCGTCTGCATCACCGAAGGCATCCCGGTGCTGGACATGCTGCGCGTCAAGAACGTGCTGACCCGCTCGCATCCGGACACCGTGCTGATCGGGCCGAACTGCCCCGGCGTGATCACCCCGGGCGAGTGCAAGATCGGCATCATGCCGGGCCACATCCACAAGCCGGGCAAGATCGGCATCGTGTCGCGTTCGGGCACGCTGACCTATGAAGCGGTCAAGCAGACCACCGAAGTCGGCCTGGGCCAGTCCACCTGCATCGGCATCGGCGGCGACCCGATCAACGGCCTGAACTTCGTCGACTGCCTCAAGCTGTTCAACGAGGATCCGCAGACCGAAGGCATCATCATGGTCGGCGAAATCGGCGGCGACGCCGAGGAAGCCGGTGCCGAGTACATCGCCAAGCACGTCAAGAAGCCGGTGGTCGGCTTCATCGCCGGTGCCTCGGCGCCGGCCGGCAAGCGCATGGGCCACGCCGGTGCGATCGCCTCGGGCGGCAAGGGCACGGCCGAAGGCAAGTTCGCGGCGATGGAAGCCGCTGGCGTCAAGACCGTCCGCTCGCCGGGCGACCTGGGCGCGGCGATCGCCTCGCTGGTGAAGTAAGCCGCATTGCTGTCTTGGCGCACAGCGCCACAGCCGGCATGCGTCGAAAGGGCCCCGCACGAGCGGGGCCTTTTTCGTTGGTGGCCAGGGACCCCTCCGCGCTGGCGTCGATGCGGCGACAGGGGAATCGCCGCGCGGCCGGTCGTGGCCCGGCGCGCGCGGCGGCGAGCGCATCAGGCGGCGATCCCGTTCTCGGCCAACGCGACCGCGCGAAGTTTTTCCCGGTCCGGGGCGAAGGGCATGGTGTCCACGGCCCGTTGCAGGGCGAGCCGCGCGTGCGCCAATGCGGCCTCGCGCATCGGCGGGTGGCCGCTCTGCGCGATCGCGGCGAACGCCTTCTGCAGGCGGATGCCGACTTCCAGCATGCCCGCGGCGTCGCGGGCGATCGGCTCGAACACGTCCTCGAACATGTCGGCCTCGTCCAGCGCAGCGACGCGCACGTTGTCGAAGCGCACCTCCGGTGCCTGCGCCTTGGCGCGGGCGTGCGCCCAGCCGCACAGCAGGCGCACGCAGGTGGCGATCACGTCGATGCAGGTGCCGGGATCGTTGATCGCCGGCGACATCGCGCGCTGCCCGATCTCGGCAAGCATGACCAGGCCATAGCGCGGATCGTTCTCGATGCGCCTCGCCTCGCCCAGACTGATCGCCTCGCAGAGGCGCTCCCGAACGCTGTCCTCCGCCGCGCCCTCGACCGCCAGGATGGGCCGCACCGGCGTGGCGAAGGTGCCGGGCTGGCACAGCACGTGGACGATCAGCGCGTGTTCGCGGGCCAGCGCGTCCAGGCGCGCCACGTCGATATGCTCGACGTAGCCGATGCGCGGACTGTGCAATTGCCTGGCATGCTCGGGTAGCGGCAGGCTGCATGGCGCCGCCCCCAGCAGCGGGTCTTCGGCGCGGCGGCGCATCGCATCGCGGGTGGCCAGTTCCACCAGATCGATGGTCTCGCCCAGTCGACCGAAGCGGGAGAACTGCTCGATGGCCCGCAGCAGCGTCACCGTGATGACCGTAATGACCGCGATGGTGGCGCCGAACAGCACCAGCCGGCCGCCCTCGCCATACAGACCGGTACTCAGCGCGATCAGCCCGACGATGGAGAACAGGAACGCGCCGATGAAGGTGGCCAGGGCGCCTTGCGCACGGGTGTCCTCGATCAACAGCCGGGCGGCGCGCGGGGTGGCGCTGTTGGAGGCGGAGCCGTAGGCGGACACCATCGTCGACAGCGAGAACGTGGTGACCGTCAGCATCGAGGCGGCGAGGATGGCGAGGATGTTGCCGACCGAGTCGGCACCGATCCGCGTCGCCAGTCCCTCCGGAATCAGGAACTTCAGGAACGCGCCGGCCAGTGCGGTGATGACGCCGAGCGCGCCATACAGCGTGGAGCGGAACCACATCCGCTTGCTGAGCTTGCCGAGGGCAAGTCTCCATCGGGTCAGCATGGTGCCGCGCTCCTGGTGGTGGGGTGGTGGGGGCTGGCGCACTATCGCGCGGTAGGCGCGCAAGCCGGGTCAACGCCGTCGCAGTAGGCGCGCGGAAGGCGCCGCGCTTACGCCGTGGGTGGCCGCTGTCGGCGCCACCGTTCGTCCCTGCGGCCCGCCACTGGTCACCGGCATGGCCGTTTCTGTCCCTGCTGCGCTGCCAGGGACCGACGCGGTGCCGATACTGCCGCCACTTTCTTCGGCAGCGACAGGAGCGGATGCGTGATCAGGCGATGGCGGGCGGCGGTATGCGGGGCGGGCATGGCGATGGGCATCGGTGGCCTCTGCGCGGCGGCGCCGGGCGACTGGGCCAGTTATGCCGGCGCGCCCGGCGGCGGGCAGTATTCGCCGCTGACCCAGATCACCCCGGACAACATCGGCCGGCTGCGCATCGCCTGGTCGTTCCGCACCGGCGAACTCGGCGCGGGCCTGCCCGATCCGGAACGGCGCCGCTTCGAGGCCAATCCGCTGGTGCTGGGCGGGCGCATGTACCTCACCACCGGGACCGGCATCGCCTTCGCCCTGGATGCGACCAGCGGCCGCGAATTGTGGTCGTTCGATGCCAAGGTCGCCCGCAACAAGCACTACAGCGACCCGGCCTCGCGCGGGGTGAGTTTCTGGCGCGACACGCAGGCGACGGCGGGCGCGTGCCGCGAGCGCATCGTGTACGGCACCCTGGATGCGCGGCTGATTGCGCTGGACGCCGCCGACGGCAAGCCCTGCGCCGAGTTCGGCGAGGACGGCACGATCGACCTGCATGCCGGCATCGACGTGCACGACAACGCCAGCGATGCCTGGGCCAACTATGCGGTGACCTCGCCACCGGTGGTGGCCGGCGACGTGCTGGTGGTCGGCAGCTCGATCGGCGACAACCGCGGGCATGCGCTGGAGCAGGGCGTGGTCCGTGGCTACGACGCGCGCAGCGGCCGCGAGCTGTGGCGCTGGGATCCGGTGCCGCGCGATCCGGCCAAGGCGGCTGCGGCCGGCTGGCAGCCGGAGCAGGCGGCCACGGTTGGCGGCGGCAATGCCTGGGCGCCGCTGTCGGTGGATCCGGCGCTGGGCCTGGTCTACGTGCCGACTGGCTCGGCCAGCCCCGACTACTACGGTGGCGAGCGCCTGGGCGACAACCGTGACGCCGACTCGCTGGTGGCGCTGGACCTGCACAGCGGCCGCCGGGTGTGGGCGCAGCAACTGGTGCACCACGACCTGTGGGACTACGACCTGGCCTCGCAGCCGGTGCTGACCACGGTGCAGACCGCGCAGGGGCCGCGCGCGGCGGTGCTGCAGGCGACCAAGACCGGCTTCCTGTTCGCCTTCGATCGCCGCGACGGCACGCCGCTGTTCCCGATCAGCGAGGTGCCGGTGCCGGCGTCCGACGTGCCGGGCGAGCGCACCTCGCCGACCCAGCCGATGCCCGAGCCGGGCTTGCGGCTGGCACGGCATACGCCGCTGACCGCCGCCGATGCCTGGGGGGCGACGCCGGGCGCGCGCCGCGAATGCGCCGCGCTGATCGCCGGGTTGCGCTCGGAAGGCCTGTTCACCCCGCCCAGCGTGCGCGGCACGATCGCGCTGCCGGGCTGGGCCGGCGGGGTGAACTGGGGCGGCATTGCGGTGGATCCGCAGCGGCAACTGGCGATCATGCCAGTGTCGGACCTGCCGATGCAGGTGGCGCTGATCCCGCGCGAGCAGTTCAGCGAGGCCGAGTACGCGCGCCATCCGGACCAGCAGTTCAACGACATGCAGGGCACCCCGTACTACATGCGCCGCGGCATGCTGGGCTCGTCCCGCGGCGTTCCCTGCGTCAAGCCGCCCTGGGGTCGGCTGGTGGCGGTGGACCTGCGCACGCGCAAGATTGCCTGGGAGCGCCCGCTCGGCACCCTGGAAGACAGATTGCCGTGGCTGCCGCTGGAGGTGGGCACGCCGCTGCTCGGCGGCGCGGTGACCACGGCCAGTGGCCTGACCTTCATCGCCGCGGCGGCCGATGCGCGCCTGCGCGCGCTCGACAGCGCCACCGGCAAGACCCTATGGGAGGCCAAGCTGCCGGCCGGCGGCCAGGCCACGCCCTCGGTCTATGCGGTGGGTGGCCAGCAGTATGTGGTGATCGCGGCCGGCGGCCGCGAAGGCATGGGCACAATGGGCGACTACGTGGTCGCCTATACGCTCGACGGCACGGGCAAGGAGGTGGTGTTCCAGCATGGCGTCGGCGTGCGCATGGCGGTGCTGGGTACCGTCGCGCTCGGGTTGTGCGCGGGAGTGGCGATGCTGGTACGGCGTTGGCGCCGGCGGCGCCGTGCGCGGACTGGCGCTGGCGTCCGCTGAAGCGCATGGCGGTGGCTGGCCGGCGCTTCGGGGTTGATGCAGTCGGGACTGAAGTCCCTCCCACAGTGACGCCTCGGCACGTGCTGTCCCTGGAGTGAGCGCGGCTTCGGCGGCGACGCGCGGCGCATGCGCCAGCGATTTCTATTGGTCGTGCATGTTGCTCGATCGTGGGAGCGACTTCAGTCGCGACGCGGGGTGCCTGGCCAAACGGCTTTCTCGGGCGCGCGCAGCAGAGAGAGCGGCCTGCGGCATCGCTGCGGCTGTCGCCATGTGCGCATCCAAGATGCGGCTTGCACGGGCTGCACGCCGCATTCCAGCGCAGTGGCATGCGCATCACCGGCCGCAACCCGGCACAGCGCTACACTGCGCATGGCGCCGCGCGATGCAACGGCGCCGCGGCAGGTGCGATGCGCTCGCGTGGCGCCTGACGGTCTTCCATCCGTTCCTGCAAGGTTGCCTATGTCCGCCTCCCTCCGCCTCGCCATGGCCCAGTTCGATTTCCCGGTCGGCGCCGTGGCCCAGAACACCGACCGCATCATCGCCTTGATCGAGGAGGCGCGCGACGAGTATGGCGCCGACGTGGTGCTGTTCCCGGAGCTGGCGGTGAGCGGTTATCCGCCGGAGGACCTGCTGCTGCGGCCGGGCTTCCTGGCCGACTGCGAGCGCGCGGTGCAGCGCATCGCTGCGCAGGTGCGCGGTATCGTCGCGGTGGTCGGCTGGCCGCAGAGCGCCGGCAGCGTGGTCTACAACGCCGCCAGCGTGCTGCGCGGCGGCCGCATCGAACGCACCTATCGCAAGCGCGAACTGCCCAACTACGCGGTGTTCGACGAGCGCCGCTACTTCGATGTCGATCCCGACGGCGAGAACTGCGTGTTCGAGGTCAAGGGCACACCGGTCGGCCTGGTGATCTGCGAGGACCTGTGGTTCCCGGAGCCGCTGGCGGCGACCGTGCGGGCGGGTGCGGAACTGGTGCTGGTGCCCAATGCCTCCCCCTACGAACGCGGCAAGCATGCGCAGCGCGACGCGCTGCTGGCCGAGCGCAGCCGCGAGAGCGGCGCGGCGCTGGCCTATCTCAACGTGGTCGGCGGCCAGGACGCGCTGGTGTTCGACGGCGCCTCGGTGGTGGCCGACGGCGACGGCACCGTGCATCCGGCGGCGGCCGCCTTCACCGACCAATGGCTGGTGGTGGAGTACGACACCGCCGCGCGCCGCTTCGCGCCGCTGCGCTGGACCGACGACGGCGACGAGAGCATGGATGCGCTGGCCTGGCGCGCGGTGGTGCGCGGGCTGCAGGACTACTGCGCCAAGAACCGCTTTTCCAAGGTCTGGCTGGGCCTGTCCGGCGGCATCGATTCGGCGTTGGTGCTGGCGATGGCGGTGGACGCGCTGGGTGCGGACAATGTCACCGCAGTGCGCCTGCCGTCGCGCTATACCGCCGATCTGTCCAACGACCTGGCTGCGGACCAGTGCCGCGTTCTCGGCGTGAAGCTGGAGACGGTGGCGATCGAGCCGGCGTTCGAGGGCTTGCTGAGCGCACTCGGTCCGCTGTTCGCCGGCACCGAGCCCGACGTCACTGAGGAGAACCTGCAGTCGCGCAGCCGCGGCGTGATCCTGATGGCGCTGGCCAACAAGTTTGGCGGTCTGCTGCTGACCACCGGCAACAAGAGCGAGTACGCGGTGGGCTACGCCACCATCTACGGCGACATGTGCGGCGGCTACGCGCCGCTGAAGGACCTGTACAAGACCGAGGTGTTCGGCCTGGCGAAGTGGCGCAACACGGTCGGCGGCACGCCGGTGATCCCGCCGGCGGTGATCGCGCGGCCGCCCTCGGCGGAACTGCGCGCCAACCAGACCGACCAGGATTCGCTGCCGCCCTACGATGTGCTCGACGGCATCCTGTACCGCTACGTCGACCAAGAGGAATCGCGCGACGAGATCGTCGCCGCCGGCTATGCCGCCGAGGTGGTCGACCGCGTGGTGCGGCTGGTGCGCATCAGCGAATGGAAGCGGCACCAGGCTGCGCCGGGGCCGAAGGTGTCGCGCCGCGCGTTCGGCCGCGAGCGGCGCTATCCGATCAGCAACGGGTACCAGGCCTGACGCAGTCGTCGACCTGGCATCTGCCTTCATCTGTAGGAGCGGCTTCAGCCGCGATGGGCCTTGCTGGTAAGGCCCGTCGCGGCTGAAGCCGCTCCTACGAGAGATGTTACGAGGTGGGTCGTTGACAGGATGACGCCGCAGCGCACGCTGCAGCCGCTTTTGCTAATCCCCAATCCCGAATCCCCAATCCCGGCCTTCAAACCACCTGCAACAACCGCAGCCCGAACGCATCGTCCTGCGCATTCCAGCCATGACTGACGCGCAGGCCGGCTTCGGCGGCCATCGCCGCGAAGCTCTGGTCGGTGTACTTGTGGCTGTACTCGACCTGCATCGCTTCGCCGTCGGCGAAATCGAAGCGGCGCCCGGCCACGGTCACCGGCTGCGCGCGCTGGCTGACCAGGAAGGTCTCGATGCGCTGGCGCGTTTCGGAGTACACCGCATGATGGCGGAACTGCGCCAGGTCGAAATCACTGCCGATTTCGCGGTTGAGCCGGCGCAGCAGGTTCAGGGTGAATTCGGCGGTGACACCGGCGGCGTCGTTGTAGGCAGCCTCCAGCAGCGCCGTGTCCTTGACCAGGTCGATGCCGATCAGCGCGCAGCCGTCCGCGCCCATGGTCTGGCGCATCGAGCGCAGCAGGGCGATGCCGTCCTCGCGGGTGAAGTTGCCCAGGGTCGAGCCGGGGAAGAACACCAGGGTGCGGCGCGCGCCGCGCTGCGGCGCCGGCAGCGCCACCGGTGCGGTGAAGTCGGCGCACACCGGCAGCATCTGGATGTGCGGGAAGCGCTCGGCCAGCCGCGCGGTGCTGGACATCAGCATGTCGCGGGAGATCTCGATGGGCGTGTACGCCACCGGCATGCGCAGGCCGTCCAGCAGCAACTGGGTCTTGCGGCCGCTGCCGCTACCCAGTTCCACGACATGCGCGCCGGTGCCCACCGCCTGCGCAATCGACGGCATCCGCGCTTCCAGCAGGTCCAGCTCGGTGCGGGTCAGGTAGTACTCGGGCTGGCGGGTGATCGCCTCGAACAGGCGCGAGCCTTCGGCGTCGTAGAAATACTTGGACGGCAACTGCTTGGGGCTGCACGACAGGCCTGCGATGGCATCGGCGGTGATGTCGTCCGGCTGCGGATGCAGGTCGGTCAGGGCGGCTTCGGTCAGGGCACGGGCGGTTGCGGCATTCATGCGGAATCCTTGGCCAGGCGCACGCCGGCGAACTGCCATCGCGCATCGGAGGGGAAGAAGTTGCGGTAGCTGGCGCGGATGTGGTCGTGCGGCGTGGCGCAACTGCCGCCGCGCAACACCCACTGCGCGTTCATGAACTTGCCGTTGTATTCGCCCAACGTGCCCGACCATGGGCGGAAGCCGGGGTAGGGCAGGTAGGCGCTGCCGGTCCACTCCCAGACATCGCCGAACAGCTGCTGCAGACCGGTGTCGGCCGCTGCTGCCGGCTGCGGGTGCAGTGCATCGGTCTCGACGAAGTTGCCGGCGATGGCGACGCCGGTGGCGGCTTGTTCCCATTCCGCCTCGGTCGGCAGCCGCACGCCAGCCCAGCGCGCGAAGGCGTCGGCCTCGAACAGGCTGAGATGGCACACCGGTGCATGCGGATCGCGTTCGCGCCAGCCGCCGAGGGTGAATTCGCGCGCGCCGTCGGCATGCCAGTACAGCGGGCGCTGCCAGTCCTCGGCGCAACGCTTGGCCCAGCCGTCGCTGAGCCACAGCCCGACCGTGCGGTAGCCACCATCGGCGACGAACTCGGCGTATTCGGCATTGCTCACCGGGCGGCTGGCCAGCGCATGCGCCGGCACCAGCACGCGATGCCGCGGCGATTCGTTGTCGTAGGCGAAGTCGGCATGCGCCGGCCACGGCGCGGCACCGATCTCGCCGATCTGTTCGTCGCGCTGCAGCCAGCGCAGCGCAGAAGCGGGCGCGTGCTGGGTCGCCAGGTCGGCACGATAGGCCGGACCCAGCGGATTGCGCCAGAACGCATGCTTGATGTCGGTGAGCAGCAGTTCCTGGTGCTGTTGTTCGTGCTGCAGGCCCAGTTCCAGGATCTGCAGCGTCTGCGGCTCCAGCGTGCCGGCCTGCAGCTGCGCCAGCACGCGGCTTTCGATCTCCGCGCGGTAGTCCAGCACCTGCGCCAGCGATGGCCGCGACAACAGGCCGCGATGCGGCCGCGCATGCGCCGGACCGATGCTCTGGTAGTAGCTGTTGAACAGGTAGTCCCACTGCGGATCGCGCGCGCGGTACGCCGGATCGGCGCCGAGCACGAAACGCTCGAAGAACCATGTGGTATGTGCCAGATGCCATTTGGCCGGGCTGGCGTCGTCCATGCTCTGCACCATCGCGTCTTCTTCGCTCAGTGGCGCGGCGAGATGACGGCTGCGGTCGCGCACGCGGCGCAGGCGCTCGGCCAGCGTCGCGGCGGACGCGATGGGCGAGGGCGGTGACGCCGGAGAGATCGCTTGCATCGACGCAGTCTTAGCGCTGGGGCGTGAACGGACCGTCACGCGTCGCGGACCGTGGCGTTACCCTAGGCACATGTCTACGATCGCCTCGCGCCACGCAGCCGGTCTGGCGTCCACCGGACAACTGGTCGACCTTGATGCCGCGGCGGATGCCTTCGCCCTGCCGGCCGGGGTGCGTTACCTGGACGCCGCCAGCAAGGGGCCGCGCCTGCACCGGGCACTGGCCGCCGGGCAGGCGGCGCTGGCCGAGTCGATCGCGCCGTGGACGCTGTCCTTCGATGCCTGGCGCGCGCAGATCGAAGACCTGCGCGCGCTGGCCGCAGCCACCGTGTTCGCGGGCGACAGCGAAGGCGTGGCGATGGTGCCCTCGGCCGCCTACGGCCTGGCCATCGCGGCGCGGCAGGTGCCGTTGGCGCCCGGCGATGCGGTGCTGCTGCTCGATGGCCAGTTTCCGTCCAATCTGCTGGCGTGGCAGCAACGCTGCGCCGAGAGCGGCGCACACCTCGCGGTGGTGCGGCCTGCGCCGGGCCAGGACTGGACCGAGGCGGTGCTGGCCACGCTCGACGCGCAGCCGCGCGTGCGTGTGGCGACATTGCCGAATGCGTATTGGCGCGACGGCGGTCTGCTGGATCTGGATCGGATCGCGCCGCGCGTGCATGCGGCCGGCGCGATGCTGGTGCTGGACCTGAGCCAGAGTCTCGGCGTGCTGCCGGTCCGGCTGGACGCCTGGCGGCCGGATTTCGTGGTCTCGGTCGGGCACAAATGGCTGCTCGGGCCGATGGGACTGGCGTGGCTGTGGGCCTCGCCGCACTGGCGCGCGCACGGCGTCCCGTTCGAGCAGCACTGGCAGGCGCGCGATCCGGGCGGCGACTGGCAGTTCCCGGCCGAGGCGCCGCCACCCTACCGCAGCGGCGCGCGCCGCTTCGATGCCGGCGGCGTGGCCGATCCGCTGCGCCTGGCGATGGCCAACGCGGCGCTGCAGCAGGTGCAGCAGTGGCAGCCGGCACGCATCGCGCAGCGGCTCGGTGAACTTGGCGCGGCGTTCGATGCGGAGCTGCAGGCGCTGGGCGCAGGCGACTGGACCGTGCCTGAGCACGCGCCGCATCTGTACGCGCTGCGTCCGCCGGCCTCGACGATGCCGGTGTTGCTGCCATGGCTGCAGCACGCACAGGTCATCTGCACCCATCGGCATGGCGCGCTGCGCATCGCGCCGTACATGCAACTGACGCCCGAGGCGATGCGCGACCTGGCGCGCGAGATGGTGACGGTGGTGCGCGGCTGAAGGCACGCGTGTGCGAGCGTCGTCTGTCCGCGGCCGACGACAGATCCGAATCGTCGATCGTGTTGAGATGCATGCCTTCGTTCGTCGCGGCTGAAGCCGCTCCTACGGCATGCATGCCGCTTCTGGCGTAGGAGCGGCTTCAGCCGCGACCTCCATGTCGGTGTGAGTCGTGTTGCCACGGGCCGGCACACGCTCAACTCTCCAGGCGCTGTACCTGCTTCACCGCCGCGCCGCCAGGCGCAAGCCGCGCGGGGTCAACACCCGTTCCAGCAACTCGAACAGGCCCTGGACGAACAACGCCAGCAGCGCGGCCGGCACCGCGCCTTCCAGGATCAGGCCGAGGTCGTCCAGGCGGATGCCGGTCAGGATCGGCTGGCCGTAGCCGCCGGCGCCGATCAGCGCGCCCAGGGTCGCGGTGCCGACATTGATCACCGCGGCGGTCTTGATGCCGGCGAGGATGGTGCGCAGCGCCAGCGGCAGTTCGATCCGCCACAGCCGGGTGCCCGGCGGCAGGCCGAGTGCGGCGGCGGTCTCGCGCAGCTCGCGCGCAATGCCGGTGATGCCGGCGTGGGTGTTGCGCACGATCGGCAGCAGGCTGTACAGGAACAGCGCGGCGATCGCCGGTTTGGCGCCGATGCCGAACAGCGGGATCATGAACACGAACACCGCCAGCGACGGCAGCGTCTGCAGCACGCCGGTCAGGGCCAGCACCGCCTGGCCGAGCCGTGGCCGATGCGCGGCCAGGATGCCCAGCGGCAGCGCCACCAGCAGGGCCAGGCCCAGCGACAGCCCGACCAGCGCCAGATGCTCGCGGGTGCGTTGCAGCAGCCGCGGCAGGCGGCCGTCCTCGGCCGGCGCGGCGATGCCCAGCCAATGCGCGGCGATGGCGCTCTCGGCGCGCTTGCGGAGCTTGGCCTCGGCGTTGAGCCGCTGCATGGTCGCCGCGTCGATGCGGCCGCCCAATCCCTGCAGCGCCTGCACGAAGCGCGGCGCGCGCTGCGCCAGGTCGGCGCGGTACAGGAACACCGCGGCGTAGCGCGGGAAGTAATGCCTGTCGTCCTGCAGCACCAGCAGGTCGTGCGCGGGGATCTCGGCGTCGGTGCTGTACAGGTCGGTGAGGTCGATCGCGCCGCTGTCCAGCGCGCGGTAGGCGAGGTCGTGGTCCAGACCGGTGGGCGTCTGCGGCAGGCCGTAGGCGTCGCGCACGCCAGGCCAGCCGTCGGCGCGCGAGACGAATTCGTTGCTCAGCCCGAATTTGAGCGTCGGATGTGAGGCCAGGTCGGACAGGCGCACGATGCCCAGCGCCTGCGCGCGTTGCCGGCGCATGCCGAACGCATAGGTGTTGTCGAAGCCCAGCGGCGCGCTCATCGCCAGGCCGCGCTGCGCCAGCGCCCGCCGCAGCGCGGCGTCGTCGGCGCCGGGCATGTGCAGCAGTTCGGCGGCCAGGGTGCCGGTGTACTCGGCGTAGGCGTCGATCGAACCGTGCTCCAGCGCACGCCACAGGATGCGGGTGCCGCCGAGTTGGCGCCGGTGCTCGACCTCGACGCCGGCCTGGCGCCCGGCGCCGGCGGCGATCTCGCCCAGCACTACCGCTTCGGTGAAGTTCTTGGAGCCGACCACGACCTTGGTGTCGGCGGCGGCCGGCAGGCTCAGCAGACTGGTTGCTGCACCGAAGGCGAGCAGCGCGACCGCGCGCAAGTGCGCGCCCAGCGACGTCATCGCGCATCCTCCAGGGTGCGCTGCGCCTGCAGGAACTGGCGGACGAACGTATCGGCCGGCGCCTCCAGCAACTGGCGCGCGCTGCCTTCCTGCAGCACGCGGCCGCTGCGCATCAGCACCAGGGTGTCGCCCAGGTAGGCGGCCTCGGCGACGTCGTGGGTCACCAGCACCACGGTCTTGCCGAGCAGCGCGAACAGCTCGCGCATCTGCGTCTGCAGTTCGTGGCGCACGATCGGGTCGAGCGCGCCGAGCGGTTCGTCCAGCAGCAGCACCGGCGGATCCAGCAACAGCGCGCGGATCAGCCCCACGCGCTGGCGCTGGCCGCCGGACAGCTCGGCCGGGTAGCGCGCCAGCAGCGCTTCCGGCAGCCGGCACAACTCGGCCAGCTCGTGCAGGCGCGCGGCGATGCGCGGCCGCGTCCAGCCCAGCGTGCGCGCCAGCAAGGCGGCGTTGTCGCGCGCGGTCAGGTGCGGGAACAGCCCGCCTTCCTGGATCACGTAACCGATGCGCCGGCGCTGTGCCAGCAGGGTGGCGCGGCGCAGCGGTTCGCCCTGGAAGCGCACCTCGCCGCCATCCGGCCATTCCAGCCCCAGCAGCAGGCGCAGCACGCTGGACTTGCCGGCGCCGCTGGGGCCGATCAACGCGGTGGTGCGGCCGGGGGCGATGCAGAGATCGACCCGGTCCAGCGCCAGCATGTCGCCGTAGCGGCGGGTGACCCGATGCAGTTCGAACATCGCCGCAGCATAGCCGCAGGCGGCGACCACGCCGCGCGAAGACGCGGCCGCCTCAGTGCGCGGCGTCGGTCAGCAGGTCCAGCGTCGGCTTCGGCCGGCTCAGGTCGTACATCAGGCCGAAATGCGCTTCCGCGCCCTGCTGGTCCGGCTGGTCGAGCAGTTCGTAGAGATTGATCTCGGCGACCACGTCGGCATAGTCGCTGCGCAACGTCTGCAGCAACTCCGCCACGCTGTCGTAGCAGGCGCCGTCGCCGGGATGGCCGCTATCGGTGTTGCCGGTGTAGATCTCGGCGCAGTTGAGCTCGTTGACGTAGACCTTGGTGCCGTATTTCTGCGCGGCGGCGCGCAGTTGTCCGAGATACAGGTCCATCCAGTAGCCGCGCTCGCCGTGGAAGGCGTAGTAGTGGAAGCTGATCCGGTCGAAGTCGAAACCGGCGGCCTTGGCCTGGTCGAGGAACCACAGCGAGCCGTTGCGGTCGCCGGGGCAGCGCGCGGTGGCCGAATGGTCGTCGCTGTTGCAGGCGGTGATGTTGATGGTGAACTGCAGGCCGGCGCCCAGCTCGTCGGAGGCCTGCTTCATGCCGCGGTACATCGTGGTCATCGCCGCGATCCGCGCCGGCGCGGCGGCACGGTCCAGGTCCTGCTCGTTGCCGATCTCCCAGACCTTGATGTCGTTGGCATAGCGGCGCGCCAGCGCGTAGCCGATCTCGCGCGACATCGGATACACCATCGGCCGCAGCGCGATGTTGTACTGGCGCGAGAGCTGCACCAGCCGGTCGAGCACGGTGAAGTTGCGCGGGTCCACGTCGAACCGGTAGCTGCGCAGGTTGCGCTGATCGAGCAGGCGGAACACCGCCTCGCTCTGGCTGAGCGGGTAGGCCTGGCGACCGTCGTGGCCATTGACCCCGTACACGATGGCCGCTGCCGCGGCGGTCGGGAGGGCGGCGGTGGCGAGGACGGCGGCGAACAACCACGGCAGCGGGCGCAGGATGGGCATGGGCATGGGTCCCAGCGGATCGGCACGGAGGAGGTGTGCGGGCAGCCTAGCAAGCCTGCGCAGCGGCCTGGCCGACAATCGCCCGGATTGGGGCATGCGTCGCAGTCCGCAGCGCCAGGCTGGCCCGGCGGCGTTGCGCTGCGGCGCGGCGTTCGCGGCGTGTGCCGGTTCGGATCGGTTCGCCTTGCAGGGAGGCCGCAGCGATCGCCCTCCAGAACGCGACAGGGGCCTTGCGGCCCCTGTCGGTGTGCATCCTGCCGGCGCGGTGGATCAGCGCTGAATCTGCGAGTTGGACTGTCCGGTGGCGGCGGACTTCTCGCCGGCGAACGGGTTGAGCTTGCGGATCATCCACGGGTACTTCGGCCAGTTGCCTGTCAGCCACGGGTGCTGCGGATCGTTGAGTTCGAGCACGCGGCGCGCGTCGGCGGCCAGGGTCTTGTTGCCGAGGTGGGTGTAGGCATCGGCCAGCACCGCCACCGCGTCGTTCTGATACGCGCTCTGCGGGTAGGTCTCCAGCAGGTAGGTGGCGCGCGAGGCGGCCGACACCCAGGCGTCGCGGCGCAGGTAGTACAGCGCGTTGTCCAGCTCGTGCTGTGCGAACACGTTGCGCAGGGCGATCATGCGCGCACGCGCGTCGGCGGCGTAGCGGCTGTTCGGGTAGCGCTCGGCGACGGTGTTGAAGTCGGCGTAGGCCTGCTGCGGGGTGGACAGGTCGCGGCGGCTGGGATCCAGCGACCACACGCGGCGCAGGAACACCGTGTCGCGGTTGGAGTTGGACAGCCCGCGCAGGTAGTACATGTAGGCGATGTTGCGCTGAGTCGGATAGGTGCGGATGAAGCGGTCGATGGTCGACACCGCGTCGTCGTGCTTGCCGGCCTTGTACTGGGCGTAGGCGCTCTCGATCATCGCCTGCTCGGTGTAGTTGCCGTACGGGTACTGCGCGATCAGTCGCTTGAAGCTGCTCTCGGCACCGGCCCAGTTGCCGGTCTCCATCTGCCCGTGCGCCTTCTGGTAGAGCTGCTCCACCGGCATGCCTTCTTCGGGGTTCTTCTTCTGACGGTGGCAACCCGTCGCCACGACCAGCGTGACCAGCAGCAGGGCGATGAAACGGACGTGCGCGGACAGCGGGACGGAGCGTCGGATCATGGGTTCGGGCGCGGCAGGGCAGGAATACGAAGGGGCGATGATAGCCTAGTGGCCTGTCCTGCGACTGACTACGGCCGCCGCGACCCCCTTTTCCGACCCAAGCCGTGCCCCTGCCATGCCCCATACCCCCCCGGATCTGCCCGAGGACGCCGTCAGCGACGGCCCGCGCCAGGCGCGCGTCCCCGATCACGCCGCCGGCCGCCGTTTCGACGCGGTGCTGGCCGAACTGTTCCCCGAATACTCGCGCTCGCGCCTGGCCGAATGGATCAAATCCGGCGACGCCCTGCTCGACGGCGCCCCGGCACGCCCGCGCGATGCGCTGCGCGGCGGCGAGATCGCCAGCCTGCACGCGGTGCTGGACACCCAGACCCACGCCCTGCCCGAGGACATCCCGCTGGAGGTGCTGTACGAGGACGACCAGGTCATCGTGCTGAACAAGCCAGCCGGGCTGGTGGTGCACCCGGGCGCCGGCAACCCCAGCGGCACCCTGGTCAACGCCCTGCTGTACCGCGACCCGGGGCTGTCGGCGCTGCCGCGCGCCGGCATCGTGCACCGCCTCGACAAGGACACCAGCGGCGCCATGGTGGTGGCGCGGACCCTGCAGGCGCATACCTCGCTGGTGGCGCAGCTGTCGGCGCGCGACGTGCACCGGCAGTACCTGGCGGTGGTGGTCGGGGCACTGGTCTCCGGCGGCACCGCCAACGCGCCGATCGACCGCCACCCGCGCGATCGCCTGCGCATGGCGGTGCGCGAGGACGGCCGCGACGCCGTCACCCACTACCGGCTGCGCGAACGCTTCCGCGCCCACACCGCCCTGGAATGCCGCCTGGAGACCGGCCGCACCCACCAGATCCGCGTGCACATGGCGCACCTCAAGCACCCCATCGTCGGCGACCCGCTGTACGGTGGCCCGCTGAAGCTGCCCAAGGGCGCCAGCGACGAACTGATCGCCGAATTGCGCGGTTTCAAGCGCCAGGCGCTGCACGCCGAGACCCTGGAATTCAAGCACCCGCTGAGCGGCGAGCCGGTCCGCGCCACCGCGGCCGTGCCCGCCGACCTGCAGCAGCTAATGGCCGCCCTGCGCGCGGATGCGCAGGCGGCCGCCGAACGGGCGCGGCGCTGAGCATGGTCGCGGCGCCGCTTTCCCGCGCCATGGCACGCGGCTCCGTCTCGGGCTGCTGCCGGAGACGCCAGGCGGGCGGCATGGCGCCCCATGTCGGGCGAGGGCGGCGCCGATGAGCGACTTCGCATTGCAAGCCGACTGGCCGGCCCCGCCGCGCGTCCATGCCCTGACCACGCTGCGCCATGGCGCCGGCGCCTCGCTGCCGCCGTTCGACCGCTTCAACCTGGGCAACCGCAGTGCCGCCGACGGCGACGACCCGGCCACGGTGCAGCGCAACCGCGACGAGCTGGCCGCGCGGCTGGCGCTGCCGACGCCGCCGCATTGGCTGCGGCAGGTGCACGGCGTGCAGGTGCTGCGCTTCGACGCGCCGCCCCGCGGGACCGGCATCGACGCCGAGCCGACCGCCGATGCCGCGGTCACCGCCGAGCCGGGGGTGGTGCTGGCGATCCTGACCGCCGACTGCCTGCCGGTGGTGTTCGCTGCCCGCGACGGCAGCGAGGTCGGCGCCGCGCATGCCGGCTGGCAGGGGCTGGCCGGCGGCGTGCTGGAGGCCACAGTCGCCGCGCTGCGCACGGCGCCGGCGCAACTGCAGGCCTGGCTGGGGCCGGCGGCCGGACCGCAGCACTACGAGATCGGCGTGGAGGTGCGCGAGGCGTTCCTGCGCCACGATCCGGCTGCCGCGGCCGCGTTCGTCGCCACCCGGCCCGGTCATTGGCTGGTGGACCTGTACGCGCTGGCGCGGCAGCGCCTGGTCGCGGCCGGCCTGGCGCCGGAGCAGATCCACGGCGGTGGCCTGTGCACCATCGCCGACGCGCAGCGCTTCTACTCCTATCGGCGCGACCGCCGCAGCGGACGCATGGCGACCCTGGCGTGGATCGCGCCCTGACACCGCCGCTGTTCGCGCAGGTGCTGGGGCCGGCGTTCGCGCAATTGCCGCCGGTGCTGCGCGAACTGCACACGCCCTCGCCACAGTCGCGCTATGTCGGCCAGGCGATGGTGCAGCGCGGCCGCCATCCGCTGTTGCCGCTGTGCGCGTGGCTGGTGCGGCTGCCGCGCACCGGGCCGGCGACACCGGTGGAAGTGGTGTTCCGCGCCGATGCGTGCGGCGAGCGCTGGGAACGCCGGTTCGGCACGCATGCCATGCCCTCGCGGCTGTGGCTGCACCGCGGCCGGCTGCGCGAGCGCCTGGGTGCGGTGGTGTTCGAATTCGCCTTGCGGGTCGACGGTGCCGGCATCGAATGGCGTGCGGCACGGGCCTGGGCGTTCGGCGTGGTGCCGCTGCCGCGACGCTGGCTGGCCGGCGTGCACTGCCGCGAAGACCAGCGCGACGGCCGCTACGCGTTCGTGATTGCGGTGACGCTGCCGTGGATCGGCCCGTTCATCCGCTACGAGGGCTGGCTTGCGCCGGCCTGAGCCGCCACCGGGTGCGGCGCCCACGGCGCCGGAGGACGCGGCCATCGTCGTGTTCGATGGGGTATGCGCGCTGTGCAGCCGCTGGGTGCGGTTCCTGCTGCGCTTCGATCGCCGCGGCCGCTATCGCTTCGCGGCGATGCAGTCGCCGCGCGGCAGCGCGCTGTTGCGCGAGCATGGCCTGGATCCAACCGATCCGCTGTCGTTCCTGCTGCTGACACGGCACGGGGCATTGACCGATTCGGACGCGGCGATCGCGGTGATCGCCGGGCTTGGCGGCGTGTGGCGCAGCGTCGCGTTGCTGCGCCTGCTGCCGCGGCGCTGGCGCGATGCCGGCTACCGCGTGCTGGCGCGCAACCGCCATCGCTGGTTCGGCACGACTGAACAGTGTTTCCTGCCCGAGCCGCAGCAGCGCGCGCGCTTTCTGGAGTGAGCGCCTCGCGCGGACCGGCTCAGCCGGCGCCGCGCGCGAACGGCACGACCTTGCCGTCGCTGCCGCCCGCACGGCCGCTGTCGATCCGGAACACCGCGACCGCCGCAGCCAGCCCGCCGGCCTGTTCCTCCATGCTGCGCGCGGCGGCGGTGGCTTCCTCGACCAGGGCGGCGTTGCGCTGGGTCACCTCGTCCAGTTGCGCCACGGTGCGGTTGACCTGTTCGATGCCGCTGGACTGCTCGCCGCTGGCGGCGCTGATCTCGCCGATCAGGCCGGTGACCCGCTGCACCGAACCGACGATCTCGTGCATGGTGGCGCCGGCGCGGTTGACCAGTTCGGCGCCTTCGCCGACGGTACGTGTGGAGGCCTCGATCAACTCCTTGATCTCCTTGGCCGCATCGGCCGAGCGCTGCGCCAGCGAGCGCACTTCCGAGGCGACCACGGCGAAGCCGCGGCCCTGTTCGCCGGCGCGCGCGGCTTCGACCGCCGCGTTGAGCGCCAGGATGTTGGTCTGGAAGGCGATGCCGTCGATCACCCCGATGATCTCGCCGATGCGCTGCGAAGACGTGCTGATCGCGCGCATCGTCGCCACCACATCGTCCATCACCTTGCCGCCGGAACGGGCGACCTCGCCGGTGTTCTGCACCAGGCCGTTGGCCTGCTGGGCGTTATCGGCGTTCTGCTTCACCGCCGAGGTCAACTCTTCCATCGAGCTGGCGGTTTCCTCCAGGCTCGCGGCCTGCTGCTCGGTGCGGTCGGACAGGTCGGTGTTGCCCGCGGCGATCTCCGAGGCGGCGCGGCGGATCGTTTCGGCCGAGTCCTGGATGCCGACGATGATCTCGGTGAGCTTGGCGACGGTGCGGTTGGTGTCCTCGCGCAACCGCGCGAACACGCCCTGCGCCTGGCCGTCGACGCGGTGGGTGAGGTCGCCTTCGGCCAGTGCCGCCAGCGCCCCGGCCAGTTGCGCCAGGTTGCTCTCCACTCCATCGGCGATGCGGTTGACGCCCTCGGCCAGCGACTTGAGGACGCCGTCCATGGCCGCGGTCTCGATGCGCTGGCTGAAATCGCCGTGCGCGGCGGCTTCGATCACCGTGGCCAGCGCCTGCTCGGCGCTGACCTGCGCGGTCACCTCTTCCCATTGCGCGATGGTGCCCAGGCGGCGGCCGTCGGCGCCGTCGATCGGGCTGTACACGAAATCGATCTGGCGGCCGAAGAACGGCGCGCGCACGCGCTTGGAGCCGGTCAGTGCGCGCATGCGGTCGATCGCCGCCTGGCTGTCCGGATAGATGTCGCCGATGCTGCCTCCGACGAACTGTTCGGCGCGGAATTCCGGGCGGAAGCGCTGCACGTCCGGTTCGATGGTCTTCAACATCTGCAGCAGCTTGCGGTTGGCGAAATGCACGCGGCCATCGTCGTCGGCGATGCGCACCATCGTGTCCAGGTCGTCCAGCGCCTGGATCACGAAGCGGCCATGCTGCAGCTCCGCTTCGGTCTGCGCCTGGCGCGCGGCCAGCGCCTGTTGTGCGTTCTGCAGCGCGCGCAGCAGGGCGACTTCGGACGCGTCGCCGGCCAGTTCCACCCGTTGCGCGAAGCGGCCTTCGCCCAGCGCCTGCAGCGCCTGCGTGGCCTGCTCCAGGGCACGCGGTGCGCTGCGCCTGCCGAGCCAGCCCAGCGCCGCGGCCACCGCCACGGCGATCAGCAGGGCCGGCAGCAAACGCGGCAGCGCCGATCCGGTTGCACCGACCGTGCGGCCGACGTGCAGCGCATAGTCGGCCAGCGCCAGCAGGAGCAGCGCATGGAAAAGGGCAAGCAGCGCCGAACGGGAGCGCAGCCACGAGGCTGTGGTGGAGCGGGGAACGGCGGATGGCGAGGGCATGGTCTGCACCGGCTGGGAAACAACGGGCATCGCCGCGAGGGCGAGGCGGTCGCGCGGGGGCTTATCCAGTATCGGCGCATCACCACGCTGGCTTGATCGCCTGCACCTGCCGTTCGTCGGAAACTTTACATGGCCTGAACGTCCATGGGGGGCTGCATGGGATGTTCTGACGTGCTGCATCGCAGCAGGGCAAGCGGCGGAGACGCCTGTGGCGGGCACTGGGGTGTTCCGCCGCCCTCTGGCCGGGTCGCTCAACGCCGCTGCCGGCCACCCGCCATGGCCGCAGGCGGCCGATGGCGGGTGGTGCGCGGTGGGCGGTTACTTCGCCGGCGCCGCCGCGTCCGGCAGGGTCCAGGCGATCACGCTGTCGCCGGCCTTGGTGTCCATGCGGTCGTGGCCGCCGATCGCAGCGACGATGTATTGCTTGCCGCCGACGGTGTAGCTCAGCGGCGCGGCCTGCGGGCCGGCCGGCACGCGCACTTCCCACAGCAGCTTGCCGGTCTGGGTGTCGTAGCCGCGCAGGAAGTTGTCCAGCGCCGCGCCGATGAAGGTCACGCCGCCGGCGGTGGCCAGCGAACCGCTGTTGTTGGGCGTGCCCAGTTCGAACTTCATCTTCGACGGGATGCCCATCGGGCCCTGGTCGTAGCCGGTGCCCAGCGGGCGCCGCCAGATCACCTGCTGGGTGCGCAGGTCCACGCCGGAGATGTAGCCCCACGGCGGCGCCACGCACGGGGTGTTGAGCGGCGACATCCACGGTTCCTTGCGCGCGCCGTAGGGCAGGCCTTCCTGGGCCATGTAGCCGGGCGTCCTGCTCTTGCCGTTGAACACCGACACCACGCCCAGCGACTGCATTTCCTGCCGCGGATACACGTGCTCGGTGTAGGGCAGGCGATTGCTGTTCATCACCATGATGCCGCGCTGCAGGTCCACCGACACGCCGCCCCAGTTGATGCCGCCGTGGTTGCCGGTGAAGGCCAGCGAGCCGCCCAGGCTGGGCGGGGTGAACATGCCTTCGTAGCGCAGCCGCTTGAACTGGATGCGGCACACCAGTTGGTCGAACGGGGTGATGCCCCAGGCGTCGGATTCGACCAGGGTCTCGTAGTCGTGGCTGGGCGCGCCCACGGTGTTGGGCATGCCCGGGGACACCGGTTGGGTCCTGGCGGTCCAGTCGCCGTGGTCGGTGCCCTGCGGCACCGGCTTCTGCTCCACCGGCATGATCGGTGCGCCGGTTTCGCGATCGAGCACGAACACCTGGCCGGACTTGGTGGCCTGGATCACCGCCGGGCGGGTGCCGCCGCCTGGGACGGGGAAATCCACCAGGTTCGGCTGCGGGCCGATGTCGTAGTCCCACAGGTCGTGGTTGACCGTGCGGAAATGCCAGCGTTCCTTGCCGGTGGCCGCATCCAGCGCGACCAGCGAGGCGGTGTACTCCTCTTCCTGCGGCGTGCGCTGCTTGCCGAAGAAATCGCCGGAGGCGTTGCCGGTGGGCAGATAGACCAGGCCCAACTGGTCGTCGGCGGCCATCAGCGACCACACGTTCGGGGTGGAGCGGGTGTAGGTCTGGCCGGCCGGCGGGGCCGCAGCGATCGCCGGGTTGCCCAGGTCCCAGGCCCAGCGCAATTGCCCGCTGACCGCGTCGAAGGCACGCACCACGCCCGACGGCGCATCGCGCTCCTGGCCGTCGCGGACCTGCCCGGTGGGCTGGATCACCACGCCGCGCATCACCACCGGCGGCGAGGTGGGGCCGACGTAGCCGGGCTTGGTGTTGCCGGTGTCCTTGTTGAGGTCGACATAGCCATGCGTGCCGAAGCTCTCGCACAGCTTGCCGGTGAGGGCGTCGAGCGCGCCCAGGCGGCCGTCGACCATCGGCCAGAAGATGCGCTTGGCGCATTCGGCGACCGGCGTGGTGGCCTCGAAGTAGGACACGCCGCGGCAGGTGGTGGCGGCGACGCCGGCCATGGCCTTCGGATCGGTGTGCGGATCGAAGCGCCAGCGCTCTTTGCCGGTGGTCGCCTCCACGGCGATCACCTTCTGCGTGGGCGTGCAGATGTAGACCAGGTCGCCGACCTTCAGCGGGGTGTTCTGGAACGCGTAGCCGAGCTTGGAGCCGGCCGGCTTGAGGTCGCCGGTGTGGAATTCCCAGGCGATCTTCAGGTCCTTGACGTTGTCCGGCGTGATCTGCGCACCCGGGCTGTAGTGGTTGGACAGGTTGGAGCCGGCGTAGGCGGTCCAGTTGCCGGCGTCGTGGTTGCCGGCGACGTTGCCGTCGGGGCTGTCCACCGTGGCGCGGCTGAAGGCGGCCTGCGGGCGCTGCGCGGCCAGGCTGGGGTCGGCCAGTTCCACCGTGCGCGGGAACAGCAGCGGCACGAACACCAGCGTCGCGCCGAGCACCGGCAGCACGCCGGCGACCAGCAGGTAGCCGACGCCGGAAACGGGTGCCAGGCGCCAGCGCGCCACCTTCCAGAACGGCAACAGCAGCAGGCCGAGCACCGAGATCATCGCCAGGCGCGGGATCAGCGCCCAGCCGTCGAGGCCGACCTCGGCCAGCGCCCAGGCGATGGTCGCGGCCAGGGTGACGCCGAACAGCCACAGGCCGGCGCGACGGCCGAGCGCGAGCAGCAGGCCGGACACGGCCAGCGCCACGCCGGCGAGCAGGTAGTACCAGGAGCCGCCGACGGCGACGAGTTGCCCGCCCATGATGGCGAGCGCGACGCCGATCGCGGCGATGAGGACGGCATAGCCGGCGAACAGCCAGCGGCCGGCATGCGGTGGGGAAGAAACGGTCATGAGCGAAACATCCGACGAGGATCCCTGCGCGTGGCGCGATGGCGGCGGTGCAGGCGGATCGTGGGGGGAGAGGCGGGGGCGTGGCCGCAAGCGCGGCGTGCATCGCCAAGCAGCGACCGCGCTGCGGTGGTCTGGCAAAGCAGAGGAACCGGCGCGGCGCGTGAGGGCTATTTTAGGCGACGCAGGTGGTCTGGCCGTGACGGAGCACGGAACACTGCGTCATGCGGCGCCATCGCGGGCGCCGCGTGGCGTGCAAGGTCGGATCGTGCGACGCGCAGGCGATGCGCGCCGCGTCGTGCGAAGCGCGCGCTGCCGCTAGCGCACGCTCTCCAGCGCCTGCAGATAGCGCTGGCGCCACGCATTGATGTCGTGCTTGCGCAGGTGATCCATCATCGCCTGCCAGCGTTCGATGCGCTTGGGCTTGGGCAGCGACGCACCGGTGGCGATGGCATCGGCCACGCCGTCCAGGTCGTGCGGATTGACCAGCAGCGCTTCCTTCAGTTCGTCGGCGGCGCCGGCCAGCAGCGACAGCACCAGCACGCCGGGATTCTCCGGGTCCTGCGCGGCCACGTATTCCTTGGCCACCAGGTTCATGCCGTCGCGCAGCGGCGTCACCAGGCCCACCTGCGCAGCGCGGTAGAAACCGGTGAGCGTGGCGTGGGTGAAGTTGCGGTTGACGTAGCGCAGCGGGGTCCAGTCCGGCTCGGCATGGCCGCCGTTGATGTGTCCGGCGATCTGCTCGAGCTGGTTGCGCAGCTGCTTGTACTCGGTGACGTCGCCGCGCGAGACCGGCGCGATCTGCAGGTAGGTGAGGCTGCCGCGCTGGTCCGCATGCCGTTCCAGGTAGCGCTCGAAGCCGAGGAAGCGTTCCGGCAGGCCCTTGGAGTAGTCCAGCCGGTCCACGCCGATCGCCAGCTGGCGATCGCGCAGGCTGCTGCGCAGATCGCGCACCGCCGGCTTGGACATCGCCGCGCGCGCCTGCTGCGCGATCAGTTCGGTATCGATGCCGATCGGGAACATGGCCGCGCGGAAGCGGCGCCCGCCCGGCGCTTCCAGCAGGCCGTCCTTGACCACCTTGCCGCCGCCGAACAGGCGCACGTAGGCCTGGAAGCGGTCGACGTCGCGGCGGGTCTGGAAGCCGATCAGGTCGTAGGCGTAGAAGCCGGAGAACAGCCGCGCGTGATCCGGCAGCGCCTGGATCAGGTCGGCCGAGGGGAACGGCACGTGCAGGAAGAAACCGATGCGGCAGCCGATGCCGCGCTCGCGCAGCAGCGAGGCCAGCGGGATCAAGTGGTAGTCGTGGATCCACACGGTGTCGTCCTCGCGCAGCATCGGCGCGAGCTTGTCGGCGAACATGGCGTTGACCCGGCGATAGCCCTCGCGCGTGGCGCGGTCGTAGTCGACCAGGTCCAGGCGGAAGTGCAGCAGCGGCCACAGCGTGCGGTTGGCGAAGCCGTTGTAGTACGCGTCCAGGTCGGCGCGATTCAGGTCCATGGTGACGAAGCGGATATCGCCCTGGGTCTGTTCGTGCATCGCGCCGCTGTCGCCGCGCACGGTCTTGCCGCTCCAGCCGAACCACACGCCGCCGCGCTCCTTCAGCGCCGCCAGCAAGCCTACCGCGAGGCCGCCGGCGCGGTTCTCGCCGGGCAAGGCCACGCGGTTGGATACCACCACCAATCTGCTCATGACGCCTCCTGCCAACTGCGCGACAAGCGCATGGCGGCGATGATCAGGCCGACATGCGAATAGGTCTGCGGGAAATTGCCCCAGGCTTCGCCGTTGTCGAAGGCCAGATCCTCCGACAGCAGGCCCAGGTGATTGCGCCGGGCGAGGATGCGCTCGAACAGCTCGCGCGCCTCCTCCTTGCGGCCGATCGCGGCCAGCGCGTCGATGTACCAGAACGTGCAGATGGTGAAGCTGGTCTCCGGTTCGCCGAAATCGTCCGGCGCCACGTAGCGGTACAGCGCATCGCCATGCTTGAGGTCGCGGCCGATCGTCTCGACGGTGGCGATGAACCGCGGATCGTCCGGGGCGATGAACCCGATGTCGGCCAGCAACAGCAGCGATGCGTCCAGCCGGTGGCCGTTGAAGGTGTCGGTGAAGTGTCCGAGGTCCGCGCTCCAGGCCTCGCTGAGTACGCGCGCGTGGATACGGTCGGCGCGCTCGCGCCAGTACAGCACGCGGTCTTCCAGGCCCAGCCGCGCGGCGATCTTGGCCAGGCGGTCGCAGGCGGCCCAGCACATCGCGCTGGTGTAGGTGTGCACCTCGGCGCGGCCGCGGAATTCCCACAGGCCGGCGTCGGGCACGTCGTGCAGTTCGAACGCGCGCTCGCCCAGCGGTTCCAGGCGCAGGAACGTGTGGGTGTCGCCGGGATCCTTCAGGCGCAGGTCGAAGAACAACTGGGTGGAGGCGAGCACCACGCTGCCGTACACGTCGTGCTGCTTCTGGATCCAGGCCAGGTTGCCGCGCCGCACGGGGCCCATGCCGCGGTAGCCGGCCAGCGACTCGACCTCGTGTTCCTCCAGCGCCGCTTCGAAGCCGATGCCGTACAGCGGCTGCAGGCTGCCGTCGGTGGTGGCGATGTTGAAGATGTAGCCGAGGAACTGCTCCATGGTGCGGGTGGCGCCGAGCCGGTTCAGCGCGCGCACCACAAAGGCGGCGTCGCGCAGCCAGCAGTAGCGGTAGTCCCAGTTGCGCGGGGTGTCCGGCGCTTCGGGAATCGAGGTGGTCATCGCCGCGATGATCGCGCCGCTGTCCTCGTACTGGCACAGTTTCAGCGTGATCGCGCTGCGGATCACCGCCTCCTGCCAGTCCAGCGGCACCGACAGATAGCGCACCCACTCGCGCCAGTATTCCTCGGTGCGTTCCTGCGCTTCCTGGATGTAGCCGGTCAGCGAGCGGGTCAGCGACTCGTCCACGCCCAGCATCAGGTTGACCGGGTGGTTGAGCACGAACGGCAATTCGTCGCGGATGAAGCGCACCGGCACGTCGGTGGTCAGGCGCAGGGTGAAATCCGGCAGCAGCCAGCGCACGTGGTTGCTGCCCCAGGTGCTCTCCGGCTGGCGCGCGCCCCAGTCGGCCAGCGGCCTGGCCAGCACGCGGATGCGCGGGTTGCCGGCCAGCGGCCGCACCTGGCGGATGATGCTGACCGGGCGATAGAAACGGCCGTGGTTGCGCCAGCGCGGCGCGAAATCGATCACCTCCACCGCGCCGCCGTGGGCGTCGCGCAGCACCGTGCGCAGGATCGCGGTGTTGGCCAGGTAGTGCTGGTCGCTGTCGACGAAGTCTTCCAGCTCGATGCTGAAATCGCCGCCGGGATGCGCGCGCGGGGAGAGCAGCGCGCAGAACGCCGGATCGCCGTCGAAGGCCGGCAGGCAGCTCCACACCACGCTGGCCCGTTTGTCGATCAGGGCGCCGAAGCTGCCGTTGCCGATGACGCCGAGGTCGAGATTGGGGGAACTCATGGAGCGGACGGGTCCTTGTGCGGAAGCAGTGGGGGAAACGGCCATGGGGCGCGGACGGACAGTCGTCGTTGCGGCGGCCTCATCCGGCGTTATCGCGCAGCCAGGCGTGTACGCCGCGTGGATCGGGCAGCGCATAGGTGGCGACGCTGTCGGCGCGGCTGCCGACCAGCACGCTCCAGCCGCCGGCCTGGTTGGCCGCGGCGAAGCCGAATTCGTCGGTGAGATCGTCGCCGACGAACACCGGGCGGCGCCCCCGGAACGGCGGTTGCTGCAGCAGCGTGGTCAGCGCCACGCCCTTGTCGCTGCCCTCGGGCACGAACTCGACCACGTGGTCGCCGGGCTGCAGGCGGTAGCCGGGCAGATCGGCGAGCTGTTCGTCGGCGAACGCCAGTACTGCCTCCGCGGCGCTCGGCGCGGCCCGCCAGTGCAGGGCCATGCTCGCGCCCTTGTCTTCGACCAGCACGCCCGGATGCGCCTGGCGCAGATGCGCGGCGCGCGCATGCAGCCCGTGGAGAAACTCGGAGGTATCGGCGGGCATCGCTGCCTGCGCGTCGGCGTCGCTGCGCAGCTCGTGGCCGTGCAGGCCGGCGGCGGGCAGCCGCAGCGGGGCGAACAAGGCGTCCAGCTGCGTCAGCGGACGTCCGCTGACCAGCGCCACCGCGCCACCGAGGCGCTGGTGCAGGCGGCCGATCGCCTCACGCACCTCGGGCAGCAACTGCACCTGGTCGGGGCGTTCGGCAAAGGCGATGAGGGTGCCGTCCACGTCCAGGAACAATGCGCAGGCATCGTCCAGACGCGGCGGCGGCGGTCGGAGGGGGAGCGCGTCTGCCATTCCATCATGATGAACGGGGTGGCGTTAGCGTCAGGTGGATTGGAGCTGGGAATGGGGAGGCGGGAATCGGGAATGGGGAAAAGCAACAGCCGTGCGGGCAGGCTCTTGCTCTTCCGATTCCCGTTTCTCGATTCCCGATTCCCCGCTCCTCCCCATTCCCGATTCCCGTCTCCCCATTCCCCACACCTCCGTCAGAAGGTGTAACGCACCCGCCCATAGTAGTAAGCGCCGTTGCTGCCGATCGGCGAGAGCACGTCGTAGGGCAGGTTGCCGTAGTAGGCGATGTCGGGCTTGGAGCGGTCGGCGTAGGCGTCGGTGAGGTTCTGTCCGCCCACCGCCACGCTCCACTGCGGGGTGAGGTGGTATTCGACCTCGGCGTCGAGTTGCCACTTGGCGCTGTAGGTCTGCTCCGGGGCGAAGCCGCCGCCGAAGTCGAACACGCGGGTGGCGCTGCCGTAGCGGGTGACGCGGGTCTGCAGCGACCAGCGCGCGTCGCTCCAGTTCGCCGCCAGTTGCGCGCGGGTGCGCGGGGTCGCCTCGGTCAGGGTGTTGCGCTCCTCCACGCCGAACAGCACGTAGTCCGGATTCAGCGCCAGCAACTGCGCCGGCGTGGCCACCACGTTCTCCAGCTCGGTCTTGGCGTAGCTCCAGGTGCCGGTCAACTGCAGTTGGCCCTGACCCAGCGCTTGCCGCCAGTTGCTGACCAGTTCGGCGCCGCGGGTGCGGGTGTCGGCGGCGTTGACGAAGAAGCTGGCGCTCTGCAGGCCGGTGATGCCGAAGCGCTGCGCGACGAAGTCGGTCAGGGCGTCGCCGTCGATGCTTTCCGACAGCGCGATGCGCTTGTCGATGTCGATCTGGAACAGGTCCAGCGACAGGTCGAAGTGGCTGCCGACGCGGCTGGTGAAGCCCAGGCTGTAGTTGCGCGACTTTTCAGGCTGCAGCGTGCGGGCGCCCAGCGCCTGCGCGATCGGGTTGTCGACCGAGAGCAGGCGGCCCTGCAGCAGCTGGCCGTTGGCGTTGTAGCCAGTGGAGCTGGCTTCGTAGCCGATCTGGCTCAGCGACGGCGCGCGGAAGTTGTTGGAGATCGCGCCGCGCAGGGCGAACGCCGGGACGAACTCGTAGCGCGCGGCCAGCTTGCCGGTCAGTTCGCCACCGAAGTCCTGGTAGTGCTCGTAGCGCGCGGCCAGGTCGGTGGAGAGCTTGTCGCCGAACTGGCTGGACACGCTGGCGTAGAGGCTGGCGACGTTGCGCGACAGGTCGGCCGCGTCCTGCGGGGTCAGGCCGCCGCCGGCCTGGGCGCCGGTGGGCCGGTCGGTGTAGGGGCCGGCGGCGTAGCTGGCCGGGTCGCCCGGACGGGTGCGGTAGTGCTCGCGGCGCAGTTCCACGCCGGTGCCCACGGTGTGGGTGGCGCCGGCGGCGTCGAAGCTGCGGCTCAGGTCGAGGTTGGCCACGCCTTGCGCGAAGGCGTAGTCGCCGGTCTTGAAGCGGGTCGGGCTGCCCGGGCCCAGCGAGGCGTTGAGCGAGTGCTTGAGCCGGTAGGTGAAGTCGTTGCGGCCGTAGTCGAGGCTGGCGTCGTAGGCCCATTCGCCCCACTGACCGCGCGCGCCGACCACCGCCTGCAGGTCGCGGTTCTCGCCCAGCGACACCGGGCGGTAGCCCTGCGGATACACCTGGGTCCAGTTGGCGGCGCCGTCGGGATAGCGGAAGTAGTTGTCGCCCTGGGTGTCGCGCTGGTTGTAGGTGCCGAAGGCGTAGACCTCGCTGCTCTGGCCGAACGGCAGCTTGCCGTTGAGCCAGGCGTTGAGGTCCTTGCTGGCGCCGTCGCCGAGCGCGTAGTTGCGCTTGCCGGCCAGGGCCAGGTTGGCCGGGGTCTGTTCCTCGAACGAGGGGATCTGGTCGAAGCCGGCGCGGTTGGTGGCTTCGTGGTTCTTCAGTTCCAGGCCGACCTTGAAGAAGCCGCCGTCCTCGCCCAGGCGCGTGCCGACCTTGCCGCTGGCATAGCCGGTCTGGCCGTCGGTGAGGGTGCGGTGGATCGGCTTGACGTCGGTGTGGTTGGCGCCGTAGCTGGCCTCCAGCGCACCGCTGTCCGGGTCGTCGTCGAGGATCACGTTGATCACCCCGGCCACCGCGTCGGAGCCGTACTGCGCGCCGGCGCCGTCGCGCAGCACCTCGATGCGCTTGATCGCGCTGATCGGGATCGCGTTGAAGTCCACCGGCGTGGTGCCCTTGCCGATCTTGCTGTCGGTGTTGACCAGCGCCGAGGTGTGGCGGCGCTTGCCGTTGACCAGCACCAGCACCTGGTCGGGCGAGAGCCCGCGCAACTGCGCGGCGCGCACGTGGTCGGCGCCGCCGGAGTTGGACTGGCGCGGGAAGTTGAAGGAGGGCAGCAGCGCCTGCAGCGCGCTGCCGAGTTCGCCGTTGACCACGCCGGCCTTGCGGATGTCCTCGGCGCTGAGCACGTCCACCGGGGCGGTGGATTCGAGCACGGTACGGCCGCTGGCGCGGGTGCCGGTGACGATCACCGTGTCCAGATTGGTCGCGGCGGCCGGGGCGGCGTCCTGGGCGAAGGCGGGGGCCGCAAGGACCAGGGCGATGGCCAGGCTCAGCGGCCTGACGAACGGGGACGACATGGGGGCTCTCTCCTGAAACGATGACCATCAAGACCGGCCGCGCCGGCCATGGCGGCGACTGGGGTCGGTAAAGGTTGCTGCATCCATCCGGATGAAGCGATATATTAGCCCGACGTTAAGGCGATGTGCGAGCCGCGTGTTCGGTGCGCTCGGGCATGAGCTCATGCCCGGCGGTTATCCGGCCGGGTTCGCACCTGGCCTACGATCGTGTGTTGCCTGCCCCCTTCCGACCGAGACCTTGCCGATGCTGCTGCGTGCCCCGTTGATCGCCGTCCTCCTGGCCCTGAGCGCCTGCGCCAGCGTCGCCCCGTCTGCGCCCACCGCGCCGAGCAAGGTCAGCGCCACGCTGCAGGGCGACACGGCGCGGCCGGCGCAGGCCAGCGGTTGGGTGCGCAGCGAGCTGTACTTCGGCGTGGGCGAGGAGAGCGGCCCGGCCGACCGCCCGCAGGCCGAGCCGATCAGCGAGGCGCGCTGGCGCGCGTTCCTGGACAAGGAGGTGACGCCGCGCTTTCCCGACGGCCTGACCGTGTTCGATGCCTACGGCCAGTGGCTGTTCCGCGGCGCCAAGGAGCCGAACCGGCTCAACACCAAGGTGCTGGTGATCCTGCACGAGGACACCCCGCAGCGCCGCGCCGACATCGAGGCGATCCGGCTGGCGTGGAAGCAGGCCACCGGGCATCAGTCGGTGCTGTGGGCGCGGCAGGCGGTGGACGTGTCGTTTTGACTGCCGGGATTCGGGAGTGGGGATGACCAGCCGTTCGGCTGTGGAAAGCGGGATTCGCAAAAGCGGACCGCTGCAGTGAGTGCGGGGCCGTTCGTGATTCGGCCTGGTGATCTGGACGATCCGGCGGTGCGTGGATTGCTGGAGTACCACGTGCAGCAGATGCATGCGCAGTCGCCGCCGGGCAGCGTGTATGCGTTGGACCTGTCCGGTCTGCGGCAGCCGCAGGTGCGGGTGTGGAGCGTGTGGCGCGACGAGGCGCTGGTCGCGGTTGGCGCGCTGCGGACGCTGGACGATGGCGGTGGCGAACTGAAGTCGATGCGCACGCATCCGGCGTTCCTGCGCCAGGGCGCGGCCGCGGCGCTGCTCGAACACCTGATCGCGCTCGCCCGCGCCGAAGGCCTGCAACGGCTGAGCCTGGAGACCGGCAGCGGCGCGGCATTCGAGCCGGCGCTGGCCCTGTATCGCCGGTGCGGCTTCCGCAATGGGGCGGCGTTCGGCGATTACGTGCCGAGCGCGTTCAACCAGTTCCTGCATCTGCCGCTGTCGCCGTAGCGGCGCGCCGCCGCCGGAAAACGGCATCCTGCGCGTGCGCCGATCCGTCGGCACCGCTTGCCCTTACCATCCCTCGACCCCCAACGCCGACACTTCCGCATGTCCAGTCCCGCTCCCGTTTCGCCGCGCCTGCGCTGGTTCGTCGCCGGCGACCTCAACGGCTTCTTCGGCCTGGTGGTCGACAACCTGTCGATCCTCGGCTTCATCACCCTGGCCCTGGTCGGCCTGTTCCAGTTCCCCGCCGAGGTCATCTACACCCGGATGATTCCCGGCACCGCCTTCGGCGTGCTGGTCGGCAACCTGCTGTACACCTGGATGGCGCGGCGGCTGGCCGCGCGCATCGGGCGCAGCGACGTCACCGCGATGCCGCTGGGCCTGGACGCGCCGACCAGCATCGGCATGGCCCTGCTGGTGCTCGGCCCGGCGTTCGTGCGCTACAAGCAGCAGGGCCTGGACCCGCAGGCCGCGGCGCTGGCCACCTGGCACCTGGGCATGGCGTCGCTGGTGGTGATGGGCGCGCTGAAGACCGTGCTGTCGTTCTTCGGCGACGCGGTCACCCGCGCCTTGCCGCGTGCCGCGTTGCTCGGCTCCATCGCCGGCATCGCCATCGTGCTGATGGGCTTCCTGCCGCTGCTGGAGACGCTGCGCACGCCGCTGGTCGGGCTGGTGGTGCTGGGCCTGCTGCTGTACGTGCTGATCGCCAAGGGGCGGCTGCCGTGGCGCCTGCCCGGGGTGCCGGTGGCGCTGGCATTGGGCACCGGCCTGTATTACTGGGCCAATGCGGCCGGCGTCGGCATTCCCGGCCACCAGGCGCCGCAGTGGATCGCGCCGCAGTTGGTGCTGCCGTGGCCGAGCCTGGGCTTCGTCGCCGGCCTGGCCGACACGGTGCCGCTGCTGCCGCTGCTGCTGCCGTTCGGCCTGCTGATGGTGGTGGGCGGCATCAATGTCAGCGAGAGCGCGCGCGCCGCCGGCGACGACTACCGCACCCGCGACATCCTGCTGGTCGAGGCCGGCGCGACCTTGATCGCCGGCGTCTGCGGCGGCGTCGCCCAGACCACGCCGTACATCGGCCAGCCGGCCTACAAGCACATGGGTGCGCGCAGCGGCTACACCCTGCTCACCGGCCTGTTCATCGGCCTGGGCGGCATGCTCGGGCTGGTCGCCGGCCTGGTGCAGTGGCTGCCGATGGCGGTGCTGGCGCCGATCATCGTCTACGTCGCCATCGACATCACCACCCAGGCCTTCCAGGCCACGCCCAAGCGCCACGCTGGTGCCATGGTGTTGGGCTTCCTGCCGTCGGTGGCCTATCTGCTGGCGATCAAGGCACCGGGCTGGATCGCCCCGGAGCAGTTGGCCAAGCTCACCACTACCCTCGACGGCCACGGCCTGCCGGAGCTGGCGGTGATCCTGACCCTGGGCAACGGCTTCATCATCACCGCGATGCTGTGGATCGCCGCGGTGGCGGCGATGGTGGACGGGCGCCTGCGTCGCGCCGCCGCGTTCCTGCTGGTGGCGGCCGGGCTGACCCTGTTCGGGCTGATCCATTCGGTAGACCCACGCGGCGGCCTGTACCTGCCATGGACGCTGAGCGGCGTGCCCAAGCTGATCGCCTGGCAGTTCGTCGGCGGCTACCTGGTGCTGGCCGCCTTGCTCGGCCTGCTGTCGTTGCAGAAGCCGCGCGCGGTGCTGGTGGACTGACGGCGGCGCGACAAGCGGTGCCGGAATCGCAACGATGCACGAGAGGAGGATGGCATGAATGCTTGCCCTGGCCTGCGCATGCGTGTGCTGGCACTGCTGCTGGCACTGGGCTGGATGCCCGAGGCCGGCGCGGTGTCGTTCGACTGCAGCAAGGCAACCACGGCGGTGGAGCGACTGTTGTGCACCGACAAGCGATTGGACGCCACGGAGGAATGGCTGGCCCTGCGCTATGCGGCGCTGCGCGACGTGGTCCCCGCGGCGCAGCGGCCTGGCGTGCGCAACGCGCAGCGCGACTGGCTGGCGCAGCGCCAGAGCTGCCTGGCCGAGACCGATCCGGGGGCCTGCCTGAAACAGCGGATGGAGGCGCGGGTACGCGCGCTGGACGCCGAGTTCGCGCCGCAGGCGGCGCGCTTCGACCGCATCGTCGCCAGCATTCCCACCACGCCGGCCGCGGCGGCGGCGCAGCTGCGCGTCTACGATGGCGGTCTGGCCTCGGCCTGGCTGGTGTACCTGCATCGCTTCGTGCCGGCGGCCGGGGTGGCGGCGGCCGAAGCGCGTGCCCGGTTCGCGTCCGCTAGCACCGCGCTGCGGCAGCAGGACGGGGTGTCCGCCGGGCTGCTCGACACGTCCGAGCCGAGCAGCCGACAGGCCGGGGAAGCGCGCGACCTGACCCTGTTGCGGCTGTGGATCGAACGCAGCGGCTATACGCCGGATGCGGCCACGCAGCCGAATCCGCGTCCCTACGTGCATTGTTTCGTGTTCGCCGCGCAGGGCGAGGCCGCCTACGACGCCATGGGCCCGCTGTATGGCTCCAGCCGCGATCTTTCCGCACCGATCTGCCGGCCGTTGCCCGGCCTGTTCGATCAACCCGCATGGATGCGCTTGCAGCAGGCATTCGGCAGCCTGGTGGATCGCGTGTCCGACGACGCGGGCACCATGCGCTACGCGGATTTCGCCGCATGGCGGGTGCTCTCGCTGCAGGCCACGGTGTCGCCGCTGCTATTGCTGAAACAACCCAAGGGCGCCGAGCCGCCCGGCGATCCGGCCGCCGCCATCGCCGCGTGGCACGACGCGAGCGTGTGGCCGCAGGCCGATCGCAAGGCGGCACTGGCGGCATTGCAGCCGGCGCGCGCTGCCACGGCGCAATGGATGATCGCGCACAAGGCGATGCCGGCGGCGCAGGCCGACCGCGTCGCGGCGGCGCTGGTCGCAGCCTGGGTCGGTGCGCGCATCGCCTTTGCCGAAGGCCCGCAGGGGTAATGGTCGCGTACGCGGCGCTGGTGGGGCGCTGGCGCCTCGCGCAAGCCGTGCATCTAGGCTGAACGCTGGCCGTCGCGCGCTGGAACCGGTGCGCATCGCGACGGTCACACCTCCATTGTCCGATGGAGATGTGCATCCCATGCAGTCGCGTCCTTCGTTCTGGCCGTGGATCCTGGTCGCCGTGCTGGTGGCCGCCGCTGCGGCATGGTTGTTCCGCGACAACATCGCGGCGTTATGGCCGGCCGCCGCGCCGGCGCCTGCCGCAGTCGCGCCGGCGCCCGCCGCGGCTCCGCCTGTCGCGCCGACCGCGCCCGCGCCGGCGGCAACACCACCGCCGATCCAGCACCCGATCGATGCCGCGGCCGCTGCCGATGCGGCGATTCCGGCGCTTGCCGCCAGCGACGATGCGGCCTGGTCGGCACTGAGCGCGCTGGCCGGCGGCGACGCACCGCTGGCGCTGCTGCTGCGCGACCACCTGATCCAGCGCCTGGTGACCATGGTCGACAACCTGACCCAGCGCCGCGTCACTGCCCGCTCCCTGGCGCTCAAGCAAGTGCCGGGCAACCTGCAGGTGAGCACCGATGCCAGCGGCGCCAGCGTCATCGCCGACACCAATGCCCAGCGTTATGCGCCCTACGTGGAGGCCTTCACCCGCGCCGATCCGGGCACGGCGGTGGCGGCCTACCGGCGCTTCTATCCGCTGTTCCAGCAGGCCTACGTGGAACTGGGCTATCCGCAGGGCTACTTCAACGATCGGCTGGTGCAGGTGATCGACCACCTGTTGCAGACCCCGACGCCGACCGCGCCGCTCGCGGTGGAGATGGATCCGGTGCGCGGCAAGTACCGCTTCGTGGATCCGGCGCTGGAATCGCTGTCGATCGGCCAGAAGGCACTGCTGCGCATGGGCCCGACCCAGGCCGCGGCGGTGAAGGCGCAATTGCGTGCGGTGCGGGTGGAATTGACGCGGACCTGAGCCGGACGCGAGGCGCGTGCCGCGTCATGCGGCCGCGGGCTTTGGGTTCTCGTAGGAGCGGATTCGGCCGCGACGGGCCTTACCGGGACATGCCCATCGCGGCTGAAGCCGCTCCTACAACCGCGATGCCGTCATCTGCCAGCCCGCCGGGTGACAGCGGTGTTCCGGTAAATGACAAGGCCGTCGGCCCGCTCAGCCGTCCAGCTCCGGGTAATGCCGGAAGATGCCGTTCTCGTTGAACGGCAGGCGCCGTGGCGAGGCTAGGTAGGCGGCGATGCCCGGGCGCTCGCACACGCGTTGCTGCAGCGCGCGCAGCCGCGGCAGCTTCGGCGACAGTTTCTTCATTGCCTGCGGAAACGCGTAGTCCAGTCCGCTCATCAACTGGAACAGCGACAGATCCACGTAGGAGTGCTCGCGCAGGACGTGGCGCCCGCCGCCCTGATCCAGCACCTGTTCGAAATAGCCCAGGAACTTCGGCAACCGCTGCTTGCGCAGGTCTTCGGCGCGCCGCTGCGCTTCGGCCTTCTGGTCTTCGTAGTACAGCCCGCTGGCGATGGGGTGGTGGCTGTCGTGGACCTCGGCGACCAGGTCGGCGATGGTCAATTGCAATTGCAGCGCCTGCAGCCGCCGCGAGTCGCTGTCCGGCACCAGGCCCAGCGGCGGGCCGAGGTAGTGCAGGATGTTGGCGACCTGGGCGATCACCAGCCGGCCGGCCTTGAGGAACGGCGGTGCGAACGGCCGCGCGCCGGCATGGGCGCCGTCGAGGAAGGGCTGCATCGCCGCATCGCCCTGCTCGCGGGCCACGTCGCGGTAGCCGGCGCCGGCATCCTCCAGCGCCAGCCGCACGAACTCGCCGCGGCCCTGGATGCCGGTCCAGTAGTAGAGCTCGTAGTGCATGACGGGGCCTGCGCGTGGGGACGAAGCGCCGAGGGTAGCGCCCTTGCGGTAGCGGCGTGTGACTGGCAGGTACCAAAGTGCGGCCAACGGCACACCGCGTCGCGGTGCTCCTGCGTAGCGTATACAGACGCCGCCGACGGCCTTGAAACAGGGGCGGACAGCCGCATTTTGCTGGCATGCCGGCACGGCCGGCCCCTTCTTTCAGAGGACTTCCCGATGCGGATGGACAAGCTCACCTCGCGCTTCCAGCAGGCCCTGGCCGACGCGCAGTCGCTGGCCGTGGGCCGCGACCACACCATCATCGAGCCGGTGCACGTGTTCGTGGCGCTGCTCGACCAAGCCGGCGGCAGCACCCGTCCGCTGCTGGCGCAGGCCGGCGTCAACGTGCCGGTGCTGCGCGAGCGGCTCGGCGAGGCGCTGGACAAGCTGCCCAAGGTCAGCGGCCAGCCCGGCAACCTGTCGATGGGCAACGACCTCAGCCGTCTGCTCAACCAGACCGACAAGCTGGCGCAGCAGCACAACGACCAGTTCATCGCCAGCGAGTGGTTCGTGCTGGCCGCGGCCGACGACGCCGGTGCGCTTGGCCTGGCGCTGCGCGCGGCCGGTGCCGACAAGAAGAAGCTCGAGGCCGCCATCGACAAGCTGCGCGGCGGCGAGACCGTGCAGTCGGAGAACGCCGAAGAGCAGCGCCAGGCGCTGGAGAAGTACACCATCGACCTCACCGCGCGCGCCGAGAGCGGCAAGCTCGATCCGGTGATCGGCCGCGACGAGGAGATCCGCCGCACCGTGCAGGTGCTGCAGCGGCGCACCAAGAACAATCCGGTGCTGATCGGCGAGCCCGGCGTCGGCAAGACCGCCATCGTCGAGGGCCTGGCCCAGCGCATCGTCAATGGCGAAGTGCCGGAAGGCCTGCGCGGCAAGCGCGTGCTGTCGCTGGACATGGGCGCGCTGATCGCCGGTGCCAAGTTCCGCGGCGAGTTCGAGGAGCGGCTCAAGGGCGTGCTCAACGACCTGGCCAAGAACGAAGGCCAGATCATCCTGTTCATCGACGAACTGCACACCATGGTCGGCGCCGGCAAGGCCGATGGCGCCATGGACGCGGGCAACATGCTCAAGCCGGCGCTGGCGCGCGGCGAGTTGCACTGCATCGGCGCCACCACCCTGGACGAGTACCGCAAGTACATCGAGAAGGACGCGGCGCTGGAGCGGCGCTTCCAGAAGGTGTTCGTCGGCGAACCGACCGTGGAGGACACCATCGCCATCCTGCGTGGGCTCAAGGAGCGCTACGCGGTGCACCACGGCGTGGAGATCACCGACCCGGCGATCGTCGCCGCGGCGACGCTGTCCAACCGCTACATCACCGACCGCCAGCTGCCGGACAAGGCCATCGACCTGATGGACGAGGCCGCCAGCCGCATCCGCATGGAGATCGACTCCAAGCCGGAGGAACTGGACCGCCTGGAGCGGCGCCTGATCCAGCTCAAGATCCAGCGCGAGATGCTGAAGAAGGAGAAGGACGAGGCCTCGCGGCAGCGCCTGGCCGACCTGGAGAGCGACATCGACAAGCTCGAGCGCGAGTTCTCCGACCTGGACGAGGTGTGGAAGTCGGAGAAGGCGGCGCTGCAGGGCGCGACCAAGATCAAGGAGCAGATCGAGCAGGCGCGCGTCGAGCTGGAGGCGGCGCAGCGACGCCAGGACTACGCCAAGATGAGCGAGATCCAGTACGGCCTGCTGCCGAACCTGGAGAAGCAGCTGGCCGCGGCCAACGAAGCCGAACAGCACGACTTCAAGCTGGTGCAGGACCGCGTCACCGCCGAGGAGATCGCCGAGGTGGTGTCGCGCTGGACCGGTATCCCGGTCAACAAGATGCTCGAGGGCGAGCGCGACAAGCTGCTGCGCATGGAGGACGAACTGCACCGGCGCGTGGTCGGCCAGGAAGAGGCGATCAAGGTGGTGTCCGACGCGGTGCGCCGCTCGCGCGCCGGCCTGTCCGACCCGCACCGGCCGAGCGGCTCGTTCCTGTTCCTGGGCCCCACCGGCGTCGGCAAGACCGAGCTGTGCAAGGCGCTGGCCGAGTTCCTGTTCGACAGCAGCGACGCGATGATCCGCATCGACATGAGCGAGTTCATGGAGAAGCATTCGGTGGCGCGGCTGATCGGCGCGCCTCCGGGCTACGTGGGCTACGAAGAAGGCGGCTACCTCACCGAGGCGGTGCGGCGCCGGCCGTACTCGCTGATCCTGCTCGACGAGGTGGAGAAGGCGCATAGCGATGTGTTCAACATCCTGCTGCAGGTGCTCGACGACGGCCGCCTCACCGACGGCCAGGGGCGCACCGTGGACTTCCGCAACACCGTCATCGTGATGACCTCCAACCTGGGCTCGCACCAGATCCAGGAGCTGAGCGGCGACGGCAGCGCCGAGGCCTACACGCAGATGAAGGCGGCGGTGATGGGCGTGGTGCAGGCGCATTTCCGCCCGGAGTTCATCAACCGCCTGGATGACATCGTGGTGTTCCATCCGCTGGACAAGGCGCAGATCAAGTCGATCGCGCGCATCCAGCTGCATGGCCTGGAGAAGCGCCTGGCCGAGCGCGGGCTGAAGATCGAACTGGGCGAGCGCGCGCTGGAGCTGCTCGGCAATGTCGGCTTCGACCCGGTTTACGGCGCGCGGCCGCTCAAGCGTGCGATCCAGGCGCAACTGGAGAACCCGCTGGCGCAGCAGATCCTGTCCGGCCAGTTCGTCAGCGGCGACACCATCAAGGTCGAGGCCGAGGGCGGCAAGCTGGTGTTCGAGAAGGCCTGATGCTGCCCGTCGCGCAGGTGCCACAGGCGCGCACCGCCGCGCCTGCGGCGCGCGCGCTGTTGATCGACATGGACGGCGTGCTGCGGCTGTGGCCCGCCGACGACGCGGAACTCGAGCGCGCGCACGGCGTGCCGCCGGGCAGCCTGCGCGCGGTGGCGTTCGCGCCGGCGTTGCTGGAGCCGGCGATTCGCGGTGCGACGCGCGATGCGCAATGGCGGGCCGAGGTGGCCGCGCGCCTCGCCGCGCTTGCGCCCGGGGCCGACGTCGCGGCCTTGGTCGACGCCTGGTCCGCGCCGACGGCGGCGCGGCTCAACCCGCCAGTGCTGGCGCTGCTGCGGCAGGTGCGCCAGCGCATGCCCGTGGTGCTGCTGAGCAACGCCACCTCGCGCCTGTCGCACGACCTGCAGGCGCTCGGCATCGCCGACGCGTTCGATGCGGTGGTGAATTCGAGCGAAGTCGGTGCGATCAAACCCGAGCCGGCGATCTTCCTGCATGCGCTGGCGCAATTGGGGATGGCCGCGGACGAGGTGTTGTTCGTCGACGACACCGCGGTCCATGTCGAGGCCGCGCGTGCCCTGGGCCTGCGCGCCCGAGCGCTATGTGGACGCAGAAGCCTTGCGTGCCTGGCTGCTCGCCCAGGGCGCGCTCGGCGACGACTGAGCCCGGCAGGCCGCCACCGGTACCGGTGGCGACGCTGACAACCCAGCGGCATGGCTTCATAACCGCAGGTTTGCATCTTCCGTCGTACGCGGCGCTATCGTCTGCGCTCCCTCGTTGCCGAGACGCGCGCCATGTCCGACCCGAACTGGAAGCTGGAAACCATCGCCGTGCACGGCGGCTACCGTCCAGATCCGACCACCCGCGCGGTGGCGGTGCCGATCTACCAGACCGTGGCCTACGCCTTCGACGATACCCAGCACGGCGCCGACCTGTTCGACCTGAAGGTGCAGGGCAACATCTACAGCCGCATCATGAACCCCACCACCGACGTGCTGGAGCAGCGCATCGCCGCGCTGGAAGGCGGCATCGGTGCGCTGGCGGTGGCCTCCGGGCAGGCGGCGGTGACCTACGCCATCCAGACCATCGCCGAGGCCGGCGACAACATCGTCTCCTCCAGCGCGCTGTACGGTGGCACCTACAACCTGTTCGCGCATACGCTGCCGCTGTCCGGCATCCAGACCCGCTTCGCCGACTACCGCGATCCCGGCGCCTTCGCCGGGTTGATCGACGAACGCACCAAGGCCATCTTCGTCGAGTCGATCGGCAATCCGCGCGGCAACGTCACCGACCTGGAAGCGGTGGCCGCCATCGCCCACGCCCATGGCGTACCGCTGATCGTCGACAACACCGTGCCCACGCCGTACCTGCTGCGGCCGTTCGAGTTCGGCGCCGACATCGTGGTGCATTCGCTGACCAAGTACCTGGGCGGCCACGGCACCAGCCTGGGCGGGGCGATCGTCGATTCCGGGCGCTTCCCGTGGGCGGCGCACGCGCAGCGCTTCCGCCGCCTCAACGAGCCGGACGTGAGCTACCACGGCGTGGTCTACACCGAGGCGCTGGGCGAGGCCGCCTACATCGGCCGCGCGCGGGTGGTGCCGCTGCGCAACACCGGCGCGGCGTTGTCGCCGTTCAACGCCTTCCAACTCCTGCAGGGCATCGAAACGCTGCCGCTGCGCATGGACCGGATCAACCAGAACGCGCTGGCGCTGGCGCGGCACCTGCAGGGCGAAGCCAAGGTGGAGTGGGTCAATTACGCCGGCCTGCCGGACCATCCCGAGCACGCGCTGGCGCAGAAGTACCTGCGTGGGCACGGCTCTGGCGTGCTGACCTTCGGCCTGCGCGGCGGCCGCGCCGCTGGCGCGCGCTTCCTCGATGCGCTGCAACTGTTCACCCGCCTGGTCAACATCGGCGACGCCAAGTCGCTGGCCACGCATCCGGCATCCACCACGCATCGCCAGCTCTCGCCCGAGGAGCTGCAGCGCAGCGGGGTCAGCGAGGACACGGTGCGGCTGTCGGTGGGCATCGAACACATCGACGACCTGCTCGCCGACCTGCAGCAGGCGCTGGCGCAGGCCTGAGCGCGAGGCAGCATCGCCGCGATGGGGGCTTCTGCAGCACTGCTTGTGGGGCTTCAGGGCATGTAGGAGCGGCTTCAGCCGCGACGGGGGCGTTCCCGGCAGCCCATCACGGCTGAAGCCGCTCCTACCGGGCAACCAGACTCCGGCTCGCTGGGCCGGAGGCAGCTGACGAGAGGTGCCTTTCAATCGGACACGCGCCAATCGGCGAAGATCTCCAGCAGGAAGTCGACGAAGGCGCGCACCTTGCGTTCCTGGGTGGCGCGACGCGGATAGAGCGCGGTGATCTCCAGATCCGGCCAGCGTTGCCAGTCGGGCAGCAGGCGCACCAGTTGGCCCTGGTCCAGTCGCGCCTGGACCAGCGGCTGGGAGAGCAGGGCAATGCCGGCCCCTTGCGCGACCTGGCGGATCACCGTGGTCGATTCGTTCGAAATGAGCAGCGGACGCAGGGTCAGCTCGGTCGATTCGCCGGTGCCGTGCCGCAACGCCCAGACCACGAGCGGGGCATCCGCGCCGACCGCGAGCACCGCGTGGCCGAGCAGGTCCTTGGGATGCGCAGGCGTGCCGACACGGGCCAGGTAATCGGGACTGCTCACCAGGATGGCGCGCGAGGCGCCCAACGGCCGCGCAACGTAGCTGGAGTGGGGCGGTGGCCCGACGTGGACGGCAACGTCCAGGCCATGGCTGAGCAGGTCCAGCGGCTGATCGTCGTAGGTCAGCGCCAGTTGCACGCCTGGGTGGCGCTGGCGGAATCGCGCCAGTTGCGGCTCCAGCACCAGCAGGCCCAGCGCATACGGAGCCAGCACACGCAGGGTGCCGCGCGCCTGCGCGCGCAGGTCGCGCGCATCCTGCACGGCATCCTGCAGGGTCTGCTCGGCCTCCACGCAACGGGCATAGAAGGCGCGCCCGGCCTCGGACACCGCCAGCCGACGGGTGCTGCGATGGAGGAGCTGCACGCCCAATGCCTGTTCCAGTGCCTTGATGCGACGGCTGACGCTGGTCAGGGGCAGGCGCGCCTGGCGCGCGGCGGCGGTGAGGCTGCCCTGTTCGACCACGCGCAGGAACAACCGCACGTTGTCGAAGTCCACGCGGCCGGCGCGCGCGGTTTCTTCCGTTTCTGGCAAGAGTCTATCCATCTCTGGCCGCATTATGCTGAAAACCGCCCGCCGCTACGATGAGGGCCATGCGCCTGCCCAGCTTCGACGCGGTGTCGATGGTCCGTCTCCGTCCTTCTCCCGATGTGTGGTTTGCGCTGCGGACCACGGCCGCCGCGCTGCTGGCGCTGGCCATCGCGCTGCTCTGTTCGATGGAAGACCCCAAGTGGGCGGCGATGACGGTCTTCATCGTGGCCCAGGCCGACCGCGGCATGAGCGTGGTCAAGGCCCGCAACCGCATCGTGGGCACGCTGGTGGGGGCGAGCATGGCCGTGGTGCTGATGGGCCTGTTCGGCCAGGCGCCGCCGTTGTTCATGATCGCGCTGGCGCTGTGGCTGGGCGCCTGCACCGGCATGGCCAGCGTGGTCTCGGCCTTCCGCAGCTATGGCGTGGTGCTGGCCGGCTACACGGCGGTGATCGTGGGCATGTCTTCCACCGCCCATCCGCAGCAGGTGTTCGACATCGCCGTGGCGCGCGCGACCGAGATCCTGCTCGGCATTGCGGTCGAAGGCGTGATGGCGGCGATCTTCTCGCCGGCGTCGCCGCGCCCCGCACTGGAGCGACGGCTGGAGACGTATCTGCGCCAGGGCAGTGCGCTGGCCGCACGGCTGCTGCGCGGCGAGGCGACGGGCACGCAGATCCACGGCTTCTTCGCCAGCGCCCTGGCGCTCAACGACGCGGTCGACTATGCCGCCGCGGGTTCGCGCGAGATCGCGCGGCTGGGCGGCCGCCTGCGTCACCTCAGTTACCTGATGCTGGCGCAACTGTTGGCGGCGCAATCGTGCCGGGTCGGCCTGGATGGACGCGCGCCGTCGCGCGCGCTGTGCGGCGTGCACGACCTGTTGGTCCAGCGTGCCGAGGGCCGCTCGCCCGGCGAGAAAGCAGTGGCCGCCACGCTGGGGCGGCTCGATCGGCGCCATCGCCGCCTGCGCCGGCTGTGCATGCAGCGGCGCGACGCCTTCGACCGCGCCTTTGCGCTGGAACATGCGCGCACCATCGTGCGCGACGTGCAGGCCAGCCAGCACGAACAGGCGGCGTTCGAACAGGGCCAGCCGTCGCGCCGTCGCTTCGCCACGCGCCGCCATCGGGACCTGTACGAAGCGGCGTACAACGGAGTGCGCGCCTTCCTGGCGATGGGGGCGGCGTCGCTGTTCTGGGTCCACAGCGGCTGGAGCGCCGGTGCGGGCATGGTGACCATCGTCGGCGTGGTGTGCGCGCTGTATGCGACCCGGCCCGATCCGGTGTCCGGGAGCATCGGCTTCCTCAAGGGCGCCGGGTTGGCGGCGCTGGCCGCCTTCGTGTGCATCGTCTGGCCGCTGCCGTGGGTGGAGGATTTCGCCGGATTGGCGGTGGTGCTGGCGCCGTTCCTGATCCTGGCGGGGCTGGCGATGCGACGGCCGTCGACGGCCGCGCTGGGTGCAAGCGGCTCGATCTTCTTCATCGATCTGGTGGGGCCGCTCAACGGCACCACGACCGGCGTGGTGCAACTGTTCAATGGCGCGCTGACGCTCTTGCTGGGAATCGGCATCGGCGTGCTGATGTTCACCGTGCTGCTGCCCAGTGGGGCCGAGCGCTACCTGCGCCGGCTGCGGCGTTCGGTCGATGCCGATCTCGCGGCGATCGCGCTGCATCCGCGGCGCATGCAACGACGCGCATGGTTCGGCCTGATGGCCGATCGCATGCGCGCGCGCCTGGGCCTGGCCGCCGCGCTGCCAGAGGCGACGCTGCAGCGCGACCTGGCCGCCTTGCTCGGCGCGCTGGGCATGGGCGGCGACGCGCTCGATCTGGCGCGGACCGATGACGCGCCGGGGCCACGGGTGCGTGCGGTGCTGCGCCGGCTTGCGCGCGGCGACCTGCCCGGCGTGGCCCACCTCGCCATGCGCGCGGCGCGCCACCATGCCGGCCTGGCCGGCGCTCGCCAGGACGCGCAGGCCCAGGGGCACTGGCGCACGGCGATGGTGCTGTGGGACATGGCGCTTTGCGCGCGCGAGTACCTCCAGGCCGGCGGCGAGCAGGCCGGCGGCGAGGACAGCGTGCAAGCGCAGGCGCCGCTGACGCCGTCGGCGACGCTGCAGTCCTGAGATGGCCCACGATGCGACCGGCCTGCCGGGCTGCGCCGAGCAGGTCGGCTGCCGCGGCCGCGTGGGTGGTCAGACCTGCGCGAACCCGCCGTCCACGAACACCTCGCTGCCGGTCATGAAGCTGCTCTCGTCCGAGGCCAGGAACAGCGCCGTCGCCGCGACGTCTTCCGCGCGCCCGATGCGGCCCAGCGGCACCTGCGCGGTCATGCCCGCGACGATCGCCTCCTGCTGCCCGGTGCCGGACAGCACCGAGTCCAACCCGGGCGTGGCGATCGGCCCGGGCGAGAGCACGTTGACGCGGATGCCGGTGCCTTTCAGGTCCAGCGCCCAACTGCGCGCGAAGTTGCGCAGGGCCGCCTTGGTCGCGCTGTAGACGCTGAATGCCGCAGTGCCCATGGTGCCGGTGGTGGAGCCGGTGAGGATCACCGACCCGCCGGCGCGCATCAGCGGCAGCGCCTTTTGCACGGTGAACAGCGTGCCTTTGACGTTGACGCCGAAGGTGCGATCGAAGGACTCCTCGGTGATCGAGCCCAGCGGCTGGAAATCGCCCAGCCCCGCATTGGCGAACAGCACATCGATGCGGCCCGTGCTGGCCTGAATCTGCGCGAAGACGCGGTCCAGATCGTCCATCCTGGAAATGTCGCCCTGGATGGCGATGGCGTCGGCACCGATCAGGCCCAGCGCCTTGTCCAGTTCCTCCTGCCGACGCCCGACGATGACGACCTGCGCGCCTTCGGCGGCGAAGCGGATCGCGCTCGCCAGACCGATGCCGCTGTTGCCGCCGGTCACCACTGCAATCTTGCCGTCGAGCCTGCTCATGCTGCGCTCCAGAGGATGGGGAGGCGCCACTGTAGAACTGGGCTATTCTTTTGAATAGTATGCACCATTAGGTAAGTGCCTTCGGAGCGGACGGACCATGGCCAATCCCACTTTCAGCTGCGGTCTCGAGGCCGCCCTGTCCGTGCTCGGCGGCAAGTGGAAGCCGCTGATCCTCTACAACCTGGCCAAGCACGTGCACCGCTACGGCGAGCTGCGGCGCGCCATCGGCGGGGTGACCGACAAGGTGCTGATCCAGCAGCTCAAGGAACTGGAACGCGATCAGGTCGTGGCGCGCATCGACTTCCAGGAGATCCCGCCCAGGGTCGAGTACGCGCTGACGCCGTTCGGGCAGTCCCTGGCGGCGGCACTGGCTGGGCTGTGCGAGTGGGGCACGCAGCACATGCAGATGGTCGAACGCATCAGCGCGCGTCGCGCGGCGGCCGTCGCCACGCCCAAGTCCCGCGCCTGATCGCAGGTGCCGTGGGCGGTCGCGCGCTGCAGGTCCGGACTCGCGCGTCTGGTTGCGCGGACATCGCGCGCGTGGGGCGGTGGTGTCGTGGCTGCGCGGTCGATGCGCCGCCGCCGCGTCGCGGCCGCCGCTAGCGGAAGAACTGGCTCGGCGGCTGCCCGAACTGGCGCTTGAACATCGCGGTGAACGCGCTGGGGCTGTCGTAGCCCAGTTCCACGGCCACGTCGATGATGCGGTCGCCGGCGGCCAGCCGTTCCAGCCCGCGCAGCAGGCGCAGTTGCTGCCGCCACTGGCCGAAGCGCATCCGCAGCTCGCGCTGGCACAGGCGCTGGATGGTCTTGACGTCCACGCCCAGCGCCGCGGCCCAGGCGTGCAGGGTGGTGGGGGCGGCCGGGTCGGCGTCGAGCGCGGCGCCGATGCGCAGCAGGCGCGGATCGCGCGGCTGCGGCAGGTACAGCGGCAGCGCCGGCAGCGCGTGCAACTCATCCAGGATCAGCCGCATCAGCCGTCCGTCGCGCGAGTCGGCGGCGTGGTCCCAGGGGATCTCCGCGGCGCTGCGGATCAGCGCTTCCAGCAGCGGCTCCACCGCCATCACCGCCGGTGTGTCGGGCATGCCGGCGATCGCGGCGGGGCGAATGTACAGGCTGCGCATGTGCAAGCTGCCGATCCAGCGCACGCTGTGCTCGGTGCCGGCGGGAATCCACAGTGCGCGCGTGCTCGGCACCACCCAGTGGCCCTGGCCCGAACGCACCACCATCAGCCCGGATACCGCGTAGATCAACTGATGACGCGCATGCCAGTGCGGGGCGATGGCGCTGTCGGGCGGGTAGTCGACGGCCTTGCACACCACGTCGGCGGGCGCGTCGTCCGCATTGCGGCCGGAGCGCGGCACCAGCATGTCCTTTTTGCGATGGTTGCTGGGCATGTCGCGCAAGAAGGTCGGGGCAGGGCAGCCTACCATGCACGCACTTCCGGCAATGCCCGTCCCGCCATGTCCACGCTGCGTCCTGCCGCCCCCGTCGTGTCTTCCCCCACCGGCACCGTCGCCCCACGCAAGGTCGCCTCCGGTGTGCTCGCGGCGATCACCTCCTCGCACCTGATCAACGACATGATGCAGTCGCTGATCCTGGCGCTGTACCCGGTGCTCAAGGGCCAGTTCCAGCTCAGCTTCGCCCAGGTCGGGCTGATCACCCTCACGTACCAGATCACCGCCTCGCTGTTCCAGCCGCTGATCGGGCTGCGCACCGACCGCCGGCCGGCGCCGTACTCGCTGCCGCTGGGCATGAGTTCCACGCTGTGCGGCCTGTTGCTGCTGGCCTACGCGCCCAGCTTCGGCATGGTGCTGCTGGCCGCGGCGCTGGTCGGGATCGGCTCGGCGATCTTCCATCCCGAATCCTCGCGCATCGCGCGGCTGGCCTCGGGTGGTCGTCATGGCCTGGCGCAATCGGTGTTCCAGGTTGGCGGCAATACCGGCACCGCGCTGGGGCCGCTGATCGCCGCGGCGGTGATCGTGCCCAACGGCCGCCACAGCGTGGCCTGGTTCGGCGGCGCGGCGTTGCTCGGCATCGCCCTGCTGTCCTACGTCGGGCGCTGGTACGCGCTGCACCTGCAGGCCGCACGCGCGGCGCCGCGGCCGGTCGCCGCGGTGCCGGCACTGCCGCGGGCCATGGTAATGCGCATCGTCGGCATCCTGCTGCTGCTGATCTTCTCCAAGTATTTCTACATCGCCGGGCTGAGCAGCTACTACACGTTCTACCTGATCCAGCGCTTCGGCGTCTCGGTGCAGAGCGCGCAGCTGCATCTGTTCGCGTTCCTGCTGGCCTCGGCGCTGGGCACGCTGATCGGCGGCCCGGTCGGCGACCGCATCGGCCGCAAACCGGTGATCTGGGTGTCGATCCTGGGCGTGGCGCCGTTCGCGCTGGCGCTGCCGCACGTGGGCCTGCATGCGGCCACCGCGCTGACCGTGCTGATCGGCTTCGTGCTGTCCTCGGCGTTCTCGGCGATCCTGGTGTACGCGCAGGAGATGATGCCCGGGCGCATCGGCACCATCTCCGGGCTGTTCTTCGGCTTCGCCTTCGGCATGGGCGGGCTGGGCGCGGCGGTGCTGGGCCTGCTCGCCGACCACCGCGGCATCGTCTTCGTGTACCAGGTGATGTCGTTCCTGCCGCTGTTGGGCATTGTCGCGGCGCTGCTGCCGAGCCGGCGGGCCGACGCCGTCGCGGCGCGCTAGCGCGGGCAGTGGCGGCCGGCATCGGCCGGCGCGGACAGCTTGGCGAAAGCCAGCGGCCGCATGCTGTCGCGCCGGCCGTCGCGCCCCCATCGCCGTCTTCGCATGCCTGTCATCGCCCTGGTCTCGTCCGTTGCCCACGCCTGGTCCACGCTGGTCGACCTGGTCGCCAGCCATGCGGTGGCGCCGCTGCTGGCGGCGCTGCACCTGACCGGGCTCAGCGACGATCCGCACGACATCGCCGCCTCGCTGCTGGTGGCCGCGCTGCAACTGTCCATCATCGGCGTGCTGTTCCGGCCGCTGGAGAGCCTGTGGCCTGCCGAGCGCTGGGAACATCGGCGGCTGGCGCGGATCGACTTCCACTACACCTGGTTGATGCTGATCGGGGTGTTCCCGCTGTTCTCGTTCCTGATCCTCACTCCGGTGGTGAACGCGCTGGGCGGCGCCGACCCCAACGCCGCGGCGGCGCCGGAGACCGGCCTGCGCCATGTGTGGCCGTGGCTGGACCGGCATCCGCTGGTGCTGTTCGCGCTGTACTACCTGGCCTACGACTTCACCTACTACTGGATGCACCGGGTGCAGCACTGGATGCCGTGGTGGTGGGCGATGCACAGCATGCACCACAGCCAGCGCCAGCTCAGCTGCTGGGCCAACGACCGCAGCAACTACCTGGATGGCATGCTGCAGTCGTTCGTGCTGGCGGCGGTGGGCATCGCCTTCGGCATCGAGGCCGACGAGTTCGCCTGGCTGATGCTGCTCGGCGAGCTGGTGCAGAACCTGTCGCACGCCAACACCCGTTTCGGCTTCGGCCCGGTGCTCGACAAGATCCTGGTCGATCCGCCGTTCCACCGCCTGCATCACATGCGCGTGGACCCGGAGCGGCCGGGGCTGCACAACTGCAACTTCGGCCAGGTGTTCGCGTTCTGGGACGTGCTGTTCGGCACGGCGCTGTACGGCGAGCCAGTGCGACCGACCGGGGTGGGCGATCCGATGGTGGACCGCGACAACGAGCTGGGCCTGGTGGCGCTGCAGGTGGAAGGGCTCAAGCGTTTCTGGGGGGCGGTGCGGCGCCGCTCGGGGTGGACGCCGGGCGAAGTGGCGTTCGGCGAGGACTATGCGCCGATCCCGGTGGATCATGCGGGTTTGCCGTTGAGTGGCGGGGATTCGGGAGTGGGGAGTCGGGATTCGTAGGAGCGGTGGCGGTGGCAATGCGGTTGTTGCCGGTCTCGCTGGCTGTCGTACCCTCACCCCAACCCCTCTCCCGGTGGAGAGGGGCTCAGCTTTTCCTTCTCCCTTTGGGAGAAGGTGCCCCGCAGGGGCGGATGAGGGTAGGGCGCAGCCTCGTACACCCAACCATCGCGAGACGCTATGTGCCGTACCCTCACCCCAACCCCTCTCCCGATGGGAGAGGGGCTAGCGCCTTTCCTTCTCCCTTCGGGAGAAGGTGCCCCGCAGGGGCGGATGAGGGTGCGGGCGCAGCCTCGTGCGCCCAAACACCGCGAGACGCTATGCGCCGTACCCTCACCCCAACCCCTCTCCCGATGGGAGAGGGGCTTACTGGGTTCACTGCTTTTTGAGACAACCGCTCATGAAGGTCTTGCGGGCGTCGCCCTGCAGCTTCTGCGTCGCGGCTTGCGCGTTGCAGTCCTTCATCCGTTGTTGCGAGGCGTTGCCGGCCGCCGGCGCGGTGCCGCCGCTGAGGCAGGCCTTCTGCGCACTCTTGTACTCGTCGCCCTTCTTGCCCTTGTTCTGGGCCGAGCACTTGGCCATCAAGGTCTGTTGCGCGGTCTGTGGCTTGGTCGCGGCGGTGGCCAGCAGCGGGGCGGCGGTGAAGCTGAGCAGCAAACAGGTGGCGGCGAAGCGAGCGGAACGGGTCATGGCGGCAGCTCCGGAGGGTGTGCCGGCAGGGTGCGCCGGCACGGGTGACCGGATCATGACGCGGCAGTGGCCGGGTCGGCAATGCGGCGCTGCGGCACGGCGTCGGCGGCCTGCGCCGGGCCGTCGAGGAACAGCATCTGCGGCGGCGGATGCATCAGGAACTGCTGGTGCGAGATGTTCCAGGCGTAGGCGCCGGCCAACGGGAACGCCAGGCAGTCGCCCGGCGCCAGCGCGGCCACTGGCTGGTCGCGGGCCAGCACGTCCTTGGGCGTGCACAGCTGGCCGACCAGGGTCACCCGCGCATCGCGCAGCACCGGCGGCTGGGTGCCGCGCAGGACCAGGAACGGATGATCGTGGCCCTGCGCGGCGGGCGTGCGGAAATGATGGGTGCCGCCGCGGCCGATGGCGAACTGCGCGCCATGGCTGCGCTTGATGTCCAGCACCTCCATCAGGTACCAGCCGCAGGCGGCGCTGACGTAGCGGCCCGGCTCCAGGCGCAGGCGCAGGCCCTCGCCGTGCGTGCGCAGCAGCGCCGGCAAGCCCGCGCAGAACGCGGCCCAGTCGAACGAGGCCGCCGAGTCGGCATAGTCCACGCCGAAGCCGCCACCCGCGTTCACCGTCAGCGGTCCCAGCGCGTAGGCCTGGCGCCAGCCCTGCACGGTCTGCAGGTAGTGCGCGATCAGGCGCAATTGCAATTGCGCATCGCGCTGGTGCGACAGCAGGTGGAAGTGGAAGCCGTCCAGGCGCAGCCCGCTCGCGCCACGCAGCACCTGCATGGCCGCGTCCAGGTCGTCCACGTCCAGGCCGAACGGCGAGGGCCGCCCGCCCATCACCAGACGCGTGTCCTGCATGCCAGGCACCGCGATGTTCAGGCGCAGGAACACCGACAGCGGCCGCTCCCTCGACGCGGCGATGCGCGCCAGTCGCTGCAGCTCGCCCAGGCTTTCCACGTGCACGCTGCAGTCGGGCAGGCTGGCGGCCAGCTGCAGTTCGGTGTCGAGCTTGCCGGGGCCGCCGAACAGCAGCCGGCGGCCTGGCTGATGCGTGTGCAGCCATTGCAGTTCGCCGCCGGAAGCCGCCTCGAAGCCGTCCACCCACGGCGCCAGCGTGCGCAGTACGGGCGGTTCGGCATTGGCCTTGGCCGCGTAGAACAGCTCGCACTCGGCCGGCAGGTGTGCGCGCAGCATCGCCGCGTGCGTCTGCAGCGCCGCCAAGTCGTAGACGTAGGCGCAGACCGGGCCGTCGGCCTGCGCGCGCAACTGCGCCAGCGCCGCGTGCAGTGGCGCGGGATCGATGCGCAGGCTCATGCCGCCGCCTGCCGCAGCGCGGCACTGCCGATCGGGTTGGGCAGGAAGCTGTAGTCGGCATGGCGGTCGGCACGCTGCAGCAGGCGCAGGCGCAGGTTGTTCTTGGCCGGCAGCGGCGCGCCGTCGAGCAGGGCCTGCAGTGCCGGTTGCGTGCCGTGGCGCTGCTGCCATGCGCGCGCGATGTCGCCGACGATCTGCCACAGCTGGCGTTCGCGGCGGTCGTGGCCGTCGGCGAGATGGAAGATCGCTTCGGCCAGGTTGTTGACCAGTGCGCAGTAGGCGATGCGGTTCCAGCCGCGTTCGGCGCTGTAGTACAGCGACTGCCGCGCGGTCTCGGACATGCCGGGCAGGCGCGCGGCCGGCCAGCGCGACGGCAGCAGCTTGGTGCCTTCCAGGTCGCGGATCCACACCTGCGTCGGCAGGCCGTCTTCGCAGCCGATCACGGTGTTCTGCAGGTGCGGCTCCAGCACGATGCCGTAGCCGAACCAGGCGCTCCACACGCCGTCCAGCAGCAACTGTGCGTAAGCGCGGAACCAGGCCGCGGTGGCCGCCTCCAGGCTGCTGCCGCTGCGTTGCGCCAGCGCCTGCAGCGCGGCGGTGCAGGCAGGCTCGCCGCGCGCGTCGTTGGTGAACAGCGCACCGGCCACCTGCGGGCGATAGCGCGCGCGTTGCGCCGCGGGGATCGCCTGCCGGTACAGCACGCCGAAGCTCTCGCCCAGTTCGCGGCAGGCCTGCGCATCGGCGTCCAGCGCGGAGAAGTCCAGGTCGGTGGCGGCCGGCTCCAGCAGCACGTGGAAGCCGGGCACGCGCTGCGCCAGCGCCTGCCAGTCCGGCGCCAGCAGGCGGGTCAGCGCCACCGCGCTTTCCAGTTCGTACCAGGCGTTCTTGCGTACGCAGTTGGTCAGGCGCACGTGCACCGACAGCTTGAGGAAATGATCGAGGTCGGCGTGGTAGAGCGTGCGCACCGACGAGGTCGGGCGCAGCGCCAGGCCGCGTTCGCCCAGCGGCTCGATCCAGCCACGCGCCTGCGCCTGGCGCAGCAGCGGATGCGCCAGCACGCGCTCGGCCTCCCACGGATGGCACGGATACAGGTCGGCGCCGCCACCGGCCTGCGCCAGCGTTGCGCGCACGTCATCGCCCTGCGCGCGGTACAGGCGCGGATCGATGCGGAACCAGAACAGCGGGAAGGCGCTGCGCGCTTCCGGTGCGCAGGCCAGCACTTGGTCCAGCGGTACGCCTTCGCGGCTCTTGGGGGTGGGATGGAAGGCGTGGCCCCACAGCATCGACTGCTCGGCATCGATCAGCGCTTCGCCGGTGGGCGGCGCGGCCTCGGCCTGGCGCAGCAACTGCGCGGTGATGGCGATGCTGTTGGCGCTCTGCGCCAGCAGCTCCAGGTTCGGCGCCTGTTCGCCTTCGCTCAGTTCCTGCAACAGCAGGCGCACCAGCGCCTCTGCGTCCAGGCAGTGCCAGGGACGGCCGTCGGCCTTGAGGTAGGGCGCCGAGGCAAAGCGGCAGCGGCCCAGGCCGTCGGCATGCGCTAGGCGCACGCACAGCGTGGCGCCGGAGGGCAGGCGCAGGCGCAGCCAGCGCTCGCCGGCGGCGGCGATGCCGGGCCGGTCCAGGCCGCGATAGTCGAAGTCGGCCAGGCCGCGGGCGAGTGCGACTTCGCGCAGGTAGCAGTTGAGCCAGCAGGTGATCGCCTGCGCTTGCGCCAGGCTGTCGTACCACGGGTCATGCATCGGCAACGGGGACATGGACGGTTCTCCGAACGGACGTGAGCATCAGGGCCGGCAGCAGCGCCAGCAGGGCGGCCGCGGCGGCGGCGAGGAACGGCACGGCCAGGCCATGGCCTTGCACCAGGGCGCCGGCGAGGGCGCCGCCGGCGACGCCGGCGTACTTGCCGGCGGCATCGAAGCGGCCGAACAACTGGCCCGCGCCGCGCCCGCCGGCAACCTCGGCCAGGCTGCGGTTGAGGCCGCGCAGCGCCATCCACATGCCCAGGCCGAACAGCAGCCGTGCGGCGATCAGCCAGCCCGGCGTCGGCGGTGCCATCTGCAGCAGGCAGGCCAGGGCGAACAGCGCCAGGCCCGCCGTCAGCGGCGATGCGCGGTGGTCGCGGCCGCGCCAGCACGGCATCAGCACCAGGTAGACCAGGTGCGGCAGGCTGTACAGCAGGCCGGCGACCGCGCTGCTGCCGATGCCGTGCGCCTGCGCATACGGCAGGAAGTAGGGAAAGGTCACCACCATCGCGAAGCAGAACAGGAACTGCGTGGTCCACAGCGTCCAGCGCTGGCGGCGCTGCGCCGCATCTGCGTGCGGCACCGCGGGCGTGGACACGACTGGCGCCGGCGCGCGCGGCGGATCGTCCGGCAGGCGCCAGCTCAGCGCGAAGGCGAGCAGTGGCAGCAGTGCCAGGTAGCGGTACAGCGACTGCGCCGGCCCAAGCGCGGTGGCCAGGCCGAGCAGGGCCGGGGCGGTGACCATCGCCAGCCGCGCCGAGAACTGGGTCCAGTCCAGCGCCCGCGCCAGCGAGCCGTGCTGCGACTGGCTGCTGAGATAGGCGTTGGTCGCCGCCAGCGAGCCGCCACAGGCGCCCTGCACGACCAGGCCGGCGACCAGCCAGCCCAGGTTCGGCGCGAAGCCGGCCATGGCGAAGCCTGCCGCCAGGCCAAGTTGCGCGCGCAGCAGCGAGCGCTTGCGTCCGTAGCGATCCGCCAGCCGGCCCCAGGCGCTGGCGGTGAGCGCGGTGCACAGCGTCGGCAGCACGTACAGCACGCCGCTCCAACCGATCGCCGCACCGGGCGCGAGCTGCTGCAGCACCTGCGGCAGGAACAGCGGCATGCCCAGCGCGGTGAAGGCGGCCAGGTAGTGCGCGGCCAGCACCGGGCCGAGGATGCGCTTCATCGCGTCGCCCCGATCGCGAGCGCGCGCGCCGCCAGCGCATCCTCGCGCAGCAGGTTGGGCGCGCTGTCGCCGTAGAACTTGTTGATGTCCGCCGCGCCGGTGACCTGCTTGCCGAGCAGGCTGCCGGCGCTGAGCAGGTACTTCACCGGGAGCTTCGGCGCATCCAGCAGCGCCTGCGCCGGCGCGGTATCGATGCCCTCTTCGCGCAAGGTGCGCAGGGTGCCGTGCAGGCGTGCGCGCAGTAGCGCGTACAGGGCCGTGCGCAGCCCCGGCTGCCATTCCGCCAGCCCTTCCAGCACCGCCTGCAGATCCAGTTGCAGGATGATGGTGCAGAACATCCGCGCCAGCGCGGCGTCGTCCTGCACCGCGATGCGCGTATCGCGCGGGGTGCCCAACGCCGCAAGCGCCGGGCGTTGCGCGTGCAGCCGCGACAGCAGCACCCGCGCCGCATCGTTGTCCTTCATCAGCAGCCGCGGCGCACGGCCGGCGGCGTAGATCAGCACGCTGTTCTGCTGGTTGGCCTCCAGCGCGATGCCGTAGCGCAGCCACAGCCGCAGGTGCACCTCGCACATCAGCGCCAGGTAGCCGTCCCACCAGGCGGTGAGGTCGCCGCCATGGAAGCGCTCGGCCAGGTGCATGGCCAATGGCCGGCCATCGGGCAGCAGCGCGCACAGGCCGGCCACCGGCACCAGGGTCGCGTCCGGCAGCGCGGGATAGCGGCGCAGCAGATAGGACAGGTGCCGGGTCTCGCCGACGTGGCCGGCATGCGCCTCGTCCACGTGCAGGTAGCGCGCGCCCAGCGCCGGATCGTGCGCGGCGAGGTCGCGCAGCACGCGCTCGAACCAGTGCCCGTCGTACAGCGTGGACGGCTTGATCAGGCGCAGGTTGAGTGCGCCGAGCGTGCGCATCGGCACCGGCAGCTTCAGATGATGATCGGGAAACGCCAGCGGGATCACCGTGCGCAGCGACAGCGAGGGCCGCACCTGCAGCCACGGCTGCGGCGCGGCGATCGCGCCCGCCGGCAGGCCGAAGCCGTCCTCGCCCAGGCGTTCGAAGATCAGCGGATGCAGCGGCCAGGCGACATGGTCGGCGTCCAGCGCCGGGTCCAGACCGAGCATGCTCGGGCGCGGCCAGAACGCCGGCGGCGGCGTGGTCTGGGTGACCTGCGCGATTGGCAGCGCCAGCCAGCGCAATGCGAAGCTGGGGCCGAATTCCGGGGCGTAGCGTGGCAGGTCGGCGTCGTCCAGGCCGAGCTTGGCGCGCGCGCTGGGATAGAAAGGATGGTCGCGATGGCTGGCCAGTTGTTCGCAGCGATAGGCGCGTTCGTGCGCGTCGGCGGCCTCCAGCGCGGTGGCCAGCAGCGGCCGTTGCTGGGCGTAGGCCTGCCGCGCCAGCGCGCGCTGGCGCACCGCGCACTCGGCTTCCTCGACATAGGCGCGATGCAGCGCCTGAGTCTCCGCATCGAGCCCGGCGCCGAGCCGCGCCAGCCACTGCGCCGCGCCGGATTCGCGGGCGCTGCGCTGCCCGGTGTGCAGCACCCAGCCGTCGCTGCAGGCGCTCACCGTCTGCAGGTAGCCGGCGCGGCGCAGCGGCAGCCACAGTTCGCCGTCGGGCAGGTGCGCGATGCGCCACCAGATGGCGTCCGCGGGCAGCGGCGCCTGCGCCCAGGCGGCGAGCACCGCCGGCGGCGGGGTGGCGGCGGCGCCGCGGCTGACGATGCCGCGCAGGTCTTCGCGCAGGCAGGCGTCGATGACGCGCAGGTCGATGTAGCGGCGGTCGGCGTCCTGGCTCATGCGGCCACTCCGGTGGTGGTGTCGATGCGCCAGTGCAGCGACGCCTCGGTGCTGGCCAACGCCTGCTGCAGATCCGACTCAGTGTCGGCGAGCACGTCCAGCACGCCCAGGTAATCCTTGTTGGAATGGCTCAGGCGGATCGCGTCGCCGGGTTGCCGCAGGCGCCGGTAGCGCGCTTCCCAGTGCGCGTCGCTGCTGGCGTGGTCGGCACTGGCCACGGCCAGCGTGCCGTCGTGCTCGGCCACGTAGTAGCGCACCAGGGCGTGCGCGCGGCGCGCCTGCAGCGGAGGCAGTGTCCGATCCAGGTGCAGGCCGAGCACGCTGTCGAACCAGTGCCCGCCGAACAGGCGGTCGAGCAGGAACTCGCGGCCGTCGCCGATGCTGCGGTAGTTGATCTCCACCAGCACCGGGCCGTCGGCGGTGAGGATGAACTCGCTGTGGCACACGCCGAAGCCGACGCCGAACGCCTGCAGTTGCGCCAGCGCCTGCTGCACGACCGCGGTGTCGGTGGCACCGCGCCAGCGCGCCTCGCACTCGACGAAATGTGGCGGCTCCGAGAGCTGCACGTCGAAGCCGCCGATCGGCTGCAGGCTGCGCCCGTCGCCGAGCGTTTCCAGGGTGAACAGCGGACCCTCGAGCACGCTTTCCAGCAGCACGCTGCGCTGCGGGTGGCGCTGCCAGAAATCATCGAGGTAGGCCTGCAGCGCCGCCGCGTCGGCGCAGTGGCGCACGTCCAGACTGGCCACGCCTTCGCGCGGCTTGGCGATCAGCGGCCACGGCGCCTGCGCCGGCGGCATCGCGCCAGGCGCCAGGCTGCAGAACCATGGCGTCGGCAGGCCGAGCGCGCGTAGCCGCTGGCGCATCGCCGCCTTGTTCTTAGCCGCATAGCAGACCTGCCAGTCCTTGCCGGGCACGCCGAGCGCGGCGGCGACCACGGCGGCGCTGGTCTGCAGGTGGTCGCTGTTGCTGAACACTGCGCGCGGCGGCTGTGGCAGGCTGCCGAGAAGGTCGAGCACGCCCAGCGGATTGAACACGTCGCACTCCACTACCTGCACCGGTGCGGCCGGCGGATGGCGGCGGAAGTGGTCGAGGTGGGCGTGGCGGTGGTCGGTCAGCAGCAGTACCGGCACGCCGAGGCGCTGCGCGGCGGGAAGGAAGCCATCGGTCACCGCCGGGTGGCAGACGTGGCTGAGGATCAGCAGGGGAGCGTCGTGCGAGGTCATGTGCGGGTCTCGTCGGGCGCAGGCGCACGCACGCCGCCGGCGCGGCCGCGCGCAGGCGGATACGGGAGGCATGCGCCGCGGCTGCGGCAGGGTCGCGTGGTTGCCTGGCGCATCGCATCGGGCGCGCGCTGGGTAGGGAAGGACGCGGCTGCGTCCGTTGCACTGGCCCGCGTCTCCCGCGGGCGGCGGCGCGCCGTGCTGGCGCGCGGTGGTGCGGCGTCCGGCGTCGTCGTCCGACGCCGGGATGGATCAGAACGTGTACTCGAGGTCGACGGTGACGCTGCGGCCCGGCGCCGGCTGCCGGCCCCAGGGGCTGGTGTCGATGCCGCGGTACCAGTACTTGCGATCGAACAGGTTGTTCACCGCCAGCGACGCGCTGAGCTTGCCGCTGGCGCCTTCGCTGAGCACCTGGCTCAGCTGCGCGTTCCACACCCAGTAGGCCGGCAGTTCGCCGACCGAGGCGATCGCGTTCTCCTGCACGGTGTTGGCCGCATCGCTGAAGGCACGGCTGAAGTAATAGCTGGAAACGGCGACGGTGGTATGACCGGATTCGGGCCGGTACGACGCGCCGAGGGTGAGTTGGTTGCGCGAGGTGTAGGGCACGCGATTGCCGTCGTACACGCCCGATTCCTGCCGTGCGTCCAGGTAGGCATAGCCGGCGTTGAGGGTCAGCGCGCGCAGTTGCGCCGGGCTCCACTGCACTTCCACTTCGCCGCCCTGGTGGCGGGTCTTGCCGAGGTTGCGATAGGTGCGCGTGGTGTTGTCGAGCTGGATCTGCTGGTCGAAGTCGATCAGGTAGCCGCCGAACTGCACGCGGGTGCGCTCGTTGGGCTGGTAGCGCGCGCCGGCCTCGTAGTTCCAGGCAAGTTCGGCGTCGAGGTTGTCGCCGAAGATGATCTGGGTGACCTGCGGCGCGCGCAGCGAGCGCTGCCCGTCGGCGTACAGGTACCACTGCGGAGTGGCCTGGAAGCCCAGGGTCAGACCGGGCAGCACGTCGTCGGTCTTGTTGCGGGTGCGCACGCCGCTGGCCAGGTTGTAGTAGCGCGAATCGACCTGCTCGTAGCGCAGGCCGGGGGTCACGGTGACGCGGCCGTCGGCCAGGGAAATCGCGTCGCTCACGTAGGCCGCCGCGCCGCGGTCCTTGAAGCGCCAGTCGCGCACCAGGGTGTACAGGCCATCGCTGAGGCGGGTGTTGCCGACCAGGAAGTCGATGTCTTCGTTGATCGCGCGCGCGCCCAGCGTCCACTGCTGGCGTACCGCGCCGTCGCCCATCGTCCAGCTCAGCCGCGGCTCGCTGCCATAGACGCGGAAATCGCGCGGCGCGCTCTGCCGCAGTTGCGGCGGCAGGTCGGGGCGCCAGGTCTCGCTGGCCGCCGAACGCATGCCGACGATGAAGTTGCGGCTGCTGCGCGCGCTGAAATTGCTCCAGTCCAGGCGCAGGTCCTGGAACGGCCCCACGTCGCCGAAGTCCTGCTGGTAGACCAGCGAGGCGCGGGTGGTGCGGCCGGTGAATGCATCCAGCGGCCGCGTCGACTGGCGCGGATCGCGCAGGTAGTCGGCGACGGACAAGGCGCCGGCCATGTCCATGTCGGCGACGTAGCGCTGCACGCTGGCCTTGAGCAGCTTGTCCGGCGCCAGCCACCATTCCGCGCGCAGGCGCAGGTTCTTGATGTCGGTGGCGCTGTGCTCGCGCCAGTAGTCGCCCTTGGTCCAGTTGGCGTCCAGTTGCAGGCCGAACGTGTCGCTGGCGTAGCCGCCGGTGCTGATCGCGGTGTCGCCCAGGTAATGCCCGGCGCCGCCGGCGGTGACCTTCTGGCCCAGCGTGGTGGTCCAGGTGGTGGGGATGTCCGGGCTGATCAGGTTGATCACGCCGCCGACGTTGTTGGGGCCGTACTGCACCGCGGCGCCACCGCGCACGATGTCGATGCGGTCGACCTGGTTCAGGCCGACCGGGAACAGCGACAGGCTGGTCTGCCCGTACGGCGCCAGCGCCAGCGGAATGCCGTCCTCCAGCACCTGCACGCGGCCGCTGCGGCTCTCGTACAGGCCGCGCAGCATGATCTGCGGCAGCGCGCCGGTGCCGGTCTCGTCGAACACCTTGATGCCCGGCACCTTCTGCAGCGCGTCGTCCAGCGAGCGGTTGGCGCCGCTGCGCAGTTGCGCGTTGTCGATCACCTGGCGGCTGCCGGCGTAGTGCTGCACGTCCTCGACGGTGGAGCGGCCAAGCAGGCTGCCCTGCACCTGCACCGCGTCGAGCTGGCGGATCCGCGCCTGTGCGTCGGTGTCGGGCGGGGTGTCCTCGGCGCGCGCGCTGGAGGGGGCGAGCATGGCGGCGGCGAGGGCGACGGCCAGCAGCGAAGGGGAAAGCGAAGCGATCAAGACGACGACTCCAGAGGCACGAAAACGGTCAGGGGCTGCGCAGGTCGGCCGCGCGCTGGCGCAATGCGGCCTGCAACAGCGCGCGGTCCTCGCCGGCGAACAGCCACTGCAGATCTGGCTGTGCCAGCCAGTGCGCGCGCTGCGCGGCGTCGCGCGGATTGGGGCAGAAGGGAATGCCGGCGGCGCGGCAGGCCGCGTCGATCGCCAGCAACTGCTCCCAGACCTGCGGGTGGGTGGGCTGCGGGCCGAGGCCCAGGTCCAGCGCCAGGTCCAACGCGCCTTCCATCACCAGCGACACGCCGCGCACCTGCAGGATCTCCGGCAACGCGCGCACGCCGGCGGCGCTTTCGATCATCGGGATCACGCGCAGGCGCTCACGGCTGCGGGCGATGTAGTCGGCCAGGGCCACGCTGCCGAAGCCGGTGACGCGGCCACCGGTGATGCCGCGGCGGCCGTGCGGCGGGAAGTGCGCGGCGGCGACCGCGCGCTCGGCCTGTTCGGCGCTGTCCAGCCCGGCCAGGACCACGCCGCGGGCGCCGGCGTCGAGCACCCTGCCGATCAGCTTGGCGTCGACCTCGGGGACGCGCACCCAGGGCTCGCAGCCGCCCAGCTCGCAGGCGCGGATGGCGTGTTCCAGCTCGGCCGGCGAGCGCAGCACGTGTTCCAGGTCCAGCACCGCGAAGTCGTAGCCGACATGCCCGAACATCTCGCACAGCAGGGCACTGGGCACGGAGTTGAGCAACCCGATCTTGCAGGCCATGGGGGAGGGCGAGCGGAACTGGGGAAGGGAGCGCAATCCTGCCGCAAACGAGAATGCTTATCAAGAAGATTCGCTGCGGGCGCTCCCGGCCGCCGTAGACGGTTTCTGTGAGCTACCGCGCTTTCTCCCTCGGCGAGTGGCTTCGCGAAGCAGCGTTGCTTTTGCGAATCCCCAATCCCAAATCCCCAATCCCGGCCGCCGCGCGCTCAGCGCGCGACGGCGCGCATCCCCCGATACGGCGGCGTCGCCATCACCATTTCCGCCAGCGAATAGGCCAGCTCGCGCTCGGCCATCACCGTGCCGTCGGCGCCGTGGTCGAGCAGGTGCTTGACCTCGGCATCGCTGTGCGCGCGCGCCAGCAGGGTCAGCGCCGGGTTCAGCGCGCGCAGTTTGGCCAGGGCCTCGCCGGCCTCCAGCGGCTGCGGGATCGCCAGGATCGCGATCTTGGCCTTCTCCGGATGCGCCTCGGCCAGCACCCGGTCGGCGGCGGCACTGCCGCGGATGCCGGGGATGCCGTCGGCGTGGGCGCGTTCGACATGGTCGCGGTTGTCGTCGATCACCAGCACCGGCACGCCGCGCTCGCGCAGCACCGCTGCCAGCGCGCTGCCGACCCGGCCGTAGCCGATCACGATGGCGTGGTCGACCAGATCCAGCGACGGACCCGGCGGCAGCTCCGGTTCCACCGTTACCGGCGCCTCCACCGCCTGGCGCGCCTGCCAGCGGTCCAGCCAGCTGAACAGCAGCGGGTTGGCGATGATCGACAGCAGCGCGCCGGCCAGGATCAGGTCGCGGCCGGTCTCGGGCAGGATCGCCAGGCTCACGCCCAGGCCGGCGAGGATGAAGGAGAACTCGCCGATCTGGGCCAGGCTGGTGGAAATGGTCAGGGCGATGCCGGTGGGGTGGCCGAACGCCCGCACGATCACGAACGCGGCCAGCGACTTGCCGACGGTGATGGTCAGGAAAGTGGCCAGCACCTGCCAGGGATGCTCGACCAGGATGTGCGGGTCGAACAGCATGCCCACCGAGACGAAGAACAGCACCGCGAAGGCGTCGCGCAGCGGCAGCGAGTCGCTGGCGGCCTTGTGGCTCAACTCCGATTCCTTCAGCAGCATGCCAGCGAAGAACGCGCCCAGCGCGAACGACACCCCGAACAGCGTCGCCGAGCCGAACGCCACGCCCAGCGCGATCGCCAGCACCGACAGGGTGAACAGTTCGCGCGAGCCGGTCGCGGCGACCTTCTCCAGTGCCCATGGGATGGCGCGGCGGCCGACCACCAGCATCACCGTCACGAACGCGGCCATCTTCAGCAGGGTGACGCCGAGCGCGCCGAGGATCGCACCGGTGTCGGCGCCCTTGCCGCCGAGCGCGTCGGCCAGCGCCGGCAGCAGCACCAGCGCCAGCACCATCACCAGGTCCTCCACGATCAGCCAGCCGACCGCGATGCGCCCGCGCAGGGTTTCCAGCAGGCGCCGTTCCTCCATTGCCCGCAGCAGCACCACGGTACTGGCCACCGACAGCGCCAGGCCGAACACCAGGCCGTGCAGGGTCGGCCAGCCCATGCTCCAGGCCAGCCCCCAGCCGAGCAGGGTGGCGACCGCGATCTGCGCCAGCGCGCCGGGGATCGCGATCCACTTCACTTCCATCAGGTCTTCGAGCGAGAAGTGCAGCCCCACCCCGAACATCAGCAGCATCACCCCCAGTTCCGACAACTGGTTGGCCAGGGCCTGGTCGGCGACGAAGCCCGGCGTGAACGGTCCCACGCAGATGCCCGCCACCAGGTAGCCGACCAGCGGCGAGAGCTTGAGGCGATGGGCGAGCGTGCCGAGGAGGAAGGCGAGCGCGAGCCCGACCGCGATGATGTCGATGAGACTGGTGTCGTGATGCATTCAGGATCGCAGAACAAGGAAGCGTGGAGTGTCGCCGATCGGGGCTTTTGTCGGCAAATCGGTGGGGCGGGGCGCAGCGGCGACACGGGGGTCGGCAGGCGCTCGGGGTGGCGCTGCCCGGATCCACTCAATCGCGTCTGGCGCAGGCGGTGGAACCGGTCGCTCCGGTCGCGCCGGCCGGGGACCGACATGGCGGGCGTGCCAAGATCATCGCGCAATTGGCTGCGTCGGCGGTGCCGCAACACGGTTCGAAATGTCGCTCCCCGACAGCACGACTGGGATGGAGGTCGCAGCGAACCGTGCCCGCACGCAACTCCCTGTCAGGAAAGACATTACAGCGCATGGTGGACGTTATCTGTCTACTGTTTCGGCCCATGCCGTGGTGTATGTTTGCGCGCATTGGTGTCCTGCCGGGACAGGGGCATGGCTAGACTGAAGACTTTCGCTAAAGGAATCCTCCTGAGCGCCTTGTACTGCGCGGCTTATCTGGCCGTGTGGCACTGCTCTCTGGATCAGTGGTTCCTGCCGATCGGACTGCGCACGGCGGCACTGCTGTTTCTCCCGTATCGGCTCTGGCCCTACGTATTTCTGGGAGATGCGGCGGCGCTGTTGAGCATGCGCGTGCCGATGATCGATGCCGACGGCGCAAATCCGGTCTGGGTGTACGGCAGTTCGTTCCTGCTGATGCCCGCCTTCGCGCTGCTGCCCTGGATGGTCCGGCGCAATCTTCCGGATTTCCGGGTCGAGCAGAGCTGGCTGCCGCTGATCTGCCTGTGCGCGGCGTTGTGGGCGGTGCTCGTCAACAAGGGCGTCAACTGGCTGCTGGGTGGGCCTGCGGCCTACATCAATCTGGAAAACACGCTGAAGTTCTGGATCGGTTTCTATCTGGGTATCGTCATGTTCGTCTTCCCCGCGCTCCTGTGGGTCAGGCGAGCGGAGGGGGATGCAGCTACGCGAAGGACGGTTCTGCACAGCGCAGGCGTCGCCGCGCTGCTGATGGGCGTCCTGTTCGGCGTCGCGATGCAGGTGGAGGGCGTCCTGCGCCAGTTCCTCCTGGTTCTCATGATCGCGCCGGCCGTCTGGCTGACCTTCAAGCATGCCTGGCGAGGCGCCGCGATCGGCGTGGTGATGGCCAACTTCGCGGTGGCCATGTCCATGCCGAAGACCAATTATGCCGGTGCCTACGATGCGGACTCATTGCAGGTGCAATTGTTGGTCGCCTTTGCGGTGACCGCACTTGCTTCCCTCGGCGCCAAGTTGTCCGTTGCCTTCGATCAAGTGCAACGCTTCGGCTTTGCCGAAAGGGAGGCGCTGCAGGTCGCCCAAGCCAGCTACATGTCGGCCGAACGCACCCTGCGCAACCGGGTGATCGAGTACACCGACATCCACGTGCATATCAACAAGCTGCGCCGCGACATCGCCACCACGCTGAAGGAGCACGGCCACTACGCCGCGGCGATGGAAATGAATCGCACCGGGGTGATCCAGGCGCAATTGCTGGACGATTACGTTGCTGCACTGTATCCGCTGGATATCGAAACCCACGGCCTGTACGGCGCGCTGAACTCCATCGCCTTCGCCAATGCCTGCGAGACCGAGGTCGAGGCACGCCTGCACGGCGATACGCGGCGGCTGTCGATTGGCCTGCAACTGGCGGCGTACCGGTGCGTGCTCAACGCCATGGAAATCCTGCCCGACGCGGGCCGGCACACGATCACGGCGCGGGTCTGGTCGGCGCGCGGCAAGCGCGGCGTGGTGGTGACGCTGGAAGCCGATACGACCATGCCGGGCAGCGGCCGCAAGCAGCACAGCGCCGACGAGATGGACTGGGAGCTGGCGAGCCGGTTGAAGGCTCATGACGGCACCTGCCGGCGCCGTCATGAGCGAAAGATCAGTTTCCTGATCTCAGAGCCCCTGCAAAAGCCGGTTACTTCTTGATGGTCACGGTCCAGACGTCGCCGTTGGCGCTGCTGGCCAGCTGCACGGTGAAGTAGCGCGCATCGTAGACCACGGTGCCGCGGCTGCTGTCGAAGGTGTCGACGGTGCTCACCCGATCCACGTCCTGACCCATGGGCGTCACCCAGGCGGTGTCGCCGACACGGCCGATCGCGCCGCGCACCTGGCCGGTGGCGTCGTTGATCTGCAGGTAGGTCACGCCATTACGCTCGAACTGGTAGATGCGTGCCGACGCGTTGGTGGACAGGTTGGTCGCCGCCGGGGCGCTTTCGCCCAGGCCGCGGATTGCGATCGGCGTGCCGACACCGCCGCCCGGGCAGCAACTCTGCGCCGAGGCATTGAACGCCAGCGCAGAGCAAAGCGCGATGCCCGAAAGCGTCGCGAATTTGGAAGTTTTCCACATAATCAGATCCTTCCCCATAAGGGATTTTTTGCCTGCCGTTCAGGCGATTCCACATTACGCGAATCGCAACAGGCGACTGTTGACAAATAACCAATCGATTCATACTTGTGATGCGGCTCACGCTTATTTATGCGGAATGATTTCCACAAAATGCGCCGCATCGGCTTGCTCAGGTATGGCCCCAGGTCACGCAACATCGCGTCGACCCTCCGGCAGTGCCGGGATGTCGGGCGTGGACTGCATTGCAGTTTCCATGCCATTTATTGCAGGCACAGCGTCGCGGCACAGTGGCAGCGTATTTCGCTGCCCGCCGTTGCAATGATGGACGCCGACGTGGGGTATCGAGTGTCTCTATCTATCGGGCGCGAGTTGCAGCGCGAGTAAATCTATTGCGCTGTCGCATGACGGTTCTTGAATACGCTGGGGAGAGTGCCGTATCGGCACATCGTCATCCCGTTACCGCACACGGTATGGCGACCGCAATGCGGCAGCCCGATGCGCTTGGATCTCGCGACGAAGGCTTGACGCGTCTGCGTCGCTGCCCATGGCGCTGGGACGGCGCCTCGCGGCCGCCGTGTGCGGAGAGCGGTTGACTGCCGCAGTGCGTCGCTTTTCCCTGCGACATCGACAAGGCCGGCACGCGCAGGCCTTGTCGACACTCCGTCGCTGCTGCGCGGGCACGCATCCGATTCCTGCAGCGTGGCGATGCCGCACGTCAGCGATGCGGACGTGGCGGGGGTGCGGTATAGAGACTGCCGGTAGAGAATGCGGCGGCGGTGCCCCAGGGACACCGCCGCCGCACATGCATCACCAGCTGTAGTTGACGTTGGCGTAGGCGAACGCGCCATTGAAGCCGAACGGCGAGGAGGTACTGTACGGCAGATAGGTGCGGGTGCCGGCGCCTGCGCGCGAACGGTCGGGGTACTCGTTGAGCACGTTGTCGCCGCCGACGGTGACGCGCCAGCGGCCCAGCGTGTAGGCCGCCGACAGGTCCAGGGTCCACTTGGCCGCATAGGTCTGATCGGCGGCGGGCGTGGTGCCGAAGTCGGTGAATTCGCCCCAGCGCGTGGCGGTGGCGGTGAAGGCCCAGGCGCCGGGCGACCACACGCTGCTCAGGAAGAACTTGTCGCGCGGCGAACCGCGGGTGATGCGGCCGATCTCGGCGCGGCCGATGCGTACCGCGGTCGGGTCGATCGCTTCCAGCACCGCAGGATTGCCGGCGATCTTCTCGATGTCGGTCTTGTTGTAGTTGTAGCCGGCGGTGAGATCGAGGCTGCTGGCTGGCAGCGCGATCTTGTAGGTGCCGATCGCGTCCACGCCCTGGGTCTTGGTGTCGATGGCGTTGGTGAAGTAGCGGCCGCCGCCGATGCCGGCGTAGCCGTTGCCCTGCAGGTAGTTGCGTACCGCCGTGGAGGTGAGATTCTCCGAGAGCACGATGCGGTCGTCGATGTCGATGCGATAGGCGTCGAGGGTGATGTACAGCGCGTCCACCGGCTGCAGCACCAGGCCCAGGCCGTAGTTCTTGGATTTTTCGGCCTTCAGCGGTTCGGCGCCGAGCGCGATCGCCGCCGGGTTGTCGGTGCGGAAGGTGCCGATCTCGAACGGCGTGGCGGCGATTCTGCCGTCGGGCTGGGCGACGTTGATGAAGTTGGTGGCGACCGACTGGAAATACTGCTGCTGCAGCGAGGGCGCACGGAAGCCGGTGGAGACGGTGGCGCGCAACGCGACCTTCGGGCTGAAGGCATAGCGCAGCGACAGCTTGCCGGTGGCGGTGTCGCCGAAGTCGCTGTAGTTCTCGTAGCGTCCGGCCAGGCCGGCGGAGAACTTGTCGGTGATGTCGCCTTCCAGGTCCAGATAGGCCGAGTAGCTGTTGCGGTCGTAGTGGCCGGAATCGCTGGGCTTGAAGCCGGCGAACACCTGCGCGCCCGGCAGCAGGGTGCCGTTGGCCGAGGGGATGCCGCCGTTGACGTAGGACGCCGGCTCGCCCGGCGATTCGTTGAACTTCTCGCCGCGCCACTCGGCGCCGAAGGCCAGGGTGAGCGGGTAGGCCAGGCCGACCTCCAGCGATTTGCTGAAGTCGGCGTTGAGCACGTTCTGGGTGACCTGCAGCGCGCCGGCATAGAACTCGGTGGGGCTGGCCAGGCCCAGGCTGTTGTTGAGGCTGTGGCGCACGTCGAAGCTCAGGTCGTTGCGGCCGTAGTTGTAGCTGAGGTCGATGGCCAGGCCGCCGGCGGTGCTGGACTTGACCCCGCCGACCCAGGACACGTCCTTGCTGACGTTGTAGATCTGCGGCAGGAAGCCGTCCGGGTAGATCTCCGGGCGGTTGCGGTTGTCGCCGGACCAGCGGAAGTAGCCGTTGGACAGCACCTCGCGGCGGCTGAGCATCGCGTAGGAATAGAAGGTGATGTAGTCGGCCGGGCTGTACTGACCGTTGTAGGAGAACGCGCCCTGGTCGACGTCGGGGTCGCCGTAGCGCTGTTGCACCTGGCCCTGGTAGGGCGTGGCGCGGTCGGTCTGGTCCTGGTGTCCGGCCTGCGCGGCGAAATGCACGCTGCCGGTCTCGGCGAAGGTGAGCCCGGCATCGCCGGAGAGCTGGTACTGCTCGCCGTCGCCGGCGCTGTACTTGCCGTAGCGCCCGGCGAGGCTGCCGCCGCTGCCGCTGCCCTTGAGCACGATGTTGATGACGCCGGCGATGGCGTCGGAGCCGTATTGCGCCGAGGCGCCGTCGCGCAGCACTTCGATGCGTTCGACCGCGGCGATCGGAATGGTGTTGAGATCGGCCGGCGACGAGCCGCGGCCCTGCGCGCCGTTGAGGTTGACCAAGGCGGTGGTGTGGTAGCGCTTGCCGTTGACCAGCACCAGCACCTGGTCCGGCGAAAGCCCGCGCAGTTGCGCCGGGCGCACCGCATCGGAACCGTCGGTGATCGCCGGGCGTGGGAAGTTCAGCGACGGCACCGCGCGCGACAGCGCGGTGGCCAGTTCGGTGGTGCCGGTGGACTGCAAGGTTTCCGGCGAGATGATGTCGATCGGCGACGCCGATTCGGCCACGGTGCGGTCGGCCACGCGCGTGCCGGTGACGATGACGGTGTCCAGCGTTTGCGCATTGCCGGCGTTCTGCGCATGGACGGAAACGGCGGACGTCGCCAGGCACAGGGCGACGGCGTGGGCGAGCGGAGTGAGCGTGCGCGTCATGAGGGAGGCGGCTCCAGTAGTGGGGGGAAGGCGTCGCTGCATGCGCGCTCCCCTTGCCCCTGGCGGATGCGGCGACGCTCCCTAGGGATTACCGGCGGATGTCAGGAGTGTCAATGTTCCGTTAAGTGCGATGCGGAGGTTGCAGTTGCAACCACCGCTGCAGGCGTTGCGGGAGCGCGCATCCGCGGATTTGCTGGGGTTGTAGACAAAATGCGGGTCGCGCGCGACGGCGCGGTGCATGCGCTGTGCCTGCGCGGGATGGGGTGCGTGTCTTGCTTGACGCTGCGGGCTGCGGGCTGCGGGCGTCTTCGTGTGGATTGGCCGGCGGTGCTGCTGTCGGTGGTGGCCATCGCGTGGTTGGTCGTTTCAGCCATGCCGTCAGTTTCGACGCTTCATCGATCAGGCGTCGCGGCTGAAGCCGCTCCCACAAAAAAACCTAGGCAGGCGAACACGTCGCACACCGATAAATCGCCAATCCCGAATCCCCAATCCCCAATCCCGGCCCCAAAAACAACGGCCCGGGAAACCCGGGCCGTCGTCATGCTCGGCGCAGGCGCAATCAGCGCGCCTGGTCTCGCGATCACCAGCGGTAATTGATCCGCCCGTACACGTAGGCGCCGTTGAAGCCGTACGGCGAGTAGTTGCTGTACGGCAGCATGCCGTAGGTGGAGTTGATCAGGTTGGCGGTCTTGTCCGGGTATTGGTCGAACACGTTGTCCGCGCCCAGCGTCAGCGTCCAGTTGGTGCTCGGCTTGAAGCTGGCCGAGGCGTCGACCACCCAGTCCGCCCCGTAGGTCTGGTCGCGGGCGGCGGTGGCCGAATTGCGTACGGTGAACTCGCCGTAGCGGGTCGCGGCCAGGCTCAGGTCCCACTTCGGCAGTTTCCAGGTGCCGCTGAGGATCAGCTTGTCCTTCGGGTAGCTGTCTTCCAGGCGTCCGATCTCGTCGCGGCCCAGCGTGGTCTGGGTCGAGCCGATGGCAGCCAGCGCCTGCGGCTGGGTGACGGCATGGGTGATCTCGGTCTTGCTGTAGCCGTAGCTGGCGGTGAGGTCCAGCGTGCTGGCCGCGAACGGGATGCTGTAGGTGCCGACCACGTCGACGCCGCGGGTGCGGGTGTCGGCGGCGTTGCTGAAGTAGCGCACGCTGGTGACGTTGCTGTAGCCGAGCTGGCGCAGCTTGGCCAGCACCGCCGCGTCGTTGAGGTTGGACGAGAGCAGGATGCGGTCGTCGATCTCGATCTGGTACGCGTCCACGGTCAGGTACAGGCGCTCGACCGGCTGCAGCACCAGGCCCAGGCTGTAGGACAGCGAGGTCTCGGCCTTCAGCGGCGCCGCGCCCAGCGCCTGGGCCACGGCGCTGTTGACCGGGAAGGTGCCGGATTCGAAGAAGCTGCCGTTGATGTAGCTGCTGGTCACCGCCTGGTACTGCTGCTGCGCCAGCGACGGCGCACGGAAGCCGCTGGCGACGGTGCCGCGCAGCGCCACCTTGTCGGTGAACGCGTAGCGCGCCGACAGCTTGCCGGAGGTCTTGCTGCCGAAGTCCGAGTAGTCCTCGTAGCGGCCGGTGAGGCCGGCGGAGAACTTGTCGGTGAGGTCGGCTTCCAGGCCCGCGTACACCGCGTAGTTGTGGCGGTCCGAATGCACCGCGTTGAGCGGCGCGAAACCGGCGAAGCCCTGCGCGCCGCCGGTGGTGCCGGTGTACGAGGCCAGCTCGCCCGGCGACTGGTTCCACTTCTCCTGGCGGTATTCGGCGCCGAAGGACAGCGTCACCGGATAGGCCAGGCCCCACTCCAGCGGCTGGGTGAAGTCGGCGTTGACCGCGTTCTGGGTGTACTCCAGCGCGCCGTCGTAGAAGCGACGCGGGCTGTCGACGCCGAGGCTGTAGTTGATGCTGTTGGCGGTGTGGAAGTCGACCTTGTTGTAGCCGTAGTTGTAGCTGATGTCCCAGGCGAAGCCGCCGGCGGTGCTGCCCTTCAGGCCGGCGACCAGCGAGCGGTCCTTGGAGTACTGCTCGATCTGCGGCACGTAGCCGTCCGGGTAGACCTGCGCCAGCAGCGCGGTCTGGCCGTTGTGGTTGCGCGAGCGGTAGAACGCGAACGAGGTGATGTCGCGGTTGCTGGCGATCGCGGTGGCATAGCCGGTCAGGTGGTCGCTGAAGCGGAACTCGCCGTTGGCCGAGACCGCGGTGGCGTCGACCTTGGGATCGCCGTAGACGAAGGTGGTCTGGCCGATGCCGGGATAGTTGCCGGTGTTCGGTGCGGTGCCCTGGTAGGGACCGGCGCGGTTGGTGGCGTCCTGCTGGCTGATCTGCCCGGCCACGTGCAGGCTGCCGCGGCCGTCGCCGAAGCCGACGCCGGTGTCGCCGGAGAGCTGCGACTTGGCGCCGTCGCCGGCCGAGTACTGGCCGTGCTCCACCGCCAGGCTGCCGCCTTCGCTGGCGCCCTTGAGCACGATGTTGACCACGCCGGCGATGGCGTCGGAGCCGTACTGCGCCGAGGCGCCGTCGCGCAGCACCTCCACCCGCTCGATCGCGGCGATCGGGATCGCGTTGAGATCCACCGCCGAGGAACCGCGGCCGATGGTGCCGTTGACGTTGATCATCGCCGAGGTGTGGCGGCGCTTGCCGTTGACCAGCACCAGCACCTGGTCGGGCGAGAGCCCGCGCAGCTGCGCCGGGCGGATGCCGCTGGTGCCGTCGGTCAGCGCCGGGCGCGGGAAGTTCAGCGAGGGCAGCGCGCGCGACAGCGCGGTGGCCAGTTCCGAGGTGCCGGTGGCCTGCAGCGCCTCCGGGGTGATAATGTCGATCGGCGATTGCGACTCGGCGACGGTGCGGTCGCTGACCCGGGTGCCGGTGACGATCACCGTGTCCAGTGTGCTGGGCGCGGCGGACGCGTCGGGCGCGGTCTGGGCGAAGACGGAGGGAGTGGCGAGGGCGGCGAGCACGGCGCTCGCCAGCAGCGACAACGGACGGTTCATGGAAACTCCAGCAGGTGCCGAAACGGCAGGCGGGGCGCGGCGGCCGGCATGGCCAGGCAGGCCGCGTCCCAGGGGCGGCTTATTATTTTTTAACATGCGTGCTGCGTCGCAGGATGCAAGCGCATGTTCTTATTCTTTTACGTTCTAAGTCGCCCGCTCCGCTCCGCTGCGTGGCCGCGCCCCTGCGGCCACGCCACGGTCCCCGGCCTTCTCAGAAGCGGTAGCTCACCCGCCCGTACCAGTAGCGCCCGTTGAAGCCGAATGGCGACAGCGGCGAGTACTGCAGGCCGTTGGGACGGTCGTCGTAGATGTTGTTGAGCGCAGTCCGGGTCGGATACTGGTTGGTGACGTTGTCGGCGCCGACAGTGAAGGTGAGGTCGCGCCAGGCGTAGCTGGTGGACAGGTTGAGCAGCCAGCGCGCCGCGAACGCCTGGTCCTGGCTGCCGTCGGCATCGTCGCCGCGGCGGGTGATGGCGCCGTAGCGGGTGGCGTCGCCGTGCAGGGTCCAGCCGGCCAGGGTCCAGTCGCCGCTGAGCACGTACTTGGTGCGCGGCGTGGCGTCGGTCAGCAGGCCCTGGCTGGCGCGGCCGAAGTTCGGATCGGAGATCTCCAGGATCTCGATCTTGTTGTAGTTGGCGCTGAAGCTGAGGTTGAGCGCGCCGGCGCGGTCGAGGTCGAGCAGGTAGTTGCTCACCCAGTCCACGCCGCGGGTGCGCGTGGTGGCGCCGTTGACGAAGAACTGCGCGGCGCTGACCTGGCCGATCGGCACGGCCAACGAGATCTGGTCCGAATACAGGATCTGGTCCCAGATGCGGATCTGGTACAGGTCCAGGGTGGAATTGAAGCCGCCGCCGGGCTGCCAGACCGCGCCGATGCTGTAGTTGGTGGATTTCTCCGGCGCCAGCGGCTTGGCGCCGAGCGCGATGGCCACCGGGTCGGAGGTGCGGTAGGTGCCGATCTGGCTGAGCACGCCGTCCACCGGCAGGGTCACCACCGAGGCGTAGTTCTGTTGCGCCAGCGAGGGCGCGCGGAAGCCGTTGGAGATCGTGCCGCGCACGGCGAAGGCGTCGTTGAGCTGGTAGCGCGCCGACAGCTTGCCCGAGCGGGTGGTGCCGGCATCGCTGTAGTCCTCGTAGCGCGCGGCCACGCCGCCGGACAGGCGCTCGCTCAGGTCCGCTTCCAGGTCGGCGTACACCGCCTTGCTGTGGCGCTGGAACTGCCCGGCCACCGAGGGCGCCAGGCCGGGAAACACCTGCGAGCCGCCCGGGTAGGGCGCGCCGGTCTCGGGGTTGATGGCGTTCGGATCGAAGTAGATGGAGGTGGGCGAGCCGGCCACCACGGCGTACTTGTCCTGCCGGTACTCGGCGCCGAAGGCGAGGTTGACCGGATAGGCCAGGCCCCAGTCCAGGGACTTGCTGAAGTCGGCGTTGAGCGCGTTCTGCTCGTTGCGGAAGCTGCCGGCGTTGAAGCGGGTCGGCGAGGCGCCGGTGCTCCAGTACAGGTTGGTGTTGATGGTGTTGCGCAGGTCGAAGGTGACGTCGTTCTTGCCGTAGTCGGCGGAGACGTCCCAGGTCCAGCCGTTGTCGGTGCTGCCCTTGACGCCGAGCACCGCGGCGCGGTCGTTGGACGGGTTGTAGATCTGCGGCAGGAAGCCGTTGGGGTAGACCGCCTGCACGTTGCGGTCGCTGTTGTCCCAGGCGCGGTAGTAGCCGTTGGACAGCACCTCGCGGCGGCTGAAGTTGGCGTAGCCGTACAGGTCGACGTGCGGGGTGAGCGCATAGCCGAAATTGACCAGCCCCTGATAGGTCTTCAGCGCCGGGTCGCCGTAGCGCTCGTAGGGAACGCCGCTGGGGTTGGCGGCCCCGGCCAGGGTGGTGGCCTTGTCGGTGTTCTCGGCGCGGTTGGTGTTCATCGCGTTGAGGTAGTTCCACGACACCCGCACCCAGCCCGGCGCCTCGCCGCCCGGCGCACCGCCGAAGGCCAGCCCGTAGGAGCCGTCGATGCCGTTCTGCGCGCCGTCGCCCTTGTCCATGATGCCGCCGCTGACGGAAACGCTGTTGCTGCCGGGCTTGGCGCCGTGCTTGAGCACGATGTTGATGACGCCGGCGATGGCGTCGGAGCCGTATTGCGCCGACGCGCCGTCGCGCAGCACCTCGATGCGCGCGATCGCCGACATCGGGATCGAGTTGAGGTCGGCCGGCGCCGAGCCGCGCCCGACCGACGGGTTGTAGTTGACCAGCGAGGTGGTGTGGTAGCGCTTGCCGTCCAGCAGTACCAGCACCGCGTCCGGCGACAGGCCGCGCAGGGTCGCCGGGCGCAGCGCGTCGTTGCCGTCGTTGATCGCCGGGCGCGGGAAGTTCAGCGACGGCAGCAGCTTGCCGAGGGCGCTGGCGAGGTCGCTGGCACCGGTGGCCTGCAGCGCCTCGGGCGCGATGATGTCGATCGGCGATTGCGATTCGGCCACCGTGCGGTCGGCGATGCGGGTGCCGGTGACGATGACGTTGTCCAGCGTGGTCGGCGCCTGCTGGGACTGGGCAAGGCTGTTGGCGGAGGCGAGCGCGAGCAGGACGGCACTGACGAGGGGGAGGCGGCGTTGCGTCATCGGGCGGAGACTCCAGTGGCTGGTGGGAGTGGCGTGGGTCTGGCGATTTCCATTGAGGCGGGTGAATGCTGCGGTGCAGCGGTTGCCATCGGATTGAAATCCGTTTTTCACGCGGGCGCGTATACAAATGCGGACCTGGGTCGGGTTTTTGCGGTGCCCGGGGGACAGCCCCGGACCGCGCCGCGTCGCCGCCCCGGGTGGGCCGGGGCGGGCGAAGCGGCTACACTTCCGCCTCGCTAGCCGAGTGCCCTGCCTTGATTTCCCTACGTAATTTCGCCTTGCGCCGCGGCGAGCGGCTGTTGCTGTCCAATGTCGACCTCACCCTGCATGCCGGCTACCGGGTGGGCGTGGTCGGCCGCAACGGGGCCGGCAAGTCCAGCCTGTTCGCGGCGGTGAAGGGCGAACTGGAGGCGGACAAGGGCGATGTCGACCTGCCCGGCAAGGTGCGCATCGCCAGCGTCGCCCAGGAAACTCCGTCGCTGCCGGACCCGGCGCTGAGCTTCGTGCTCGGCGGCGACACCGCGGTGGCCGCGGTGCTGGCCGAAGAGGCCGAGGCGACCGCGCGCGAGGACTGGGAGGCGGTGGCCGCCGCGCATACCAAGATGGCCGAGATGGGCGCCTACGACGCCGATGCGCGTGCCGGCAAGCTGCTGCACGGCCTCGGCTTCCCGGCCGAGACCCATCACCGCGCGGTGTCCTCGTTCTCCGGCGGCTGGCGCGTGCGCCTGAACCTGGCGCGCGCGCTGATGATGCCCAGCGACCTGCTGCTGCTCGACGAACCGACCAACCACCTCGACCTGGACGCGGTGTACTGGCTGGAGCAGTGGCTGCTGAAGTATCCGGGCACGCTGCTGCTGATCTCGCACGACCGCGAGTTCCTCGACAACGTCGCCACCCACACCCTGCATCTGCACAACGGCGGCGCCAAGCTGTACACCGGCGGCTACACCGATTTCGAGCGCCAGCGCGCCGAGCAACTGCGCCAGCAGCAGATCGCGCACGAGAAGGAACAGGCCGAGCGCGCCCACCTGCAGAGCTTCATCGACCGCTTCAAGGCCAAGGCCTCCAAGGCGGCGCAGGCGCAGAGCCGGATGAAGCGGCTGGAGAAGCTGGCCGGCACCGAGGCGGTGCGCGCCGAGCGCGAGTTCCGCATCGAACTGTCGCCGCCGGCCAAGCTGCCGTTCTCGCTGATCCGCCTCAACCACGCCGAGGCCGGTTATGGCGCCGACGCGGTGATTCTGCGCAACGTCGGCTTCGGCCTGGAGGCGGGCCAGCGCATCGGCCTGCTCGGCCCCAACGGCGCCGGCAAGACCACCCTGGTCAAGACCCTGGTCGGCGAACTGCCGCCGATCGCCGGCGAGCGCATGGCGCATCCGGACCTGCGCATCGGGTACTTCGCCCAGCACACGGTGGAGTCGCTGCACGAGGGCCAGTCGCCGATGGACCACATGCGCGAGATCGACAAGGACGCCAGCAACCAGGCGTTCCGCGATTTCCTCGGCAAGTGGAATTTCCCCGGCGACCGCGCGTTCGAGCCGGTCGACGGCTTCTCCGGCGGCGAGCGCGCGCGCCTGGCGCTGGCGCTGATCGCCTGGCAGCAGCCCAACGTGCTGCTGCTAGACGAACCGACCAACCACCTCGACCTGGAAATGCGCGAGGCGCTGGCCGAGGCCCTGAGCGATTTCGAGGGCGCGATCGTGATGGTCTCGCACGACCGCCACCTGATCGGCCTGGTCTGCGACACCTTCTGGCGCGTGGCCGATGGCGTGGTGGAGCCGTTCGATGGCGACCTCGACGCCTACGCGGCCTGGTTGCGCACCCGCCCGGCCGCACAGGGCACCAAGCAGAAACTGGCCGAGGCCGCGCCGACCCCGCCGCCGCCGGTCAAGCCGCTGCCGGCGAAGAAGCCGCCGAACCCGCACAAGCTGGCCGCCGCGGAGAAGCGTGTGGGCGAGCTGGAAGCGGCGCTGGCCGAGCTCGATCGCCAGCTCGCCGATCCCAAGCTCTACGCCGATGCGGAGAAGATGGCGGTGCTGGGCCGCGAGCGCGAGACCGCCGCGCGCGAGCTGGCCCAGGCCGAGCAGGCGTGGATGGAGTTGATCGACGGCTGAGGCGCGCCGTGGGCCTGCCTTGCTGGCAGGTAGACCGACGCCGCGGTGAAAGGCCGCGCAGCGCGCCTGCCGGCGGCTTTGCGCCGGCCCTGCCGCGCGTGGCACGCTCCCGCTCTGGCCGGTGGATGATAGCGGGAGGAGCAGCATGACGATCAGCGGCAACATCACGCTGGAGGACTATCTGATCGCCCAGCGGCTGCATCAACGGCGCGCCGTGCGGCGCGTGCTGGTGGCGATGGCGGCGTTGCTGCTGAGCGGATTGACGCTGTTCGCCTTCGCCCGGCATGGCTCCGGCATGGCCATGCTCGGCATCGTGCTGGCCGGCGCCGGTGGCGGTGGCTTGATCGGCCAGACCATCCAGTCGGCATGGACGATGCCGCGCAAGGTCCGGCGCCTGTATGCGCAACAGGCGGCGTTGCGGCATCGCCTCACCTATCGCTGGGACGAAGCCGGCCTGGAGGTCACCTGGGCGGATGGCCACGTGCGTCGTTCCTGGCGCGACTACGTGCGCTGTCGCGAGAATCCGCAGGTGCTGATGCTGTACCAGAACGACATCCTGTTCGACCTGGTGCCGACGTCCTGGTTCGCCGATGCCGCGCAGCGCGAGGCGTTCCGGCAAGTGGTGGCGGCGCAGGTGGGCACCTACGGCGGCAAGCGCGCCGTGTAGCGGGCGCCGCCGGCAGGTCGGGCGTGGAGAGACGGGAGAGGTGGATGTTCGGGCCGGGTCTGTTGGCGCGGATGCGGCTCGGCGATGGTGTCGCCGCCGAACTCGGATGATTCCCGTCGAGCCAGTTCCTTCTCCCGGCGGGAGAAGGTGCCCCGAAGGGGCGGATGAGGGTGCGGGTGCCTGGGGAGTCAGAGTAGCCGGCCGTGCGTGCCGGCGTACCCTCACCCCAACCCCTCTCCCGGTGGGAGAGGGGCTTCAATCGCTTCTTGGCGCGGCTCAGGCCGCGGCGCTGGCCACGACCAGCAGGCCGCCGGCGATCGCCGCCCAGTCCAGCGGCGTGCGCGAGCGCAGGCTCTGCAGCGAGGGGCGGGCGGTCGGCGTCGGTCGCAGGCCGGCCTTGAGCGCCATCAGCGCCAGACCGGCGGCGCTGAGCGCCCAATGCCATTCGCTGGCGCCGCCGCGCAGGAAGTAGGCCAGATGCAGCACACACAGGCAGCCCAGGACGGCTGCCAGCACGACGTCACGCGAGACCAGGCCCGGACGGGCGGTCAGGACAGCACGGTTCATCAGCATGTTTCCCCCGAAACGGTAAGCGCCATCCCCGGCGCACAGTGCGACTGCGACCAGGATCATATTTCGGGGCTGCCCGGCCGCCAAGCGGCAGTGCACAAATTCTTCACATTGCTGTCAGGCCGTGCTGGTAGGCGAAGCAAGGTGCGTGCCGGCGTGTGCCCAAGCCCTACCGGCGCCCACTGCGGCGGCAGCGGTGCCGCTCAGTCGGCCGGGGCGGCCTGAGCGGCCAGCAGCCACGCGCGCAGGCGCCGGGCGGCGTCGTTTTCCGCGCGCGAGCGCAGCCGGGTCAGCCAGTAGCGGCCCAGGTCGATGCGGGTGGTGAACGGACAGACCAACCGCCCGGCATCCAGATCCTGGGCGAACAGGCGCAGTGGCAGCAGGGCTACGCCGTGGCCGGCTGCGGCGATGCTGGCCAGGGTCAGCGAGGCATCGCAGATGGGGCCGCCCGCCTGCACCTCGGGGGCACCGGCGGCCTGCAGCCAGCGCGGCCATTCGTCCAGCCGATAGGAGCGCAGCAGGGTGGTCCTGGCGAGGTCGGCGGGCGTGCGCAGCAGCGGCGCCAGCGCCGGCGCGCACACCGGCGCGAACGGGGCGTCCAGGATCGGCGTGGCGTGCTGCCCCTGCCAGTCGCCATCGCCGAAACGGATCGCCAGGTCCAGGCCTTCGCCGGCCAGGTCGACCCGGTTGTTGTGGGTGTACACGCGCAGTTCGATATCCGGATGCGCGGCGTGGAAGGCGTCCAGCCGCGGCAGCAGCCAGCCCACCGCGAAGGTGCCGACCACGCCCACGCTCAGCGTCTCGCGGTAGCGGCCGCCGGCGAAGCGCTGCAGCGTCCCGGCGATGCGGTCGAAGGCCTCGGTCAGCACCGGATGCAGGCGCAGGCCCTCGTCGGTCAGGGCCACACCGCGCGGCAGGCGCTGGAACAGCACCACGCCCAGGCGCGATTCCAGATGCTTGATCTGGTGGCTGAGCGCGGCCTGGGTCACGCACAGCTCGGCCGCGGCGCGGGTCAGGTTCTGGTGCCGCGCCGCGGCCTCGAAGGCGCGCAGGGCGTTCAGCGGCAGGTGCGGACGGATCATCGCCAGGTATCAATTCGGCTCATGGGTGCGATTGAATAACCTCGCTGGTGGGGGTGGGTCAATGCGGCCATCATCCTGGCTCCCGACGGAGGTGGACGATGCTGACGAGACGACGGTTCCTGCAGGGCGTGGGCATGGGCGCGAGCCTGCTGGCGGTGGCTGGAGGACAGGCAAAAACTGCAAAAAATCCCGCGCAGACGCTGCAGCAGCGCCTGGCTGACATCGAGCGCGGCAGCGGCGGCCGGCTCGGCGTGAGCCTGCTCGACGGCAGCGGTGCGACGCTGGGCGGACAGCGCCAGGACGAGCGTTTCCCGCTGTGCAGTACCTTCAAATTTCTATTGGCGGGAGCGGTGCTGCAGCAGGTCGACCGTGGCGCGCTGTCCCTGGAGCGGCGCCTGCCGGTGCGCAAGGCGGATCTGCTGGCGAATGCGCCGGTGTCCGAGCGCCATGTCGGCGGCACCCTCAGCGTGGCCGAGCTGTGCCGCGCGGCGATGATCTACAGCGACAACACCGCGGCCAACCTGCTGCTGCCGCTGGTCGGCGACCCGCCAGGGGTGACCCGCTTCCTGCGTGCGCTGGGCGATGCGCAGACCCAACTGGACCGCAACGAGCCGGGTATGAACGACTTCGTCGCCGGCGATCCGCGCGACACCACCACGCCGGCGGCGATGGCCGCGACGATGCGTGCCTTGTTGCTCGGGCAGGTGCTGCAGCCGGTCTCGCGGCAGCGCCTGATCGACTGGATGCGCGACAACCGCACCGGCAACGACTGCCTGCGGGCCGGCCTGCCGGCGGGCTGGCGGATCGGCGACAAGACCGGCAGCAACGGCGCCGATACCCGCAACGACATCGCCATCGTGTGGGCGCCGGGGCGGGCCACGCCGCTGCTGCTCACCGCGTATCTCAACGGCGCCACGGTCGACAGCGCCGGACGCGATGCGGCGCTGAAGGCGGTGGCGCAGGCGGTGGTGGCGTCGCTGCCCGCGCAGGCACTGCGTACTGGCTAGGCGCGTTGTGCGCGCTGTATCGCCTGCGCTCGCCGCAATCGCGCCGGATGCAGGTCGATCTCCCGTAGGCGCGGCTTCGGCCGCGGCAGGCTTTACCGCGAAGGTCCGTCGCGGCTGATTCCACAAGCGGGACAACAGCCATTCGCACGAGCCGCTGCTCGCGATCATCGGCGGCGCCGTCGTGCCGATGCCGCGTGCGATCGCCTGCGTTGTACCAACGGCTACGGCCACCGCGGCCGTGCTCACTTATCGTGCGGTCCCTTCCATTCCCCATCCTGTTCGGAGCGTCCCATGCGTCGATTCGTGTGCTGTTCGTTGGCCATCGCCCTCGGTCTGTCTGCCCACGCCGCGCAGGCGCGGGTCTGGGAACCCACACCGGGCCACGTGCAGGTGCCGATCTGGCCCGGCGCGGTGCCGGATGCGTTGCCGCACCCGAAGCCGGAAACGGCCGGTCCCGGCCCGGGCAAGCCGTGGTGGCCTGCCATCCACGACGTCAGCCGGCCGACCATGACCGTGTACCCGGCGCAGGGCCACAACACCGGCGCCGCGGTGGTGGTGTTTCCCGGCGGCGGCTACCAGATGCTGGCGATGGACCTGGAGGGCACGGAGATCTGCGACTGGCTGGTCTCGCGCGGCATCACCTGCGTGCTGCTGAAGTACCGCGTGCCGAACTCCGGGCCGACCTGGGTCAACGACCGGCGCTACTACCCCAAGGTGCAGACCGCGCTGCAGGACGCACAGCGCACGCTGGGCCTGGTGCGCCAGCAGGCCGCCACCTGGGGCGTGGACCCGCACAAGATCGGGGTGATGGGCTTTTCCGCCGGCGGCCACCTGGTCGCCGCGACCAGTACGCATTTCGCCCAGCGCACCTATCCGCTGGTGGATGCCGCCGACCGCGTGAGCTGCCGCCCGGACTTCGCCATCGCCGTGTATCCCGGCCATCTGTGGGTGCACGAGGACGAGGACGACGACACCCGCAATCCCACCGATCTGGCGTTGCGTCCGGACATCCGCGTCGTCGCCGACACCCCGCCGACCTTCCTGCTGCAGGCTCAGGACGACCACGTGGACGGCGTCTCGCAGGTGCTGGCGTACTACGTCGCGCTCAACCACGCCGACGTGCCGACGGAAATGCATATCTACGCCCAGGGCGGCCACGCCTTCGGCCTGCGCGCCAAGAATCTGCCGATCGCACAGTGGCCGCAGCTGGTGGAGACCTGGCTGCGGACGATCGGGGTGCTTGAGAGCCGGGATTAGGGATTCGGGATTCGGGATTGGCAAGAGCGTGTCAGCGCGCGGATTGTGCTTTCACGAATCCCCAATCCCAAATCCCGGACGTTGTCACGAATCCCCAATCCCGACTCCCCAATCCCGCCCGCCTCTGGCGGGCTCCTGATACAGCCGCGCCGATCCGCCCATCGCCGGGTCGCTGATGCCGGGCTTGCCGGTTTCCACGCGGCCGGCCAGGCGCTGACTGGCGTTGTCCTGGACCAGCCACAGGTCGTACCAGCCGCCGCTTGGCTTGGCGCTCCAGCGAAGACGCTGCTCGGCGCCGGGCGCCAGCGTCACCCGCTGGCGCGGTTGTGCCTGGGCGTAGGCGGCCGGTTCCAGGGACACGCTAAGCGGCGCGGTCCCCGGGTTGCGCAGGACCAGGCACAGCGCCTGCGCGTCGGTCGGGTTCTGGACGATCTCGGCCTGCAGCAGCGGGGCGCTGAGGTCGCCGCGGTAGTGGCGATGGAAGCCGTTGGGGCCGAGCAGCCACAGGTCGTAGCTGCCGTCGTAGGTGGTCCAGGTGCCGTCCAGGGTCGCGCCGGCGCCGACCGTGTAGCGGCGCGGGAGTGCGGCCAGGTCGTAGCGGTCGTAGACGTGCAGCACCGCCGCGGCGCCGGTATTGGCCATGCGCAACTGCACCTCGCCACGTGCCTGCACGTACTGCAACTGCACCGTCGGCCGATACGGCAGTGCGCGCGAACGGCGCACGCCGAAGGCCTGTCGTGGCGCCTGCAGTTGCGTCGGCAGTGGCGGCAGCGCGTGGTCGCGCAATGCGGCGGCGCGCGCGGCCGCCTCGCGCACGTCGGGCAGGTCGGCGACGAATGGGCGGGTATCGGCCTGGCGGAAATCGAAGGCGTCGAGCAGGTCGCCGCAGACCGCGCGGCGCCAGGCGCTCACGCCGCTGGCGGCGACGCCGAAGCGGCGTTCCAGCAGGCGCAGCACCGAGGTGTGGTCGTAGACCTGCGAATCCACCCAGCCGCCGCGGCTCCACGGCGAGATCACGTACAGCGGCACGCGCGGGCCGAGGCCGTAGGGGCGTCCGCGCAGTTCCGGCGGATCGGCCTTGACATCGCCAGGCGCAGGATGCAGGTGGTATTCGCCATCGGTGTCGACGCTGGAGGCGCCGGCCCAGCCGCCGGCCGCGGTCATGGCCGGATCGAGCGACGACGAGGGCGAGGGCGGCGCCGGCGGCGGCACGTGGTCGAAGAAGCCGTCGTTCTCGTCGAACATCAGCAGCAGTGCGGTGCGTGCCCACACCTTGGGGTCGGCGGTCAGCGCATCGAGCACGCGCGCGGTGTAGGCCGCGCCCTGCGCCGGGCTGGACGGATCCGGATGCTCGCTGCCGGCGGCGTCGGCGATGATGAAGCTCACCGACGGCAGCCGCGCAGCCAGCACGTCCTCGCGCAACTGGGCGAGGCTGCGGCTGGACACGCCACGTGCGCGCAGTTGCGGATCGTGCCCGGGCGCGCCGCGCCAGGCCGCACGGAACGGCGCGAAGCCGGCCAGCGGGTTGTCGGTGAAGTTGTCGGCCATGTCCTGGTAGATCTGCCAGGACACGCCGGCTTGCTGCAGCGCCTCGACATAGCTGGGCCAGCGATAGTCGTCCGGGTCGCCGCCCAGTTCCGGGAAGTTGTCGTGCGAGTTGGCGATCGCCGGGCCGCCGGCGCGCGCATGCGGATCGTTCTGCCCGGTCCACAGGAACACGCGGTTCGGATTGGTGCCGGCCTGGATCGCGCAGTGGTAGGCGTCGCAGATGGTGAAGGCGTCGGCCAGGGCGAACTGGAACGGCAGGTCGTCGCGTTCGTAGTAGGCCAGTGCGTGGTCGCGCTTGGCCGCCGGCCATTGGCCCATGCGGCCGTGGTCCCAGGCCTGCTGCGCGTTCGGCCAGGTATGCGGGGTGCCCTGCACGCGCATGGTGGCGAAGTCGCGCGCGGTGCGCAGCGGGAACGGCGCGAGCTGGCGGCTGCCGTCGGCGCTGGGCTGCAGCCACACCGTGCGCGGTGCGGTGTCGGGCAGCGGCGGGGCGGGGATCGGGAAACGGTCGCCGAAGCCGCGTACGCCGGGAAGGCTGCCGAAGTAATGGTCGAAGGCGCGGTTCTCCTGCATCAGGATCACCACGTGCTGCAGGTCGTCGAGGGTGCCGCTGCGCACGTCCGGGGCGATCGCCGCGGCGCGGGCGATGCTCGGCGGCAGCAGGGAGGCGGCGCTGGCGGTGAGGCCGGCGCGGAGCAGCCGGCGGCGGGTCTGGTCGGTCATGGTGGTCCGGGGAAACGCAATGCGGCGGCGGCCGGGATCGGCCGCCGCCGCGAGACTGCCACGGCGCCGGTTACAGGTCGACCATGAAGGTCAGGCCGACGGTGCGCGGCGGCGCGATGAAGGCGCTGTCGCTGCCGTCCACGCCGTTGAGGTAGCGCTTGTCGGTGAGGTTGCTGATCACCAGGTCCAGCTTGGCCTGCTGCAGTTGCGGGCTGAGTCCGCCCAGGGCGATGCCGAGGTTGGCGTCGAAGGTGGTCACCGCATCCAGCGCCGCGCTGTTGGCCGCGTCCAGGTAGCGCCGGCCCAGGTAGCGGCCGGACAGGCCGCCGTGCCAGCGCTGGCCCTGCCAGTCGGCCGACAGCACCAGGGTCTGCCGCGGCTGGCCGATCACCTGCGAGCCCGGGGCGATCTCCAGCGCCTGGTCGCGCGCGGCGTTGCCGCTGCCCAGGTAGGTGGCCTTGTTGTAGGTGTAGGCACCGTTGAGCCGCCAGCCGTTGTCCCAGGCGTAGCCCAGCGCCAGCTCCACGCCGCGCGCGTGCACGCCGCCGAAGTTCTCGTAGACGCCGTCGGTCTCGCCCAGGTAGTCGATGCCGGTGACGAAGTTGGCCGGCACGTAGACGATGCGGTTGTCGAAGCGGATGTCGTACAGGGTGATGCTGCCGGTCAGCGGCCAGCGGCTCATGCGCAGGCCGACCTCGATGTTGTCGGCGGTTTCCGGCTTGACCTTGCTCAGCACCAGCGGATCGGTCTCGCCGAGCACGCCGGAGGGGATCGCGGCGAAGTTCTGCGAGAAGCCGGCGAAGGCTTCCACGCCCTTGAGCGGCGTGGTCCAGGTCAGGCCGGCGGAGAACAGCGGATCGGAGTGCGAATCCGATTCGATGTGCGCGGCGTCGCCGATGCGGCGGTCGCGGGTCTGGTCGACGAAGAACTGCTTGACGCCCACGCGCCAGGCGAAGTCGCCATAGCGCATCACGTCCTCGACGTAGTACATCTGCTCGTTTGTGCGGTAGTCGTCCTTGAACTGCACCCAGTACGGCACGTGGTCGAAGGCGATGTTGGTGCCGACGTTGAGCAGGCGGTGCCAGTCGCGGGTGACGCTGCGGTCGAAGCGTTCCAGCCACAGGCCGCCGCGCACGGTGTTGTGCAGCCCGCCGAAATCCTGCGCCCATTCCACGTCGGCGGTGACGCCGCCGCGCTGGTTGTCGTAGTGGCTGTGGCGGTAGGACTGCACCGGCAGCGAGCCGGCCGGGTAGCAGGCCGGGTTGGACTCGGCCGGCAGCGTCGCGGTGTCGGCGCAGCCGGGCAGCATGCTCGCCGCCGCGCCGCTCGGGGTGACGAAGTAGAGCTTGCCCAGGGCGCTGCCGCCGTACACGGTGTGGCCGCCGGTGTATTCGGACTCGGGCTGGCCGGCGCCATCGTTGGTGACGTCGACCAGGTACGGCGGAATCCAGTCGCCGCGGCCCTGCATGCGGTGCGCATAGCCGGTCAGGGTGGCCTTGAAGCCGTTGCCGCCGTCGAACAGGCCGCGCAGGTAGCCGAAGGTGTTCTTGCGCAGCGCGCGCGAGCCCGAGCGGTAGTTCTGGTCGTAGTAGGGGATGCCGGTGAGCGTGCCGGTGAGCAGGTCGTGGTCCGGATCGGTGGCGAACTGCGCCGGGGTGACGCTGCTGTATTCCGACTCGTTGGCATCGTCGTAGGACAGGTAGCCGCTGAGCGTCCACGCGCCGAGGTCGCTGACGAACTTGCCTGCGAGGTGATCGCGGGTGGTGTGGCCGCTGCCGTCGATCCAGTCGTCGTTGCTGGCGTGCGAGCCGCTGACCCAGGCGCGGGTGCCGCCGAGGTCGCCGCTGTCGTAGCGCGCGTAGTACTTGCGCGCCTGGTTGTCGCCGATGCCGAAGGCCAGGCGCACGCGCTGCTGGTCCAGCGGCTCGCTGGTGAGGAAGTTGAGGGTGCCGCCCAGCGCTTCGTTGGAACGCGAGGCGATGTCGGCGGTGCCCTGGCTGACCTCCACCGTCTCCAGGTCCAGGGTATCGATGAAGCGGTTGGCCTTGGAACCGCCGCCGTAGGCCGAGCCGCCGTTGGGCACGCCGTCGATGGTGGTGCCGATCTGCTGGTCGTCGCGGTTGGTGACGAAGCCGCGCATGCTGATCTGCGTGCCCCAGTCGGAGGAGCCGAACGCATCGGCCTCGGTGGCGATCACGCCAGGCAGCTCGTTGAGCGCGTCGTTGACGCTGCTCATCGCGAACTGGCGGTCCAGCGCCTCCTTGCTGACGTTGATCTTGGCGTAGGTGGTGGCCTGGCCGAGCACCTGCACTTGGTCGAGGGTGGAAACCTGGTCGCTGCTGTCGGCAGGCGCGGCGGTCTCTGCTGCGTCGGTGGCCTCGGCGGCGTGGGCACAGGCGATGCTGGCGGCGAGCGCCAGGGCCAGCAGGGTCGGAGAAGGGGTGCGGAAATACGCCGAAACGGTCATCGGTTGCGCAGCTGCGTGAGGGGCGCTCATGGTCGTGCCGGGCGGTTTCGTGCGTGTGACCGGGATCTTGCGAATCCGTGCACCATGCGCAAATCGGCATGAATCGCGTGCGGTGCGGGACCCGGAGCCACGCGCATTGGCAACGGGTGGCTGGCGGTTGCGGCGGAGCCACTGCGTGTGCGCGGCTGTCCGGCACGGTGTCGCAGTGCGCGGCGCGTGCGGTGTTGACGGTGCGTGTCGGGCACGGATGCCGGCAGGCGATGCGGATTCGCCACAGCGAGGATGTGTCCTCCGCGGGGCGCACGCAGGCGCCGCGCGGTGGCGCGACCGCAGCCGGGGCTCCGCCGTGATGGCGCAGCACACGGCCGACCCGGCATCATCGCCGCTGCCGCCGCTGGCGGGTCCCCACCGGAATCTCCTGCCCGATGAGCCACGAACTGATCTACCTGCTGCTGATCTTCGCCCTGCTGGTGATCCCGCGCGCGCTGCAGCGGTTCAAGATGCCGGCGCCGCTGACCTGCCTGCTGTTCGGCATCATCGCGATGCTGGCGATGGGGCCGCGTGCGCACGATCCGGTGGTGACCCTGCTGGCGACGCTCGGCATCTCCTCGCTGTTCCTGTTCGCCGGCCTGGAGGTGGACCCGAAGGCGCTGCGCCGCGGCCTGTGGCCGCTGCTGCTGCACCTCGTGGTGCGCGGTGCCACCCTGTTCGGCGTCGGCTGGCTGGCCTGGCGCTACGCCGCGCTGCCGTGGCAGGCGGCCGGGTTGCTGGCGCTTGCCCTGCTGACCCCATCCACCGGCTTCATCATCGAGTCGCTGGGGCGGCTGGGGCTGGACGAGGAAGAACGCTTCTGGGTCACCAGCAAGGCCATCGCCGGCGAGCTGCTGGCGCTGGCGGCGCTGTTCGTGATCCTGCAGGCCGGCGATCCCTGGCAGATGGGCCTGTCCAGCCTGGCGCTGGTGGCGATGCTGGTCGGCCTGCCGCTGCTGTTCGTGGCCCTGGGGCGCTGGGTGGCGCCGCAGGCGCCGGGGTCGGAGTTCTCGCTGCTGGTGATGGTCGGGCTGATCGCCGCCTACATCACCTATTCGTTGGGCGTGTACTACCTGGTCGGTGCGTTCATCGCCGGGCTGGTGGCGCGGCTGCTGCGCCAGCGCATGCCGCTGCTGGCCTCCGACGAGAACCTGCAGGCGGTGCGCCTGTTCGCCTCGTTCTTCGTGCCGTTCTACTTCTTCAACGCCGGCACCAAGGTGCCGAGCGGGGCGCTGAGCCTGCAGGCGCTGGGCCTGGGCCTGGCCATGACGGCCTGCGTGCTGCCGCTGCGCATCGGCATTCTTTGGCTGCAGCGGCGGGTGCTGTTCGGCGAAGGCGCGCGTAGCAGCCTGCGGGTGTCGCTGGCGCTGTCGCCGACGCTGATCTTCACCCTGGTCCTGGCCGGCATCCTGCGCGACCGCTTCGCCATCGCCGACGCGCTGTTCGGCGCCCTGCTGCTGTACGCGGCCCTGACCACGCTGCTGCCGGCGCTGCTGCTGCGCATGCCGTTCGACGTCAGTCCGTTGGAGACGGCGCCGGCCGCGCCGGCAGATGCCGCGTCGGCGCAGGTGCCGACGGCACCGGATGAGCCGGTCGCCGAGGCGCCGGTGGTGGACGCACCGACGCCGTTGGCGGGCGCGCCGGAGACCGCGCCGCGCCCCCAGCCCGGGCCGGCGTGAGCCGGGACGCTTGAAAGCCGGCGTGCGGCCCCCATACTGGCCGCCTCCGTTGCTCTCGCGTTTTTGCCGCCATGCCGATCTACGCTTTCCAATGTGCCGCATGCGGTCACAGCTTCGACCGCCTGCAGAAACTGTCCGATCCCGATCCGGAGACCTGTCCGGCCTGTTCCGCTACGGCGGTCAAGCGCCAGCTCACCGCGCCGGCGTTCCGCCTGTCCGGCAGCGGCTGGTACGAGACCGACTTCAAGAAGGACGGCGACAAGAAGCGCAACCTCGCCGAGTCGGGCAGCACGGGGGGCAGCGGGGACAGCAAGCCCGCGGCCGCGCCAGCTGCCGATGCACCGGCCAAGCCGGCCGCCGCCGCCACGCCGGCACCGGCGCCTGCCGCGGCCAAGCCTGCGGCGACCTGAGTTCCGGCCTTGCCAAGTCGCGCCAGGCACGCGCTCCTCGTAGGAGCGGCTTCAGCCGCGACCGGGCATCACCCGGTCGCGGTAATCCAAAAAGGGCACGAGCCGCCCTCAAAATCGACGTCTCACGCCGAGCATCGGGCCGCCAGACATTGCGCGCGGCCCGCATTCGCCTGGCTCAGCGCGCCCCGAAGCGCGCCCGGCAGCCGCCGTTGACCCACACCGTATTGCCTTCGTAGCCCCAGCTGCGGCCTTCCGCGCAGGTGGTGCCGGACAGTTGTTCGATCAGCACCGGGCGGCCCTGGCGGCGGTCCCAGGCGCAGGTGCGCAGGCGCTTGTCGTCGCTGCTGCAGGTCACCGTGTAGCCGTTGTCCAATGGCGGCCGGCCCGGTCCCCAGCCGCCGCCGCCGCGGCCCTCGGCGAACTCGCCGCGGCAGCCGTCGTCGACCCACACCGCGCCATCGCGCGAGCCCCAGGTGCGGCCTTCGATGCAGCGGGTGTCCGACAGCTGCCGCACCAGCATGGCGTTGCGCCAGCCGGTCGGGCAGATGCGCTGGCGCTGGTCCTGGCTTTCGCAGCGCACGGTGCCGGCCGCGCCGCCACCGCCACCGCCCCAGTTGCCGCCCGGAGCGCCACGGCCCTCGACGAAGCGGCCACGGCAGCCCTGGTCCACCCACACCACGCCCGGCGCCGAGCCCCAGGTGCGGCCTTCGATGCAGGGCGAATCGGAGAGGGTGCCGACCAAGCGGGCGGGCCCGCGGAACGGGGTCGCGCACTGTTGGCGCCGGCGGTCGTTGCTGGAGCAGGCGACGGTGCGGCCGTCGAAGCCCGGTTCCTGCCGCCAGCCGCCGCCGCTGCCGCGCAGCGAGGTGGCGATGTCCTGCTGGATGTTGCCGAAACTCCAGCCGCGGTCGATCTGGTCCAGATAGAACTCGAGCTGGTCGTCGGGGATCTGCCGGCCGCGCGACTGGTCGGCGTACTCGCGTTCGATCACCCGGACCCGGCCGGGGACCGATAGTTGCCGCAGGTCCTGCGGGGCATAGGCGCGGGCGCTCTGGGCCGCGGCCGGGGCGCTGGCCAGGGCCAGCGCGGCGATCACCAGCCAGGTGCCAAGGGGCTTCAACATGGGTTCTCTCCTCCCCGTGAATGGTGCGCGGACTATAGCCGCAGGCCAACTTAAGCCAGGATGAGTCATGCGCGATTTGCCCGGGCCGACGCGCCGCCGCAGAATACCGGGCTTGCCGGCGCCTTCTGCGCCGGCCGCCCCCTGTTTGGAGCTAGCGATGCGTACCCACTTCTGCGGCCTGGTCGACGAGACCCTGATCGGCCAAACCGTCACCCTGGCCGGCTGGACCGACGTGGCCCGCAACCTCGGCGGCGTGTGCTTCATCGACCTGCGCGACCACGAAGGCATCGTGCAGGTGATGGTGGAGCCGGAGAACGCAGACGTGTTCAAGGTGGCCGCCAGCCTCGGCTACGAGGACGTGCTGCAGGTCGAGGGCGTAGTGCGCCCGCGGCATGCGGTCAACGACAAGCTGCGCAGCGGCAAGGTCGAGGTGATCGCCACCGCCATCACCGTGCTCAACAAGGCCGCGCCGCTGCCGTTCCACGCGCACGAGAACCCGGGCGAGGAAACCCGCCTGAAGTACCGGTATCTGGACCTGCGCCGCCCGGAGATGCAGCGCATGCAGCGCACCCGCATCAAGCTGGTGCAGGCGCTGCGCCGCTACCTGGACGAACGCGGCTTCCAGGACATCGAGACCCCGATCCTGACCAAGGCCACCCCGGAAGGCGCGCGCGACTTCCTGGTGCCGGCGCGCATGCACCCGGGCGAGTTCTACGCGCTGCCGCAGTCGCCGCAGCTATTCAAGCAGATCCTGATGGTGGCCGGCTTCGACCGCTACTACCAGATCGCCCGCTGCTTCCGCGACGAGGCGCTGCGCGCCGACCGCCAGCTCGAGTTCACCCAGCTCGACATGGAGTTCGCCTTCGTCCGCGAGCGCGACGTGCAGGACTTCGTCGAGGCGATGGTCCGCGCCATCTTCAAGGAAGTGGTCGATGTCGAACTGGCCGCCGAATTCCCGCGCATGACCTGGGCCGAGGCCATGCGCCGCTATGGCTCGGACAAGCCGGACCTGCGCATCGCGCTGGAACTGACCGACGTCGCCGAGCTGGTCAAGGACAGCGATTTCGCCGTGTTCAGTGCGGCGGCCGCCGACCCCGACGGCCGCGTCGCCGCGCTGCGCATTCCCGGCGGCGCCAGCCTCTCGCGCAAGCAGATCGACGAATACGCCGCGCACGCCGCCAAGTACGGCGCCAAGGGCCTGGCCTACATCAAGATCGCCGACAGCGGCGAGATCAGCTCGCCGATCCAGAAGTTCTTCGGCGAGGCCGCCTTCGCCGCGCTGCTCGCCCACGTCGGTGCCGGCAACGGCGACATCGTGTTCTTCGGCGCTGGCGCCTACGGCAAGGTCTCCGACTTCATGGGCGCGCTTCGCCTGAAGGCCGGCAAGGACTTCAATCTGGTCGCCGACGGCTGGCGTCCGCTGTGGGTCACCGATTTCCCGATGTTCGAGTGGGACGAGGAGGCGCAGCGCTACGTCGCCCTGCATCACCCGTTCACCGCGCCGGCCGTGGACGACATCGCCGAACTGCGCACCCACGCCAAGACCGCGGTGTCGCGCGGCTACGACATGGTGCTCAACGGCAACGAGATCGGCGGCGGTTCGATTCGTATCCACCGCCCGGACATGCAGAGCGCGGTGTTCGAGCTGCTCGGCATCGGCGCCGAGGAAGCGCGCGCCAAGTTCGGCTTCCTGCTGGACGCGCTGAACTACGGCGCGCCGCCGCACGGTGGCATCGCCTTCGGCATCGACCGCATCGCCGCGCTGATGGCCGGCACCGAGTCGATCCGCGACGTGATCCCGTTCCCCAAGACCACCGGCGCGCAGGACCTGATGACCGACGCACCGTCGCCGATCGCCGACGCGCAGTTGGCCGAAGTGCACGTGCAGGTGCGCCCGCAGGCGCAGTGATCCCTTTCTTCCAACCGTAGCGCAGGCCGACACATGAGCGAGACCGCATTCAATCTGGAGTGGGAAACCCTCGGCAACGAGGGCGCAGTGGACGCCATCGTCACCCAGCGCGCGCGCGTGTTCGGCGGCTGGCTGGTGCGTGCCGGCAGCGGCGCCAACGCGCCGCTGGCGTTCGTGCCGGATCCGGAAGGCCGTTGGGATGGCGAGGACTTCGGCGAGGACGACTACGAGTACGAGGAAGACGAGGAGGAAGAGGAGGACGAGGAAGAAGGCGACGACGAGGACGAGGACGACGGCGAAGAGGCCGACGCCGACGCCGCGCACCCGGCGCGCTGAGTCGTGCTGATTCGCCGTGCCACGCCGGACGATGCCGCGGCGGTGACCCGCATCGCCACGGCCACCTTCTGCGAAACCTTCGGCCATCTGTATCCTGCGCAGGACCTGCAGGCCTTCCTCGACGAAGCCTATTCGATCGAGCGCGCGCAGGTGGTGCTGGCGCATCCGGACTACGCGATCTGGCTGGTCGAACATGACGGCCAGGTGGTGGGACACGCCGCCGCCGGCCCTTGCGGCCTGCCGCATCCCGACGTGACGCCTGGCGACGGCGAACTGAAGCGGCTGTACCTGCTGCGCGCGCACCAGAACGGCGGCTGGGGCGCGCGGCTGTTCGAGACCGCCCTGGCCTGGCTGGAGCGCGACGGCCCGCGCACGCTGTGGGTCGGCGTGTGGTCGGAGAACCTGGGCGCGCAGCGGTTCTACGCGCGCTACGGCTTCGAGAAAGTCGGTACCTACGAATTCCCGGTGGGGCAGGTGCGCGATCTCGAATTCATCCTGCGCCGGCCGCCGCGCGCGGGCTGACGCCTGCAGCCGGGCGCGCCCGGGCGCCGCCGCGTCGACGCCACGGCAACGAAGGCGCGCTAGAGTGCTGGCCTGTCCAGCTTGAGGAGAGCGCGCCATGTTCCGACCGTGGATGGGAGTCGCCGCCGTGTTGCCGCTGCTGGCCGCGTGCGCGCCACCGGCCAAGTTGCAGCCGGCCAGTGGCGGGCCGAGCGTGCAGGGTGACGGTCGCTGCAACGTCGAGGCCGTGGCCTGGGCGGTGGGCCAGGAGGCCACCCAGGCAACCATGAGCCGGGTCTGGAAGGAGAGCGGGGCCGGCGTGGTACGGCCGATCGCGCCGGGCCAGGCGGTGACCCGCGACCTGCGCCTGGACCGGCTCAACGTGTTCCTGGATGGCAGCAACCACATCGTTCGCACCACCTGCGGTTGAGCCGCGCATGGCCGCCGCGCCGCAGGTGCTGTTGCTGCATGGCATCTGGAACGCGCGGCCGTGGCTGCTGCCGCTGGCGCTGCGCCTGCGCCGCGAGGGCTGGCGCGTCGCGCGCTTCGGCTATTCGACCGCGTTCGGCGGCGCCGAGGCCGCGCTTCCACGGCTGCACGCGCGCATCGAGCAACTGTCAGCCGCGGGGCCGGTTGCCCTGGTCGGGCATAGCCTCGGCGGCCTGATCGCGTTGCAGGCCTTGCAGCAGGCGCCGACACTGCCGGTGACCCGGGTGGTGTGCCTGGGCAGCCCCTTGGCCGGCAGTGCCGCCGCGCGGGCCCTGGCGCAACGGCGGCTCGGGCGGGCGCTGGGCCGCAGTGCGGCGCTGTTGCAGCGGGGCGTGGCGGGTTGGGATGGGGTGGCCGAGGTCGGCATGGTCGCCGGCACGGTGGCCCGCGGCCTCGGCGCGCGCTTTGCCGCGCTCGGGCCGGCGTCCGACGGCAGCGTGGCGCTGGCCGAGACCCGCGTGCCCGGCCTGAGCGATCACTGCCAGGTCCGCGCCAGCCACAGCGGCCTGCTGTTCTCGATGCAAGCCGCGCGGCAGACCGCCGCGTTCCTGCGCGACGGCCGCTTCGCCGCCTGAGCCGGCGCCTGCCAGAACCCAATGCGCCGCATTGCGATCCACCGCGACCGCGTGGCGCCGGTGTAGGGGCGATGCCGCCGCTTACGGCGTCACGAAGGTCTTCAACCAGTCCAGCGTGGGGTTGAGCGCCCAGGCGGCGGTGCCGCTGCGGTAGTTGCCGTCGACCAGCACGCCCGCGCACTGGGTGCCCGGATAGCCGCCGAAGCCCATGAAGCAGTGGTCTGCGTAGAGGTCCTGCACCTCGCGATCCTTGACGACGTACCAGCCGCTGCCGTTGCTGCGGAAGCACGACTGCTGCCCGTCGCAGCGCAGGCCGGTGACCAGTTGCGCCTGCGTGCGGGCGATGTTCTCGGTGCCGCCGACGAACATGTCGCGCTCGCCGTTGATGATGCGCAGGCGATCGGACGGCAGCGAATGGTTGCCGTCGGCGATGCACGACGCCAGGTTGTAGTAGGCGGTGTAGGTCGCGCCGGTGCCCTGGCCGAACGAGGCGGCGACCCGGGGCTCGTAGTCGTGCGCCAGCACCGAGATGATCGAGCCCTGGCTGAGCCCGCCGGTCACCACGCCCTTGGAGCAGTCGGCCTTGTCGCGGGCGCAGAGCTGGGCGATGGCGCTGTTGAGATTCTGCGCATCGAAGATGGCCTTGGCGCGGTTGCCGATGACGCTGCAGCTGCCGAAGCTGGCGTTGTCGTACTCCACCGAGGCGGCCACGAAGCCCTTGGCGGCCGCGGCATTCACCGCGGCCATCGCCCAATTGCTCTGGTAGTTCTCGCCGGTGCCGCCGATATGCACGTACACCGGGTACTTGCCGGCCGCGCGGGGCTCCTGGCCGCTGATCGCATAGGTGCTGACGCCGGCACTGTAGCGTCCCCGGAAGGCATCGGTCTGGGCGCTGGCGAGGCCCGGGGCGGCGAGGGCGGCCAGGCCCAGGCAACGCAGGGCCAGCGACAGGAACCGGGTGGGAAGGGGCGTGCTGCGGGACATGTGGGATCTCCTTCGATGCGATGGAAAGCGGGCGCGGCTTGCGCGTTCAGCCTCCCAGTGGGGCGCTACAGTCTTGGCGGCAGTCCGCGCGCAGGGGTAGACAGTGCGCCGAGGTTTGACGGCCACCACGGGCCGGCGCGCCCCGAGCGCCAGGCGCCACCGGAGACGGGACGCACGCGCAGGCGCCTGCGCCGGTCGGTCGTCGGCCCGTCCGGGCCGCGGGATGTGCGCTGCATCAGGTAAAATCCGCGCCTTGTCCTTACAACTGTCCGGAACGCCCCATGGGTAGAGGCCCCTCGATCGAAGCCCGCAAGAACGCATCCGATGCGAAGCGCGGCAAGATTTTCACCAAGATCATCCGCGAGATCGGCGTCGCCGCGCGCGCCGGCGGCGGCGATCCGTCCAACAACCCGCGGCTGCGCGTGGCGATGGACAAGGGGCTGGCCTCCAACATGTCCAAGGACGTGATCGAGCGTGCGATCAAGAAGGCCACCGGCGAACTGGAAGGCGTGGAGTACGAGGAAGTGCGCTACGAGGGCTATGCCCCGGGCGGCGTCGCAGTGATCGTCGACTGCCTGACCGACAACCGCGTGCGCACCGTGGCCGACGTGCGCCACGCCTTCAGCAAGTGCGGCGGCAACATGGGCACCGACGGCTCGGTGGCCTTCATGTTCAAGCGCCTGGGCGTGCTCAGCTTCGCCGCCGGCGCCGACGAGGAGAAGATCACCGAGGTGGCGATCGAGGCCGGCGCCGACGACATCGTGGTCTACCCCGAGGACGGCGCGATCGACGTGCTGACCGCGCCGGAGGCGTTCCAGGCGGTCAAGGACGCCATGGACGCGGCCGGCCTGGCCGCCGACCACGCCGAAATCACCTTCCGCGCCGACAACGACATCGCCGTGGACGGCGACACTGCGGTGCAGGTGCGCAAGCTGCTGGACATGCTGGAAGACCTGGACGACGTGCAGAACGTCTATTCCAACGTGGACCAGGCCGCCCTGAGTGACGGGGGCTGAGACCATGACCGCCGGGGCCCGGGGCCCAAGACCCGGAACCCGGAAGAACGCCGTGCCGCCACCGGAGGCATCGCAGACGTCGATGGCTGCCACGGGCATTTCTGCCCGCACGGGCGCTGCTTTCCCGATTCCCGATTCCCGAATCCCCAATCCCGGCTCCACCACCACGCGCATCCTCGGCATCGACCCCGGCTCGCAACGCACCGGCGTGGGCATCATCGACGTGGACGCGGCCGGCCGTACCCGGCACGTGCACCATGCGCCGCTGGTGCTGCTGGGCGAGGGCGACTTCGCGCTGCGGCTCAAGCGCCTGCTGCACGGGCTGGACGCGCTGATCGAGGAATACCGGCCGCAGGAAGTGGCGATCGAACGCGTGTTCATGGGCAAGAGCGCCGACGCGGCGCTGAAGCTCGGCCATGCCCGCGGCGCGGCGATCTGCGCGGCGGTGCTGCGCGAACTGCCGGTGCACGAGTACGCGGCAAAAGAGATCAAGCTCGCCGTGGTCGGCAAGGGCGCGGCGGAGAAACAACAGGTGCAACACATGGTCGGTCTCATGCTGAGCCTGACCGGCAAACTTCAGGCCGACGCCGCCGACGCGCTGGCCGTCGCCATCACCCATGCCCACGTGCGCGCCACCGCGCAGCGCCTGGGCGTCAGCACGCAGCAGGCGTGGAGTAGAAAATGACAAAGGCCGGGAATCGGGAGTCGGGAATCGGGAATCGGAACAGCAGAAGCGGTGAAGCGGTCCTCCGCTTTTTCCACTCCCCATTCCCGTTTCCCCATTCCCCGCGCCTCGCAGGGGCCGGGAATCGGGAATCGGGAATCGGGAGTCGGAACAGCAGGAGCGGTGAAGCGGTCCTCCGCTTTTTCCATTCCCCATTCCCGTTTCCCTATTCCCGGCGCCTCGCAAGAGGCGCCCAATGATCGGCCGTCTGCGCGGGATCCTGGCCTACAAGCAGCCGCCGTGGCTGGTGATCGATGTGGGTGGGGTGGGGTATGAGCTGGAGGCGCCGATGAGCACCTTCTACGACCTGCCCGATGTCGGCCGCGACGTCATCCTGTTCACCCACTATGCGCAGAAGGAGGACAGCGTGTCGCTGTACGGCTTCCTGCGCGAGGGCGAGCGGCGCCTGTTCCGCGACGTGCAGCGGGTCAGCGGGATCGGCGCGAAGATCGCGCTGGCGGTGCTGTCCGGGGTCAGCGTCGACGAGTTCGCGCGGCTGATCACCGCCGCCGACGTCACCGCGCTGACCCGCATCCCCGGCATCGGCAAGAAGACCGCCGAGCGCATGGTGGTGGAGCTGCGCGACCGCGCGGCCGACTTCAGCGGCGGTGCGCCGATCACCGGGCAACTGGGCACCGACGCGGTGTCCGAGGCCACGGTGGCGCTGCAGCAGCTCGGCTACAAGCCGGCCGAGGCGGCGAAGATGGCGCGCGACGCCGCCGCCGACGGCGACGAGGTCGCCACGGTGATCCGCAAGGCCCTGCAGGCGGCGCTGCGCTGACCGCCCGGTCGGCCCGGCTTCTCCCCGCTCTTTCTTCACGTTCTGGCGCTACTCTTCCCACCATGTCCAGCTCCTCCAGTTCCGCCGCCCGCCCGGGCAGCCACGATCCGCATGCCAAAACGGGCCTGGGGGTGATGCTGACCGCCATCGGCGTGGTCTTCGGCGACATCGGCACCAGTCCGCTGTACACGCTCAAGGAGGCGTTCTCGCCGCACTACGGGCTGACCCCGGACCACGACACCGTGCTGGGCATCCTCTCGCTGGTGTTCTGGGCGCTGATGCTGGTGGTCACGGTCAAGTACGTCACCGTGATCATGCGCGCCGACAACGACGGCGAGGGCGGCATCATGGCGCTGACCGCGCTGGCGCAGCGGACCCTGCCGGGCGGCTCGCGCTCGATGTACGTGGTCGGCATCCTCGGCATCTTCGGCGCCTCGCTGTTCTTCGGCGACGGTGTGATCACCCCGGCCATCTCGGTGCTGTCGGCGGTGGAAGGCCTGGAGGTGGCCGCGCCCAAGCTGGAGCCGTTCGTGGTGCCGATCACCCTGGTGGTGCTGGGGATGCTGTTCATGGCCCAGCGCTACGGCACCGAGCGGGTCGGCAAGGCGTTCGGCCCGATCACCCTGGTCTGGTTCGTGGCGCTGGGCGCGATCGGCGTCTACAACATGGCGCGGGCGCCGGAAGTGCTGCATGCGCTGAACCCCTGGTGGGGCGTGCGCTTCTTCGCCGAACACAACTGGCACGCGGTGTTCGTGCTCGGCGCGGTGGTGCTGGCGGTGACCGGCGGCGAGGCGCTGTACGCGGACATGGGCCATTTCGGCGCCAAGGCGATCCGCCGCTCCTGGCAGTGCGTGGTGCTGCCGATGCTGACCCTGACCTACCTGGGGCAGGGCGCGCTGGTGCTGCGCGATCCGGCCGCGGTCAGCAACCCGTTCTACGAGGCGGTGCCGGAGTGGGCGCTGTACCCGATGATCGTGCTGGCCACCGCGGCCACGGTGATCGCCTCGCAGGCGCTGATCACCGGCGCCTACTCGGTGGCCAGCCAGGCCATGCAGCTGGGCTACATCCCGCGCATGCACATCCGCCACACCTCGCACTCCACCATCGGCCAGATCTACGTGCCGGCGGTGAACTGGTGCCTGCTGGCGCTGGTGGTGGTGGCGGTGATCGGGTTCGGCGACTCGACCTCGCTGGCCACCGCCTACGGCGTCTCGGTCACCGGCACCATGCTGATCACCACCGTGCTGATGGTGATCTACGCGCGCGCCAACCCGCGCGTGCCGGCGCCGCTGCTGTGGCTGTTCGCGCTGGTGTTCCTGGCGGTGGACTGCGCGTTCTTCTACGCCAACATCATCAAGTTCCTGGACGGCGCCTGGTTCCCGCTGCTGCTGGGCCTGATCCTGTTCACCCTGATGCGCACCTGGCGCCGCGGCCGCAAGCTGCTGCACGACGAGATCCGCAAGGACGGCATCAAGCTCGACACCTTCCTGCCCGGGCTGATGCTGGCGCCGCCGGTGCGCGTGCCCGGCACCGCGGTGTTCCTGACCGCCGATCCGATGGTGGTGCCGCATGCGCTGATGCACAACCTCAAGCACAACAAGGTGCTGCACGAGCGTAACGTGTTCCTGACCGTGGAAACCCTGCAGGTGCCGTACGCGGCGGCCGGGCAGCGGCTGAAGATCGACGCGATCGGCGACGAGTTCTATCGCGTCTACGTGCGCTTCGGCTTCATGGAGACCCCGGACGTGCCGCTGGCGCTGATGCGCTCCTGCGACCAGGGCGGGATCTACTTCGACCCCATGGACACCACCTATTTCGCCAGCCGCGAGACCATCGTGGCCAGCGCCAACCGCGGCATGCCGATCTGGCGCGACAAGCTGTTCGCGGTCATGCACCGCAACGCCGCCCCCGCCACCGGCTTCTTCCGCATCCCCGGCAACCGCCTGGTGGAATTGGGCGCGCAGGTGGAGATCTGAGGCCGCGACGGTGTCGCGGCCTTGGGAATGGGGAAGCGGGAATGGGGAATAGGGAAAGGCAACGGCCGCGGCGTTCGGCCTGAAACCAGGCGGCGACCATCAAAGTAGGCGCCAGCCGTGCCGCCAACCGCTACTATTGTCCGCTCGATTCCCCATTCCCGATTCCCCATTCCCGGCTTTCCATGGACCGCATCATCGCCAGCAGCGCCACCCGCGAGGATGAGGTCGCCGAGGCCAGCATCCGCCCCAAGCGGCTGGACGACTACCTCGGCCAGCAGCCGGTGCGCGAGCAGCTGTCGATCTACATCGAGGCGGCCAAGGCGCGCGGGGAGGCGATGGACCATGTGCTGATCTTCGGGCCGCCGGGCCTGGGCAAGACCACGCTGAGCCACGTCATCGCCAACGAGCTGGGGGTCAACCTGCGGGTCACCTCCGGCCCGGTGATCGAGAAGGCTGGCGACCTGGCGGCGCTGCTGACCAACCTGCAGCCGCACGACGTGCTGTTCATCGACGAGATCCACCGCCTGTCGCCGGTGGTCGAGGAAGTGCTGTACCCGGCGATGGAAGACTTCCAGATCGACATCATGATCGGCGAGGGCCCGGCCGCGCGCTCGATCAAGATCGACCTGCCGCCGTTCACCCTGATCGGCGCCACCACCCGCGCCGGTCTGCTGACTGCGCCGCTTCGCGACCGCTTCGGCATCGTCCAGCGCCTGGCCTTCTACACCCCGGACGAGCTGGCGCAGATCGTGCGCCGCTCCGCCAGCATCCTCGGCATCGCCTGCAACGCCGACGGCTGCGCCGAGATCGCACGCCGCGCGCGCGGCACCCCGCGCATCGCCAACCGCCTACTGCGGCGGGTCCGCGACTTCGCCCAGGTGCGCGCCGGCGGGCAGATCGACCTGGCGGTGGCGCAGGCCGCCACGCAGATGCTCAAGGTCGACGCCGAGGGCTTCGACGAGTTGGACCGGCGCATGCTGCGTACCATCATCGAGTACTTCGACGGCGGCCCGGTCGGCGTCGAGTCGCTGGCCGCCTCGCTGTCGGAGGAGCGCGGCACCCTGGAGGACGTGATCGAGCCCTACCTGATCCAGCAGGGCTACCTGATCCGCACCGCCCGCGGGCGCATGGCGACCAACAAGGCCTATCTGCACTTGGGCTTGCAGCCCAAGAGCCGGGAGTTGGGAATCGGGAATGGGGAATCGGGGGCGCTGTTCTAGGATGTTCTGGTTACCCAGCTACCGACAGGAGCGCCGCGCTTGATTGCCGATTCCCCATTCCCCGTTCCCGATTCCCGGCTATTCAGTTGGCCGACACGCGTCTACTGGGAAGATACCGACGCCGGTGGCGTGGTCTACCACGCGCGCTACGTGGCCTTCCTGGAGCGGGCGCGCACGGAGTGGTTGCGGGCACTGGGGTATGGTCAGGAGCGTCTGCGCCTGCAACACGATCTGGTGTTCGCGGTGCGCGCGATGCAGCTCGACTTCCTGCGCCCGGCACGCCTGGACGATTCCCTGCAGGTCGGCGTCGCGCTGTCGCACTGCAAGCGCGCCAGCCTGGTGTTCGCGCAGTCGATCCGCCGCGACGACGGGGAGCTGCTGTTGCGCGCGCAGGTGCGGGTGGCGGCGCTCAGCGCCGGCAGCTTCCGCCCGCGCGGCATGAACGACGCGCTGCACGATGCATTGAAAGTTCTTGAAATCACTGAAGCCGAATTACTGAGGAACGACGGATGATCGCATTGCTCCTGGCCCTGCAGGACACGGTGGTGGAGGCGCTGCCGCAGGACGTGACCCAAACCGCCACCCAGGCCGTCGCCAGCACCGCCGCCCACGGCGGCATCAACTATCTGGACCTGATGGTCAAGGCCAGCCTGCCGGTCAAGGTGATCGTGCTGCTGCTGCTGCTCGGCTCGCTGATCAGTTGGGTCATCATTTTCCGCAAGGGCAAGGTGTTCAAGAACGCCAACCGCGAGGCCGACGACTTCGAGAACCGCTTCTGGTCCGGCACCGACCTGAGCAAGCTCTACGCCGGCGCCACCGACCGCAATCGCGTGGTCGGCGGGCTGGAGGCGATCTTCGAGGCCGGGTTCCGCGAGTTCACCCGCCTGCGCGACAAGCGCCGGCTCGACGCACGCATCCAGCTGGAAGGCGCGCAGCGGGCGATGCGTGCCACCTATGCGCGCGAAGTGGACCGCCTGGAGCGCAACCTGGAACTGCTTGCCAACATCGGCTCCACCGCGCCCTACGTGGGCCTGGTCGGTACCGTGTTCGGCATCATGGTGACCATGCACGACATGATCAACAGCGGCCAGCAGGCGGGCATCGCCGCGGTCGCGCCGGGCATCTCCGAGGCGCTGTTCGCCACCGCCATCGGCCTGTTCGTGGCGATCCCGGCGGTGTGGGCCTACAACCGCTTCACCACCCGGGTCGAGCGCCTGGCCGTGCGCTTCGAGACCTTCTCCGAAGAGTTCAGCTCCATCCTGCAGCGCCAGGCCAGCGGCGACTGAGCGTCGCCCGCCTGCCCACGACTCCCAGGATTCCCGCATGACTGCCGCCATTTCCCGCCGCAAGCGCCGCAAGCTCAAGTCCGAGATCAACGTCGTGCCGTACATCGACGTGATGCTGGTGCTGCTGATCATCTTCATGGTCACCGCGCCCTTGCTCAGCCTGAGCGTGGACGTGGACCTGCCCGATTCCACCGCGCGCTCGGTGGAGAGCAAGAAGGACCCGGTGATCGTCACCGTCGATGCCGAAGGCCGCTACACCCTGACCCTGCAGGACGGCAAGCCGGAGAAGATCGCCGCGCCGGAGCTGAAGGCGAAGATCCAGGCCTTCGTCGGCCAGAACAAGGACGTGCCGGTGTTCGTCGCCGCGCCCGGCACCTCGAACTATCAACTGGTCATGGACACCATGGTCATGCTGCAGCAGGCCGGCGTGCCCAAGGTCGGCCTGATGAGTCAGCCCGGAAACAATGCACGCTGAAGCCGATTTCCGCCCGCCGCAGCCGCGCGGCGACGACAAGGGCCTGATCCTCGGGGTCGCCCTGGCGTTGCTGGTGCATGTGCTGATCGCGCTGCTGTTCTTCCTGGCCTGGTGGTGGTCGCCGGTGCGTCAGGTCGAACCGGCCGCCGGTTCGCCGATGGTCGAGGCCTCGCTGGTGGTCTCGGCCGCCGACGTGCGCTCGGCGCAGAAGGCGGTGAAGGACGCGCCCAAGCCCTTGCCCGAGCCGCTGCCCGAACCGGTCAAGGACGTCGCCGAGGAAGACACTGTGCCGCCGCCGCAGCCGCTGCCCACGCCCAAGCCGCAGCAGGCGCCGACCCCGCAGCAGCAGAAGGCGCAGGACTTCGTCCCGGTGCCCGACAAGGTCGACCAGGACCGCGCCACCCGCACCGCGATCTCCCAGGAAAAGGAGAAGCAGGAGCAGGAGGCCAAGCGCCGCCAGGAACAGATCGACCTGACCGAGCAGAAGCGCCAGCAGGAGGCCGAGCAGAAGCAACGCCTGGCCGCGCAGCAGGAAGAGGAGCGGCAGAAAAAGATCGCCGACATCCGCAAGCAGCGCGAGAAGCTCGAGCGCGAGGCGCAACTGGCCCAGCAGAAGCTGCAGCAGATCGCCGACTTGAACGCGAAGAAGGCATCGGCGGCCTCGGCCACCACGCCGCAGCAGGCGCCGGGCCAGAACGGCACCAATACCGACCTGCAGGCCAAGTACGCCGCGGCGATCCAGCAGGCCGTGCTGAGCCAGTGGGTGCGCCCGGACTCGGTGCCGCTGGGGCAGAAGTGCAAGATCTCGATCACGCAGATTCCCGGTGGTCAGGTCATGCAGGCCAAGGTCAGCCCCGACTGCCCCTACGACGAGGCTGGTCGCCGCTCGATCGAGGCCGCGGTGCTGCGCGCCCAGCCGTTGCCCTACCGCGGCTTCGAGACCGTGTTCGCGCGCAATCTGACCTTCAACTTCACTGCCCAGGACCAATGAGCCCGACGGCCACCGCCGCGTTCGCGCGCCGTCGGCCATCCATCGGACAGGCGATGGGCGATAATGGAGAGCGTCCTGCCATCGGCTTCACATGGCGATGGTTCATGATTGCGAATACGTTCACCCGCGCATTGCTATCTCTTGCGCCTTTCCGATCCTGCTGAGCGACCCATGAAGAAACTGCCGCGCTGGCTTGCCGTTCTCACCGCCCTGTTGCTGCCTCTCGCCGCGTCCGCGCAGGACAAGGGCCTGGAAATCGACATCGTCGGCGGCAATGCCTCGGCGACCCCGATCACCGTCGTGCCGATGCCGTACCAGGGCTCGGCGACCCCGCCGAGCACCGATGTCGCCGCCGTGGTCCGCGCCGACCTGGATCGCTCCGGCCAGTTCCGCAACCTGCCCGAGTCGCAGATCGTCGAGCGGCCGACCCGCGGCAGCGAAGTGCAGTTCGCCACCTGGCGCGCGCTGAAGCAGAGCTACCTGGTCGTCGGTCGGGTGATGGACGCCGGCGAAGGTGCCTACCGCGTCGAGTACGAACTGTTCGACGTGGGCAAGGGCGAGCGCATGCTCGGCCTGGCCATGACCGCACGCGCCAACGCCATGCGCGATGTCGCCCACCAGATGGCCGATGCCATCTACGAGAAGATCACCGGCGTGCGCGGCGCGTTCTGGACCCGCATCGCCTACGTCACCGCCAGCGGCAAGGGCGGGGCGATGCGCTATGCGCTGATGGTGGCCGACTCCGACGGCTACAACCCGCAGACCATCGTCCGCTCGGCCGAGCCGCTGCTGTCGCCGAACTGGAGCCCGGACGGCAAGAAGCTGGCCTACGTGAGCTTCGAGCGCGGCAACTCGTCGATCTACATCCAGGACATCGCCACCGGTGCGCGCCAGCTGGTCTCCAGCTTCCGCGGCATCAACGGCGCCCCGTCGTTCTCGCCGGACGGCAAGAAGCTGGCACTGGCGCTGTCGCGCAGCGGCAATCCGGAGATCTACGTGATGGATCTGGGCAGCAAGCAGCTGACCCAGCTGACCAACCACTTCGGCATCGACACCGAGCCGACCTGGGCGCCGGACGGCAACAGCATCTACTTCACCTCCGACCGCAGCGGCCGCCCGCAGATCTACCAGGTGCCGGCCACCGGCGGCAGCGCCACCCGCATCACCTTCCAGGGCAACTACAACGCGACCCCGAGCGTGTCCTTCGACGGCAACAAGCTGGTCGTGGCCCAGGGCAGCGGCAACACCTACAAGATCGCGATGATGGACCGCAGCCTGGGTTCGCCGCGCTGGAGCACGCTGTCGACCGGCTCGCTGGACGAGTCGCCGAGCTTCGCCCCCAACGCCAGCATGGTGCTGTATGCAGCGCGTGAAGGCGGCCGTGGCGTGCTGTACGCGGTCTCGGCCGATGCCCGCGTGCGGCAGCGCCTGGTGCTCGCCGATGGCGACGTGCGCGAGCCGTCCTGGTCGCCGTATCGCACCGCACGTTGACATGTAAGTTTGGTGTTAATATTTCGCTGTTGAACCCCTCATCGGCCCAGGAGCCACAAGGTATCCCCATGAACAAGACCACCCGCGTTCTGCTTGTTTCGCTGTTGTCCGTTGCAGCTCTGGCCGGCTGCGCCAAGAAGGTCAAGGAACAGCCCCAGACCGACACCACCGGCACCACCGGCACCACCGCCCCGACCGGTCCGTCGACCTCCGGTCTGTATGGCCCGGGCGACCTGGACACCGATTCCTGCCTGCGTCAGCGCGTGGTCTACTTCGACCTGGACAAGGACACCGTGAAGCCGGAGTTCCAGGCGATCATGGCCTGCCACGCCAAGTACCTGCGTGACCGTCCGTCCTCGCGCATCACCCTGCAGGGCAACACCGACGAGCGCGGTTCGCGCGAGTACAACATGGGCCTGGGCGAGCGTCGTGCCAACGCCGTGTCCTCGGCGCTGCAGGCCAACGGTGGCTCGGCTGCGCAGCTGACCGTCGTCAGCTACGGCGAAGAGCGTCCGGTCTGCACCGAGTCGAACGAGTCCTGCTGGTCGCAGAACCGTCGCGTCGAGATCGTCTACACGGCGCAGTAAGAAAAGATGCGTATCGGTGTCCTTACATCGATGATCGTCGCGGCGGCCCTCGTGGCCGCCGCGCCGGCTCATGCGCAGCGCGCAAGCCTGGCCGACCGCGTTTCCGCGCTCGAGCAGCAGGCCATGAATACCCAGGCCAACACCGACATGCTGAACCAGCTCAACCAGCTGCGGACGCAGATGCAGTCGATGGAGGCCACGATCGAACAACTGCAGCACAGCAACGACCAGCTCAAGCAGCAGATCAAGGACCAGTACCTGGACCTGGATGGCCGCGTGGGCCGGCTCGAGAATGGTGCAGGGGCAGGGGCGACGCCGTCGTTGCCGCCGGCCAATGGCGCCGCACCGGCTGTCGCGCCGGCCGCGCCCGCAGGCAAGCCGTCCGCCGTCGCCGAGCCGCCGCCGTCGGTGCACGGCGACGCCGGCACCCTGGCTGCCGCCGGCGACGAGCGTGCCGCCTACAACGTCGCCTTCGACGCCCTGAAGGCGGGCAAGTACGCCGACTCGGCGAACCTGTTCCAGAACTTCCTGCAGGCCTACCCGAACGGCGTGTATGCGCCGAACGCGCTGTACTGGCTCGGCGAGAGCTACTACGCCACCAAGAACTTCCAGTTGGCCGAGGCCCAGTTCCAGGACCTGATCGGCCGCTACCCGACCCACGACAAGGCGCCCGGTGCGCTGCTCAAGCTCGGCCTGTCCCAGTACGGCGAAGGCCGCGTCCAGGACGCCGAGCAGACCCTGCAACAGGTCGGCGCGAAGTATCCTGGGTCCGATGCCGCGCGGACCGCGCAGGACCGCCTGCAGTCGATCCGTCTCGGCCAGCAGCTGCGCTGAGCCCCTAACGCTGCCGCCGTCGTCGCGGGAGCACTCTTCTCCCGCCATGGCCGCCGTTCCCAGCGATATCGTCCAAAGCCCGCTGCCCCGCCTGAAGCTGACGGAGATCTTCCTGTCGCTGCAGGGCGAGGCCGAGAGCGCCGGCTGGCCGACCGTGTTCGTGCGTCTCACCGGCTGCCCGCTGCGCTGCAGCTACTGCGACACCGCCTACGCCTTCCATGGCGGACAGTGGTGGGACATCGACGCGATCCTCGAAGAGGTGGCGCGCCACGGCGTGCGGCATGTCTGCGTCACCGGCGGCGAACCGCTGGCGCAGAAGCGCTGCCTGCAGCTGCTGCAGCGCCTGTGCGACGCCGGCTACGACGTGTCGCTGGAGACCTCCGGGGCGCTGGACATCGCCGAAGTCGACCCGCGCGTGTCGCGGGTGCTCGACATCAAGACCCCGGCGTCGCAGGAGGCGCACCGCAACCGCTGGGAGAACCTGCCGCTGCTGACCGCGCGCGACCAGATCAAGTTCGTCCTGTGCGGCCGCGCCGACTACGAGTGGGCGCGCGCCGTGGTCGCCGAACACCGGCTGGAGTCCCGCTGCACGGTCTGGTTCTCGCCGAGCAAGAGCGAACTGACCGCGCGCGACCTGGCCGATTGGATCGTCGCCGACCGCCTGCCGGTGCGGTTCCAGATGCAGTTGCACAAGCTGCTGTGGAACGACGAGCCTGGGCGGTAGCTGCGCGCTGGCGCGCAGCTGGGAATCGGGAATGGGGAAATGGGAATCGGAGAAGCGCCGCACCGTAGGCGTGGCTCTACCTGATCCGCTTTCGCGTCTCGAAGACCTTCGATCTTCCCGGTCCAGCCTGGCTGCTACGCTCTTCCCATTCCCGTTTCCCCATTCCCCACTCCCGGCACCCAGATGAAAAACGCCGTCGTCCTTCTCTCCGGTGGCATGGACTCCGCCGTCGTCGTCGCCATCGCCCGTGCGCAGGGCTTTGCGGTGCATGCCTTGAGCGTGCGCTACGGTCAGCGCCACACCTCCGAACTGGACGCCGCCGCGCGTGTTGCCTCGGCGCTCGGCGCGGTGGCGCACAAGACCGTCAACGTCGACCTGCGCAGCATCGGCGGCTCCGCGCTGACCGACGACATCGAGGTGCCGGATGCCGGCGGCGACGGCATCCCGGTCACCTATGTGCCGGCGCGCAACACCATCATGCTGTCGGTGGCGCTGGGCTGGGCCGAGGTGCTGGGCGCGGCCGACATCTTCTGCGGGGTCAACGCGGTGGATTATTCCGGCTATCCCGATTGCCGCCCCGAGTTCATCGACGCGTTCCAGACCCTGGCCAACCTGGCGACCAAGGCCGGGGTGGAGGGCGCCGGGCTGCGCGTGCACGCGCCGCTGCAGCACATGAGCAAGGCCGACATCGTGCGCGAAGGCGTGCGCCTGGGCGTGGACTTCGGCCTGACCGTGTCCTGCTACCGCGCCGACGACGCCGGCCGCGCCTGCGGCCACTGCGACGCCTGCCGCCTGCGCGCGGCCGGCTTCGCCGACGCTGGCGTCGCCGACCCGACCCGCTATGCCTGATTTCGCGAAACGCCCGTGCTGGGGTAGACTACGCGCCCCGGTGCAACGCCGGGGTCTTGTTTTGGGCCGTTAGCTCAGTCGGTAGAGCAGAAGACTTTTAATCTTTTGGTCGATGGTTCGAATCCATCACGGCCCACCACTAGTCTCAAAGAGTTAGGCGTCGCCTTTGCTGGTTTTTTAGCCAGCTCCTGAAAATTTCCCTGAAAACGACGGCAATCTCGCTGGTTCCACGCTCGGTACCGCGCGGTCGTAGCGCTGCCGCATCGCCTCCGTTTTGCTGCCCTCAGGCATTCTCGTCGTTCGAATCAGTGCGGCCTTGATGCTTGAGGCCTGTGCTGCGTGGTCAGAACAGATACGCGCTTGGCGGCCTCGTGCGGCGGCGTAGCCGCATTGCTGCCTCGCCTTGCTTGGCTGCCGATGCCGAATCTTTCATGCCAGCGGCTGCAGGAGCAGCGCGAGGCACAACCCCAGCATGAACAGTGCGACCGCCGCATCCAGCAGCCGCCACGCGGCGGGTTTGCGGAAGACCGGCTGCAGCAACCGCGCGCCGTAACCCAGGCTGCTGAACCAGGTCGCGCTGGCCAGGCAGGCGCCGAGTGCGAACGCCCAGCGCAGTTGTCCCGGGTAGCGCGTGGAGAGGCTGCCCAGCAGCACCATGGTGTCCAGGTAGACATGCGGATTGAGGAAGGTGAAGGCCAGGCAGGTCAGCAGGACGCGCTGCCAGCGCTGCGGATCCTGGCCTTGCGCCTGCAGGCCGCCAGTGCCGCGCCAGGCGCGTCGTGCCGCCAGCAGCGCGTAGGCACCGAGGAAGGCCGCGCCGCCGAAACGCAATGCTTGCAGCACGCCGGGCCAGGCATCCACGACGGCACCGATGCCGGACACGCCCAGGACGATCAGCGCGATATCGCTGGCGGCGCACACGGCCACGACCAGGCCGACTTGCCGACGCTGCAGTCCCTGGCGCAGTACGAAGGCGTTCTGTGCGCCGATGGCGACGATCAGGCTGGCGCCGGCGGCGAGGCCGGCCAACAGTGCGTGCAGCAACATGGGGAGTGCCCGGTGGCGTGGGCAAGCATGCTGCATGTGCCAGCAGGATTAGCCAAACTCATTTTTCTGTAGGCTGTGAAGCGTTCCTAATCTGCCTTGCTGCCATGGATCTGCTTCATCCCCAACTGTCCGCCTTCGCCGCCGTGCTGGAAGAAGGCAGCTTCGAGGCCGCCGCGCGCCGCCTGGCGCTGACGCCGTCGGCGGTCTCGCAGCGGATCAAGGCGCTGGAAGACCGGCTCGGCCAGGTGCTGATCGTGCGCCAGGCTCCCTGCCGGCCGACGCCCGCCGGCGAGCGCCTGCTGCGCAGCGTGCGGCCGATGCAGGTGCTGGAGGCCGAGGCGGTGGCCGATCTGCTGCCTGCGCCGGCCAGCAGCGCAGCGGCCCGCAGCATCGCCATCGCCGTCAACGACGATTCGCTGCAGACCTGGTTCCTGGATGCGCTCGCGGCCCTGCACGAGGCGCATGGCTATCTGTTCGACATCCAGGTCGACGACCAGGACCACACGCTTGATCTGTTGCGCAGTGGCGCCGTGCTTGGTGCCGTCACCTCCGTCGGCAAGGCCTTGCAGGGCTGCAATGTGCTGGCGTTGGGTGCGATGCGCTACCGCGCGATCGCCTCGCCAGCCTTCTTCGCCCGCCACTTCGCCGATGGCCTGGACGCCGCGGCGCTGGCTCGCGCCCCGATGCTGGTCTACAACCGCAAGGATGCGCTGCAGGCGCGCTTCGTGCGTCGCATCACCCGTGCGCGGTTGCATCCGCCGATCCACTACCTGCCGACCTCCATCGGCTTCGTCGAGGCCGCCGCGCGCGGCCTGGGCTGGTGTCTGGCGCCGGAGCAGATGCTGGTGGCGGCGCTGCGGCAGCGGCAGATCGTCGTCGTCGACCCGCAGCGCTGGCTCGACGTGCCGTTGTACTGGCAGCACGTTGCAGTGCGTTCCAGCACCCTGCAGCACATCGGTCGGGCGTTGCGCAACGCGGCGGGGCAGATGCACGCGCCAGCAGCGCCTGCCTGAGTGGCCTCGTGGTGGTCGCCTGTTCCGGCGTCGAACATCGATCGCCCAGACAGCGTTGCTTGCGGCGGCCTCAAGCATCGATATCGCGCGTTGCGCTGGATCCGACGGGCCATTGCGGGGATGGCGCCGCTCGCACGCAGTTTCGTGCGAAAGGCGTGGTGCCTGCATCGACCAAGGACGACGTCGGCAGGCCGCACCAGGCGCCGCGTCGGTGCTTCGGAGATGCAGATGGACGATCGGCGGTAAACAGGGAATGGCGCAGGACAGCGTCAGGTGCGTGCCGTACTGAAGATCCCGGCCAGGCTTTCGCTGAGGATCAACTGCAGGTGCATGCGGTTGAGCTCCACGCCCGTGGTCATCATCATGTGCAGGCCGCCGCACATCGCGGCGACCGCATAGACGCGGGCCTGGAACTCCGCCTCGCCGCCGCTCCAGCCGTGGTCGCGCAGCATGCGTCGCAGCAGGTCGCCCAGGTTCTGCACCAGGGAGACGTTGAGCCGGCGCGCGTACTGCGCCAGTTCTGGATCGCGCGCGGCGGCCAGGTCCATCTCCAGGTCCAGGCGTCGCCGGCGCTGGTTGGCATCGGCCACCAGCCATTCTTCCAGCGCACCGGCGATGAAGGCGGTGGCGTCCTGGTGCGGCGGTGGCTGCAGTAGCCACATCGTGCGGATCGCGCGCTCGTAGTCGCGTTCCATCAGTGCCTGGACCAGGCCGCGCTTGTCGTCGAACTGCCGGCGCACCGCGCTGCAGGAGACGTCTGCGGTCCCGGCGATCAGTTCGAAGGTGGTGGCGCCGAGGCCGTTCTCGACGATGCAGCGCTCGGCCGCATCGAGGACGTCATCGTGCAGGCGCTGCTCGCGTTCGCGCGCGCTGTGCAGCCGGACTACGTTGGACATGGCGTGGGCTCGGGGGGAAGCGGTGCCACATGGAGGGGGATATCCGCCTGGCACCTGTCCGCGGCGCGCACGCTGTAGCGCGTGCCGCCGCCGCATGTGCAGATGCCGGTGCAGCGCGATTGTAGACGCGATGCGTTGCTGCGGCGCGTGCGGCGGCACGTTGGTCGATCCCGTCGCCACGCGCGTGACGGCCGCCACTCTTGGATGGGGGCACTGGTGCACGCTTCGTGCTCGCAATGAGCACGACAGGTGTGACTGCATGATCGGGGGCTTCTGTGCGCAGAGGAGCGCGAACGGGGCTGTGGCGGTTTCAGTGGTGCTGACTCGACATGAAGCACCGCGGGGCGCTGCGACTCAGGACGTGAACAGGGGGGCGTGCTGCCGGGGGAGTTCCAGGCCGCGTGTGTACCCGGCCGGGAGAGCCGCGGACGCTGGCAATCATGTCGGGAAGTGCGCGGTAGGAGCGGCTTCAGCCGCGATGAGGCGTTACCGGCAAAGCCTGTCGCGGCTGAAGCCGCTTGTGTCAAATAAGGGTCTATCGTTGCAGGTGAGAGCGGAGT
>NZ_JAGHWV010000009.1:0-14612 GCF_017746095.1 Xanthomonas sp. D-109
ATGATGCGTCTGGTCACGGCGGCCACCCTGCGCCAGTTGCTGACTGCGGCGCGCACCAAGGCCACGCCCGCCGCGGCGGCGCCCGCGACCGCCGGTGCCGCCACGCTCGCGGCGCGGCCGGCGAGCGCCACCGGCGCGATCCCGGTCCCGACCGCCAGCCTGCTGCAGGCCCTGGGCGAACTGCAGGCGCAACCGCCGGCCCACAGCACCCTGGGCGGGCTGCGCGGACGCCGCCACCTGCGCGACGTGCAGACCGCCCTGCTGCAGGCGCTACGCGCCAGCCACGGCGCGCAGGCGACCCTGGCCGCGCAACAGGCCGACACCTTCGACCTGCTCGGCCTGCTGTACGGCGAGATCGAGCGCGAGGTGCGCGCCGACGCGCCGGCCGCGGCGCTGCTGGAACGCCTGCAGGTGCCACTGGTGCGCGCTGCGCTGCAGGACCCGGCGTTCTTCGCGCGCAGCCGCCACCCGGCGCGGGAACTGCTCAACGCCGTCGCCGAATCGGGCGCGACCTGGCTGGGCGAAGACGACAGCGATCCGACGCTGCTGCTCAAGCTCAACCAGGCGGTGGACCGCGTGGTCGAAGAATACGAGGGCGACGAAACCGTCTTCGAACAGGCCCACCAGGACATCCAGGCGCAGCAGCGCAGCCTGGCGCACAAGGCGGAGATCGCCGAGCGCCGGCACGTGGAGGCCGCGCGCGGCAAGGAACGGCTGGAGCTGGCCAAGCAGACCGCGATCGCCACCCTGGAAGCGCTGTGCAACGCCCGGCAACCGCCCGATTTCGTGCAGACCCTGCTGCAGCAGGCCTGGTCCGACGTGCTGGTGCTGACCCTGCTGCGCCAGGGCGAGGATTCGGAGATCTGGCGCGAACGCATCGGCCTGGCCGAGCGCATCGCCGAGGTCACCTGCCGCAGCGAGGGCGCCTCCGATGCCGGCCTGGCCGAGCGCGTGGGCCAGGCGTTGCTGCAGGTGGGCTACCACCAGCAGGAAGCCGAGGCCATCGCCCGCCGCCTGTCCACGCCCGGCGGCACCGACGCCACCACCTCGCGCACCGAGCTCAGCGTGCGGCTGAAGGCACGCACCCGTCTGGGCGAGCAGGGCGAGGACGGCGAGCGGCCTTCGCTGCCGCCGCGCAACGAGGCCGAACAGGCGGCGTATGCGCGCCTGCGCACGCTGCCGTTCGGCACCTGGTTCGAATTCGTGGTCAACCAGCAAGGCGACCTGAAGCGGCAACGCCTGTCCTGGTACAGCCCGATCACCGAACGCGCGCTGTTCGTGAACCAGCGCGGACAGAAGACCGCCGAACACACGCTCGACGGGTTGGCGCGGCTGCTGGCGCAGGGCCAGGCCCGCATCGTCAGCGAAGACCGCGCACGCCTGATCGACCGCGCCTGGCAGGCCGCGGTACGCGCGTTGCGCACCCTGGCCGGCGTTCCCGCCGCCGACGACGCCATGGAGAGTGCATGAGCAGCGACGCCCGCCGTTCGCCGCGCCGCCAGGTCCCGGACATGGTGCCGGTGCTGGACCTGATGGAAGACGCCGTGGTCGGCCGCCTCGGCAACGTCTCCGAACACGGCATGCTGCTGCTGGCCTCGGCGCCGCTGCACGAGGACGCGCTGTACCAATTGCGCTTCTCGATGCCGCAGGCCGACCGCGACGCGCAGATCGACGTCGGCGCGCACCTGTTGTGGAGCGAACCCTCGCACGCACCGGGCCAGGCCTGGGCCGGCTTCCGTTTCCTGACCATTTCCCCCGCGCACCGCGACCTGCTGCGGCAGTGGATCAACTCGGCCCCCGGCGGCTAGCGCCGCCCATCTTGTAGGAGCGGCTTCAGCCGCGAACGAGGTGTTCCCTGGAAGGCCGGTCGCGGCTGAAGCCGCTCCTACGACGGGCATCCGAGTCCGGTTCGCGCTTCGACGCAAGGAAGATCCGGCGGATCGACAACGCCCCGCGTCGCCGGCGCAGCTTCGGCAACGCACGCCATGCGCACGCCGTCCACCCACGTCCGCACGCCCGCAGCGTTTCCGGCACACTGGCGCCCCTGTTTCCGCATCGCCGAACGAGTCCGCCGCCATGCCCCAGCACGACCCAAGCGCCCTGTATCCCGACCACCTGCGCACGCTGACCCAACGCGCCGACGAGGCGCTGGCGCGCGGCGGCTTCGACCACCTGGTGGTCCCCAGCGGCACCCTGCACTACCAGGTGTTCGACGATCGCGACTATCCGTTCGCGGTGAACCCGCAGTTCAAGGCCTGGCTGCCGCTGACGCGGGTGCCGAACAGCTGGCTGGTGTACACGCCCGGGCGCCGCCCGCAGGTGATCTTCCACCAGCCGCGCGACTACTGGCATGTGGTGCCGGATGCGCCCAGCGGCTGGTGGGTGGAGCACTGCGACATCCACCTGATCCGCACCCCGGACGAGGCGCTGGCGCTGCTGCCGGATGCCGCGCGCAGCGCGATCCTCGGCGAGCCGCAGAGCGCGCTGGGCGGCTACGTGCCGAACAACCCGGCGGAAGTGTTGCACTACCTGGAATACCACCGCGCCTACAAGACGCCCTACGAGCTGGCACTGATGCGCCAGGCACAGCAGGCGGCAGTGCGCGGCCATCGCGCCGCCGAGGCCGCGTTCCGCGACGGCCGCAGCGAATTCGAGATCCACATGGCCTACTGCGCCGCGGTCGGCCAGGACGCGAACGAACTGCCGTACGGCAACATCGTGGCGCTGAACGAACACGGCGCCGTGCTGCACTACACCGAACTGCAGCGGCAGGCGCCGACGCCGCTGCGCAGCTTCCTGATCGACGCCGGCGCCTCCGCGCACGGCTACGCCAGCGACATCACCCGCACCTACGCCGCAGATCGCGGCAGCGACTTCCAGGCGCTGATCGACGCGGTGGACGCCGCGCAGCAGCGCATGGGCCAGCACGTGCGCGCCGGCGTCGACTACCGGCAACTGCATCTGGATGCGCATCTGGCGCTGATGGGCGTACTCCGGGATGCCGGGGTGCTGAAGGTGTCGCCGGAAACCGCGGTGGCCACCGGCGTCAGCGCCGCGTTCTTCCCGCACGGCCTGGGCCATCCGATCGGCCTGCAGGTGCACGACGTCGCCGGCTTCGCCGCCAGCGACCGCGGTGGCCGCATCGAACGCCCCGACGGCCACCCCTACCTGCGCATGACCCGCACCCTGGAACCGGGCATGGTGGTGACGATCGAGCCGGGCCTGTATTTCATCGACATGCTGCTCGACGACCTCAAGCAGGCCGGCCACGGCGATAGCGTCGACTGGGCGCGGGTGGCGCAGTTCAAGCCCTACGGCGGCATCCGCATCGAGGACGAAGTGGTGTGCACCGAGGACGCACCGGAGAACCTGACGCGACCGGAGTTTGCGGCGGCGGCCTGAGCCGCCACCGCGGGAATGGGGAATCGGGATTGGGGAATCGCAAAAGCAGAAGCGCCAGGCCTACTAGCTAGCTGACCTTTCCGCGCGCGGGCGCTGCTTTTTCCATTCCCGTTTCCCTATTCCCCATTCCCAGCCATCAACCCTTCGACCTCCTCGGCGCTGCGCGCCAAGGCATCGGTGAGCACGCGGTGGCCGTCGTCGGTGATCAGCACGTCGTCCTCGGTGCGGATGCCGATGCCGCGCCACTTCGGGTCCACGTCCTTGTCGTCCGGCGACACGTACAGGCCGGGTTCGATGGTGAACACCATGCCCGGCTCGAGCAGGCGCGATTCGCCGGCCAGCCGGTAGTCGCCGACATCGTGCACGTCCAGGCCCAGCCAGTGCCCGGTCTTGTGCCGATAGAAGCGCCGGTAGTCGCCGCTGGCCAGGTTCTGTTCCAAGCTGCCCTTGAGCAGGCCCAGCCGCAGCAGGCCTTCGGTCAGGGTCTGCACCGCGGCCAGGTGTCCGGCCTCGTAAGCCATGCCCGGGCGCGCCTGCGCCAGCGCGGCGGCGTGCGCGGCGCCGACCAGGTCGTGCAGCGCGCGCTGTTCGGGGCTGAAGCGGCCATTGGCGGGGAAGGTGCGGGTGATGTCGGCGGCATAGCCGCGGTACTCGGCACCGGCATCGACCAGCACCAGGTCGCCGTCGCGCAGGCGCGCGGCGTTGGCGCGGTAGTGCAGCACGCAGGCGTTGTGACCGCTGCCGACGATGCTGCCGTAGGCCGGCCAGGCGTCGCCGGCGCGGAATTCGCGCTCGATCTCGGCCTGCACCTGGTATTCGTGCACGCCCGGCTTCGCCAGCCGCATCGCCGCACGATGTCCGGCCACGCTCAGGTCGGCGGCGACCTGCATCAGCGCGATCTCGTCGCGCGACTTGAACAGGCGCTGCTCGTGCAGCAGATGCCCGAGCTCAAGGAACTCGTGCGGCGGCTGCGCGCCGTGCCGTACCTGCTCGCGCACGCGCTTGACCCAGCCGATCAGCTTCAGGTCGAAATCGACGTCGCGGCCGAAGTGGTAGTACACCCGCGAGCGGCCTTCCAGCAGCCCGGGCAGGATCTCGTCGAGGTCGTCGATCGGATAGGCATCGTCCATGCCATAGCGTTCGACCGCGCCTTCCTGACCCGCCCGCGGGCCGTCCCAGGCTTCGCGCTCGGGATCGCGTTCGCGGCAGAACAGCAGCGCCTCGCCGTGGCGGCGCCCGGGCACCAGCACCAGTACCGCGTCCGGCTCGGGAAAGCCGCACAGGTACCAGAAATCCGAATCCTGCCGGTACGGGTAATGGGTGTCGTGGCTGCGCACCCGCTCCGGCGCGCTGGGCAGCACCAGGATGGCCTGCTCGCCGGCCATGTCCATCAGTTGCCGACGGCGGCGCGCGTACTCGCCGGAGGAAATCCCGGTGAGCCGCTTCATCAGTTCAGGCGCTGCCGGTGGCGCGGGCCGAGCACGCAGTCGCTGTGCAGCAGCAGCACCGCCACGCGCACGAACTCCTCGATCTCGGCCAGCGCGTCCTCGTCCTCGTCGCCGCTGTCGAAATCGTCGGCGCTGGCCTGGGCCAGCCGCGCCAGGTCCTGCAGCGCCTCCTGCCCTTCCTCGGACAGCGGCGGCGCGGCGCCCGCGGCCAGGCCGAAACCACCGAGGAAGCCGCGGCACCAGTCGAACAGCGCGTCGGCGCGTTCGGGCAGCGACGCGCCGGCATCGGCCAGCACCAGGTCGAAACCGAAATCGCGGTCGTTCAGTTGCGCAGTGGTGGCCTCGCGCAGGCGATCCAGCGCGTCGCCGGGGCGCGGCGCGGCGATGCTGGCGTCGGCGAGTACGGCCGCTGGCCAGGCCGGCACCTCGGCGCCGCCGCCGGCCAGCCAGCCGCACAGGCCGCCGTGCAATTCGGCCGCCGACGCAGCCAGGCCAAGCGTCCGGCTGGCATCGGCGATCTGGTCGGCAGTGGGAAGTTCGGTCATGGAGCGAAGCCTGTCGGGCGCTGGCCACGGGCCTGTGGCGGCCTGCAGCGGAATCGGGACTGCGCAGTGTAGCAATCGCGTGTGCGCCGCCGCTTGTGGTGGCTTCCGGCACGCGCCTACACTCCACCACCCGTTCTTTGACAGAAGTCACTTTCCGCCATGCCATTGGAGCACGTCGCTGCAGGAGCTGCGGGAAGGACCGGCCTGGCCTTGTTCGGCCAGACACTGCTGGCCGCGTGGCCGCTGGTGGCGCTCGCGGCGCTGGCCGCCGGAGGGCTGGCGGCGCTGTTCGCGCTGCGCTCGCGTCGGCGCCTGCGCGAGCAGTTGCAACGGCATGCGCAGCTGCAGCAGCGCGACCAGCACCTGAAGCTGGCGCTGTGGGCCTCGGGCGAACACTTCTGGGATTACGACCTGCAGGCGCGCACGCTGCGGCTGATGCGCGCCGACGAGGCCACGCCGCACGCGCAGGACATCGGCCTGGTGATCCGCGAGAACGAGCCGCTGCGCATCCATCCCGACGACATGGCGCAGGCGCGGCAGGTGCTGCAGGAACACCTGCAGGGCCTCACCGCGATCTACACCGCCGAGTACCGCGTGGACCTGACCGGCGATGGAATCTGGCACTGGGCGCGGGTGCGCGGCCGTGTGGTCGACTACGACGCCAGTGGCGCACCGCGCCGGCTCGCCGGCACCGCCCGCGACATCACCTCGCACCGCCAGGCCGACCTGGAACGGCGCATCGCCGCCGAAGTGCTGCGCAGCATGGGCGAAGCGGTCGCCGTGCTCGACGAGGACCGCCGCTTCATCTCGGTCAACCCGGCCTTCACCCGCATCACCGGCTACAGCGAGCGCGAGGTGCTGGGCCAGCCGATGGCGCTGATCGACCACACCCCGGAAACGGCGGCCGCGCCGGCGGCCGACCACGGCCGGCACTGGCGCGGCGAGGCCTGGAAGCGGCGCAAGGACGGCCAGGAGATCCTCTGCCACCTTCGCCGCAACACCGTGGTCGACGCCGACGGCCGCCAGAGCTTCCAGGTGGTGGTGCTGGAAGACATCACCGAACAGAAGCGCGCCGAGCAGGAACTGCGCTACCTGGCCAACTACGACACGCTGACCAGCCTGCCCAATCGCGCCCTGCTGTCCGAGCGCCTCGCGCGGGCGATCGTGCGGGCGCGGCGCCAGGCCGGCTCGGTCGCGGTGCTGTTCCTGGACCTGGACCGCTTCAAGGACATCAACGACTCGCTGGGCCACGCGGTCGGCGACCGTGTGCTGCGCGCGGTCGCCGAACGCCTGCAGCAGGCGGTGGGGCCGCAGCACACGGTGGCGCGCCTGGCCGGCGACGAATTCACCGTGGTGGTCGAGGACATCGTCAGCCAGGGCGAGGCCGAGGCGGTGGCCGCCCGCGTGCTGGCCGCGTTCGAGGCGCCCCTGCGGCTGGACGAACGCCGCGAGGTCGCGGTGTCCACCTCCATCGGCATCTCCCTGTTCCCGCAGCACGCGCTGCTGCCGAGCGAACTGCTCAAGCATGCCGATACCGCGATGTACCAGGCCAAGGCCGCCGGGCGCCGCAACGCCCAGGTGTACTCGGCGCGCATGGACGAGGCCACCCGCCACCGCGCCACCCTGGCCAGCACGCTGCGCAAGATCCCGCTGGATCAGGAACTGAAGCTGGTCTACCAGCCGCGCTACTCGCTGCGCACGCAGCGGGTGGTGGGCGTGGAAGCGCTGCTGCGCTGGCACAGCGCCGATTTCGGCCCGGTCTCGCCCAGCCAGTTCATCCCGCTGGCCGAGGAAACCGGGCTGATCCTGGAGATCGGCGAGTGGGTGCTGCGACAGGCCTGCAGTGCGTTGCGCGACTGGCGGCGGATGGGGCTGACCGATCTGTGCATGTCGGTGAACGTCTCGGCGATCCAGCTCGAGCGCGGCAACCTGCCGGAACTGATGGCCGGGATCCTCGCCGAAACCGGTGTGCCGGCGGCCAACATCGAACTGGAACTCACCGAGAGCGTGGTGATGTCGCAGGTCGGCAAGAACGCCGCGCTGCTGCGCGCCTGCCGCGAGCTGGGGCTGACCCTGGCCATCGACGATTTCGGCACCGGCTATTCGTCGCTGGCCTACCTGAAGCGGCTGCCGATCAACACCCTGAAGATCGACCAGGAATTCATCGGCGACCTCACCCGCGACCCGGACGACGAGGCGATCACCAGCACCATCATCGCGATGGGCCACTCGCTGGCGCTGAAGGTGGTGGCCGAGGGGGTCGAGGACGCCGGGCAACTGGCGTTCCTGCGCGCACACGGCTGCGACGAGATCCAGGGCCACCTGGTGGCGCCGGCGCTGGAACCGGACGCCTGCCTGCGCCTGCTGCAGCAACCGCTGCGGCTGCCTGCCTGAGCGCCGGCCATGGTGCCGCCGCGCGGCGTCTTGACCGCCCCTCCGGCGCATGCCTATCGTGAGCGCCATGGACAGCCCTGACGCCCTCGCCGAGCTTCGCGCCCTTGCCGCACGCGTGGAAACGCTGGTCGAGCGCTGCCAGCGCCTGTCCGACGAGAACCGCAGCCTGCGCCAGCAGCAGGAACACCTGATCGGCGAGCGCTCGCAGTTGCTGACCAAGAACGAACAGGCGCGTTCGCGCGTGGAAGCGATGATCGCCCGACTGAAGTCCCTGGAGCAGCACACGTGAGCGAGCCGGTCAGCGTCCGCATCCTCGACCGCGAGTACACCGTCGGCGTCGAGGCCGAGGAGCGCGACGGCCTGCTCGCCGCCGCGCGCCTGCTCGATGCGAAGATGCGCGAAGTGCGCGGCAGCAACCGCATGGCCGCGGTGGATCGCGTCGCCGTCCTGGCGGCGTTGAACCTGGCGCACGAACTGCAGCAACTGCGCGACGAGCAGGCACAGCGCGACCGCGAGATGGCGCGCACACTCGCCGATCTCAATCGGCGCCTGGACAGCGTGGTCGATACGACGCGCTGATCCGCTCGTGGCGCGGCGATCATCAACGTGAATTGCAACGCACCGAAGCACCGACGAACGGACTAGCCAAGCGCGACGACGGCGCTATACTCCACTTGCGTTCTCTGCTGTGAACGACAGCGTGTGCAAACATTCGCCTTGTCCCTTAATGACGACCACGGGGTGGCGACGGAATCGGGAGTGCAGGTCCGCCTCGTAGCGGGAAGCCCGATGATTCTCCAGCCATCCCACTTGAACCCCGGGTTCAAGGTCGTTTCGCACGCATCGTCACGGCGGAGAATGCAATTGTTCCGGGAAACGGCGCCGCAAGGCGCCGTTTCCTTTTGTGCGTCGGCAACCTGCGTGTCCACCACGCCGTCGTTGCCGGCGTAGTGCATGTGCGACGCGTTTTCGCACCGGCCGAAACCCGGGATACTGGTGGCCCCACCACGGAGATCCCGGATTGCCGACGCTCGCCCAGATCCTCGACCGCTTCGACCCCGCCGCGGGATTCGATGTCCCCGCTAGCTGGCGACAAGGCCGCACCGCCTTCGGTGGACTGTCCGCGGCGCTCGCCCTGCAGACCGCGCTGCGCACCGCACCCTCCGCATTGCCGCCGCTGAAGTCGGCGCACATCGGATTCATCGGCCCGGCCGACGGCACCCTGCGCTTCGAGGCGCAGGTGCTGCGCCAGGGCAAGTCCGCCACCTCCGTGGGCGTCGATTGTCTGGCAGACGGGCAGGTCGCGCTGCGTGCGGCCTTGCTGTTCGCACAGCCGCGGCCCAGCCGCATCGCCCACGACTTCCTGCCGGCACGGCCGGCGGTGGTCGGTCCCGATGACGCGACGCCGATCGCCGACAGCGCAATGACGCCGGCTTTCGTCGCCAACTTCGACATGCGCCTGGCCGGCGGCGCGCTGCCGATCTCCGGCGCCGCCACGCCGGAGCTACTGGTCTGGGCGCGCCATCGCGACGCCGTCGGCGTGGACCCGGGCGTGGCCCTGGTCGCGCTGGGCGACTGCCTGCCGCCGGCGGCGATGACCTGCTTCACCGCACCCGCACCGGTCAGCTCGATGACCTGGACCCTGGACTTCCCGCAGCCGGCCAGCGCCGGCGACTGGTTCCTGCTGCGCTCGGCCAGCCTGCATGCCGAGGACGGCTACTCGCTGCAGGACATGCAGATCTGGGACAGCGCCGGGCGGCTGGTGCTGTGGGGCCGGCAGACGGTGGCGCTCTACGCGTGATCGTCGCGGCGGCGCCCTGGTCAGTGCGCGCGCCGCCGCCGACAATAGCGCCCTCCCTCGCCACGCCTGCCCGATGACCGCCGACGACCGCGACTCCCTGCGCCAGGACCTGCGCGCGCGCCGCCGCGCGCTCAGCGCGCCCGTACGCCTGGCCGCCGCCGACGCCTTGGCGCAGCGACTGCTGGACCTGCCGTTCGCGCCGCAGCACGGCCATGTCGGCGGCTACTGGGCCATGGACGGGGAGATCGCCCTGCACCGCTGGCAACTGTCGTTGCCGGAGGCGGTGCAGTACTGCCTGCCGGTGCTCAGCGGCGACACCCTGCGCTTTGCGCCGTGGCGCCCCGTGCAGCCGCTGCGCGCCAACCGCTATGGCATCCCCGAGCCCGACGTCGACCCGGCCACGACCCTGGCGCCGGCGCAGATGGCGCTGGTGGTGACGCCACTGGTCGGCTTCGACACTGCCGGCGGCCGCCTGGGCATGGGAGGCGGCTGGTATGATCGCAGCTTCGCTTTCCGCCAGCGGCAGGCTCCGCCGCCCTGGCTGGTCGGGGCCGCCTTCGACGCGCAACAGGTCGCGGCCTTGCCGCTGGCGGCCTGGGACGTGGCGCTGGACGCGGTCTGCACCGAATCCCTCACCCTGTCGACCGCGCCCGATTCCACCGCATGACCGCACGCACCCGCTATTGGCTGATGAAGTCCGAACCGGACGCTTTCTCGATCGACGACCTGCAGCGGGTCGGCACCGAACCCTGGAACGGCGTGCGCAACTACCAGGCGCGCAACTTCATGCGCGACGGCATGAAGCTCGGCGACGGCATCCTGTTCTACCACTCCAACTGCAAGGTGCCGGGCATCGTCGGCGTGGCGCGCGTGGCCAGCCAGGCCTACCCCGACGCCACCCAGTTCGACCCGTCCTCCGACTACCACGACCCCAAGGCCACCCCGGAGCAGCCGCGCTGGTACCTGGTGGACGTGGCGTTCGAGCGCAAGCTGGCGCGCACCATCGCCCTGGACGAGATCAAGCAGCACGCCGACACGCTGGGCGAAGGCTTCCCCCTGGTCGCCCGCGGCAACCGCCTGTCGGTGTTCCCGGTCAGCGCCGCGCAGTGGAAGCTGCTGCTGGGGCTCGAATAGCCGGGATTGGGGATTGGGGATTTGCCTCCGTTCCCACCTGTCTGCCGCTTCAACGAATCCCGAATCCCGAATCCCCACTCCCGAGCTCTTCCAATGTCAGACGCCAAACGCCTTGCCGCCGAGAAAGCCATCGACTACGTCCAGGACGGCATGATCGTCGGCGTCGGCACCGGCTCCACCGTCGCCTATTTCATCGACGCGCTCGGCCGCATCGGCCACCGCATCAAGGGTGCGGTGTCCAGTTCCGAGCAGAGCACCGCGCGCCTGCGCCAGCACGGCATCGAGGTGCTGGACCTGAACCACACCGGCAACCTGTCGCTGTACGTGGACGGCGCCGACGAGTGCGATCCGAACAAGTGCCTGATCAAGGGCGGCGGCGCCGCGCTGACCCGCGAGAAGATCATCGCCGAGGCCAGCGAGCGCTTCATCTGCATCGTCGACCCGAGCAAGCAGGTGCAGACCCTGGGCACGTTCCCGCTGCCGATCGAGGTGATCCCGATGGCACGCAGCCTGGTCGCCCGCGAGATCCTGGCGCGCACCGGCGGCCAGCCGGTGTGGCGCGACGGCGTGATCACCGACAACGGCAACGTGGTGCTGGACGTGCACCACCTGTCGATCACCGACCCGGTGGCGCTGGAGCGCGAACTGAACCAGATCCCAGGCGTGGTCTGCGTCGGCCTGTTCGCCCGCCGCCCCGCCGACGTGGTGATCGTCGGTGGCGAGCCGCCGCGCGTCTTTTGACGCGCGCTGGCGCGCGCGGGGGATTCGGGATTGGGGATTCGTGAAAGCCGAGATCCTTGCCTTTGCGAATCCCGAATCCCGAATCCCCAATCCCCAATCCCCGCTCTTGACGCCACACGCACCATGCAACAAGGTGCGCGCTGTCCTCCTCTTGCCCTGGCCCCGCCCATGTCCCTCTTCCGCGCGCTCGGCGTCCTTCTCCTGCTTGCCCTCAGCGGTTGCGCCAGCGCCGGCGGCGACCATTGGGTGGAACTGGGCGGACATCGCTACGAAGTGGAACTGGCGCAGAACGATGCGACGCGCGCGCGCGGGCTGATGTTCCGCGACCAGATGGAGGCCGACCACGGCATGCTGTTCATCCACGACCGCGAGGAACCGCAGGCGTACTGGATGAAGAACACCAAGATCCCGCTGGACATCCTGTACTTCGACAACCAGCGCAAGCTGGTGGCGCAGCAGCGCGACGTGCCGCCGTGCTCGGCCGGCGACGCCTGCCCGCCCTACCCGAGCAACGCGCCGGCGCGCTATGTGCTCGAACTCAACGCCGGCCAGGCCGAGCAGCTGAAGCTGCAGGACGGCACCGAACTGCGTTTCGGCCCGGGTATTCCGCAGGGCCACTGACCCGTCAACGGTGCCGGCGGCGTCGGGAAAAGGCCCCGCGAGCACCGCGCTGAACCCGACACCGCTGTCGGGAACCGCCGGACTTGATCGGGCCCGGCTTTGCCGCCAGTCTTGGGCCATGGCCGCCCCATTGACATTGCCGAGCTGGAATACCCTGGCCGCTCTGGATGACGATGCCCTGCCGCTGCTGGCGACCGCGCTGCTGATCGCGCGCGACGAGTATCCGGAGCTGGATGCCGCCCATTACGACACCCTGGCGCAGAGCCACGCCGACCACCTGCGGCACGAGGTGGCGATGATCGAGCAGTGGCCGCTGAAGATGGCGGCGATCAATCGCCACCTGTTCGAAGAGCTGGGCTATACCGGCAACCACGACGAATATTACGACCCGCGCAACAGCTACATGAACCAGGTGTTCGAGCGGCGCCTGGGCAACCCGATCTCGCTGGCGCTGGTGCAGATGGAAGTGGCGCGGCGCCTGGACATCCCGCTCGACGGCGTGTCCTTCCCGGGGCATTTCCTGGTGCGCCTGCCGGTGGACGACGGCCTGCTGGTGATGGACCCGTTCAACGGCGGTCGCCCGCTGGCGGTGGAGGAACTGCGCGAGCGCGCGCGGCCGCACATGGGCGGCGAAAGCCCGGACGACCGCGCCCTGCTGCAGATCCTGGACCCGGCGCCGCACCGCGCGATCCTCGCCCGGGTCCTGCGCAACCTGCACGGCCTGTATGCCGAACGCGACGAGTGGGACCGCGCCGCGCGCAGCGCCGACCGCGTCCTCAAGCTGATGCCGGACCAGCCCGAGGCCCTGCGCGACCGCGGCATGGCCTACCTGCAGATGGACTACGTGCCCGGCGCACGCCGCGACCTCGGCCGCTACCTGCAACTGAACCCCGAGGCCTCCGACGCCCTGCCGATCCGCGAGCGCCTGGTGGAACTGAGCGCGCGCGCGCAGCGGATGCATTGAGGCTGGGAATGGGGAGAGGGGAATCGGGAATGGGAAAAGCGCAGCCTGAGGCTCAGAGGTTGCTGACCTGATCAAGCCGTCATAGACGACCGACCGAATCGATCATCGGACGTGGGCGGACATGCGGCGCTCCCGAGTATCGGCCTTGCGATCCGACCGCCCGGTCTCGCGATGTCTGCCTGCCAGCCCTGAAACTGGCCGCCGCGCGAAGCCTGCAAGGCACGGGAGTCGCTGTCCATTCCCGATTCCCCACTCCCCAATCCCAGCCTTACTCCATCTCCACCATCTCGAAATCGTCCTTGGTCACGCCGCAGTCCGGGCAGGTCCAGGTGTCGGGCACGTCGTCCCAGCGGGTGCCGGGGGCGATGCCTTCTTCCGGCAGGCCGTCGGCTTCGTTGTAGATGAACCCGCAGACGACGCACATCCAGGTGCGATAAGTGGTGGCGGTGGCGTCGCTCATTGGATAATCGCAGGTCACAGTCGGACGGAACGGCATTGTCCCATCGCCGTCGACGCATCGGAAGGCTTGGCCATGAACGCATCCCCGGCGCCGCGCGGCGTGTACCTGATCACTCCCGACGACGCCGACGGCGCGCGCCTGCTGGCGCGGGTGGCGCCGCTGCTGGACCAGGGCGTGACCTGGCTGCAGTACCGCAACAAGCGCGCCGACGCGGCGCAGCGGCGCGACCAGGCTGCGGCACTGCAGGCGCTGTGCGCGCGAGCCGGGGTGCCGCTGATCGTCAACGACGACGTCGCCCTGGCGCAGGCGGTGGGCGCGGCCGGCGTGCATCTGGGCGAGGACGACGGCGACCTCGCTGCCGCGCGCGCCATGCTCGGACCGCAGGCGCTGATCGGCGCCTCCTGCTACGACGACCTGGCCCTGGCCCGCGGCGCCGCGGCGGCCGGCGCCAGCTATGTCGCCTTCGGCGCGTTCTTCCCCACCCGCAGCAAGGTCACCACGCGCCGCGCCACGCCCGATCTGTTGCACGCGGCTGCAACGCTGGGCCTGCCGCGCGTGGCGATCGGTGGCCTTACCCCGGACAACGCACGCCCACTGGTCGCGGCCGGCGCCGACCTGCTGGCGGTGATCAGCGGCGTGTTCGATGCGCCCGATCCACGCGCGGCACTGGCTGCGTACCGCGCCTGTTTCGACTGAGGCAATAGCGCCTTTCCTTCTCCCAGCGGGACCATGGCCCCCTTCACGGGGGAAGGTGCCCCGCAGGGACGGATGAGGGTATGGGCGAAGCCTCGTGCACCCAAACAGCGCGCGTCGCTGCGCGCCGGACCCTCACCCCAACCCCTCTCCCGAGGGGAGAGGGGCTTCGGCTTCTCCCTTCTCCCACCGGGAGAAGGTGCCCCGAAGGGGCGGATGAGGGTACGGGCGAAGCCTCGTGCACCCAACCATCGCGAGTCGCTGCGCGCCGACCCTCACCCCAACCCCTCTCCCGCCGGGAGAGGGGCTCAGCGCCTCCCTTCTCCCTTTGGGAGAAGGTGCCCCGAAGGGGCGGATGAGGGTATGGGCGAAGCCTCGCGCACCCAAACATCGCGCGTCGCTGCGCGCC